>JBLFWU010000033.1:0-30665 GCA_047610985.1 Nitrospinales bacterium | reverse complement strand
CGAGGTTTTGCTTGCATAAAATCACCGGGTTTTGAAAGATATTCAACAACTTTCGGCAATTTTACAACACTCAAAACCCATCTTCACCCTTTATATATGGGCTCTATCGAATTTTTCAGGGACGACTATTTAATGAAAAGGCTTGATGGATAGTAATGCCTAAAAATAAGGGCTCGCCAAAACCCATTGAAAAGGCGTGGTCTAAGCCAATATTTTTTTAATTTAAAGAGCCGATCGAGGAGCGATGATGGGTCCGCCGCCAAGGCTTTTCCACATCATGAAAAACAGGGTTACCATTAGAACGGCAAGAACAGTCAGGACAATTTTTGTGGTTTTGCTCATTTTTTCTCTCAGGGAAATTTAACTAGAGTAAAAAGTTAAATGGTGAAGTTTAATATTAAGAAAATGGACCCATGGGCCCTACGTCGAGTGGCTACCGCCAGCTTGTGTGTGGACTTGTGGTCATTGCTTTTATAATCCCCTTTTTTCGAAAAGAACCTTTGATCATTTTGTAAGCCGGGCGACCTGTTTTGTCTACTGCTGGTTTACCAAGTTTGCTACTGCATTCATTACAAGTTAAATATGGTAAGTCGGCCTTGCTGGTAGATTTTAGATTCGCGAGAGAATTGGGTTTGATAACGCTGTCGAGTAATAGCAAGTCCAATTCACCAGAACCTTTATAGCGCGCAATAAAGGTTTTGCATTGAGTGCATTGAATTTCGATCATTCAAGTTTCCTCTGGTTACATTTCATCTGCAGATTCTGTTAACGTTGAAGCATGAGGTATTGCTGTATTTTCGTCATCTGCTTGTTTAAGTATAGGATCTTCTTTATGGAATTTTGCAAAATCAGCTATCAGGATTTTTGACTCTTCAACCACCTCTTTGACCTTGTTGGTTTGCCTTACTTTTTTAACAATTTTTACAAAGCGATTGACAAAAGATTCTGAATTTTTCATTGTTTCTTGAACCTTAACAAAATCGAGTTTGCGCTTGTGGTTTTTCTCGAAATACTTTGCATACTCGACCCAGGTCATTACCTCTTCCACGGCGTATCCATAACCACCTATTTGATATTTGATAAATTCTTTTTCTCCTTTATCACGCCACATCGGCAAAATATAATTGGAAATATCGTTTGTTGGAATGGCGTTTAGAGCCTTACAAATGTAGTCGAGTGTATATATGAGCGCAATGGCTTTCTGGTCAAGGTGAAGGGCCACGGTGGAATGATCTCGAAAGTTGCTTCTTTTTTCAAAGGCTTCCCATACGCCTCCCTGAGCTTTGACACTAGCGACCTGATTGTCAATCGGCTGAAGCAGGGCATGGCATGTTTGGCTGTTTGCCTGTGCAGAATGAACGGGGATTAGAATAAGAATAAAGAAAGGGAAAAATATACGAAAAGACTTGAAGAGCTTCTTCATAATATAAACCCCGAATATTTTAAAAAGTGATCCTTATCCAATAAAAGTAAACCTCAGAGTTCTTTAAGTCAATGGTATTCTCAGCTCAAAGATGGGCCTCAACAGCTTTCAAGGAAAATACTGATTTTGTCCTCATCCGTTAGGCTTTCTAGCAAGCTACTGTCTCGCACCACCCTGATTCCGGCCAAGTCTATGCTTTTTAGCATAAAGTAAAAATCTTCAGGTTTTTCAGGCCAATGTCTGAGGAAAAAATTTGATAGATTTTCGCCAGTAAAACTTTGTTCAATATTTCTCATTTCCTGCATATAATTTTCTACTTCCAGTAGAGCAGCATCTTTAGAATCTGATTCCAGATTAAAAATATAATTTTTAAATGTGGAAATATTTTTTGTGTCGGTTGTGAATGTGGATTTAAGTGTATTGCAAAGCTTGTTTATTTGATCTCTACCTAACTGTACATCGGCAGAAATGGGGCCTTCTTCATCCGATTGATGTTGCTTTATCAACTCCGCTTCCTTATCAAACCTATCAGGTTCATTCGATTCATGGTTTCTGAGCACATAAAAAATTTCTGGAACTCGAATGGCGATCCTAAAATTTATTCCATCCTTCATTTAAAGATTCCTTAAGCAGACTGAAAGGTTGATGGTTAGAGTAGACTATATATAATACGGGTTTAAATCAGACTGAGAATACAATGCCACCTAAAGAATACAGTTTCAAAGTAAAAGGTGTTTTAATAAACGAAAAGGATAAATCAGAAGATGATTTCAGCATTTTCATAACGGCGATGGATGATAATCATGCGGTGATGTTGGTGCGAGAGCACCTTAGAAACCATGCGCCTAAAGGAAATTCGATTATCAAGGGAATAGAAAAAAAAGCGGATTAATTTATGTTTGCCTTAGAGAGGAACTGCTTTTGCGGAAGTTGAGATTTTTTTAAGCAATTTGTAGATTACGATAAGCCGGGAAGGAGAATTTTTAGTTCTTCTGCGATCATGCCAATCGCGAGACTCCCCAGTAGGAGTCCCATGATCTGGTGGATGAATTTAGTACCGGTTTTGCTGAGGCTATTTAATATGAGTTTGCTCAGTCTAAGAGTCAGCCAAATAAGAAGCCCAATTAAAGTAAATTCAAATAAAGAAATTATTTGCCCAGTCCAGTTAGATATCTCGTCGGATTGAATGATGACAATGCTGATGGCTGCCGGCCCGATAAAAAGCGGGAACGCAAGCGGCATCAAGGAGATATCTTCTTCAATGTTGTCTTCGGAAAACAGATAGGAGCTTTTTGTGTTCGATAACATTGTAAAAGAGATGTAGACAAGAAAGAGTCCGCCAATAAGCTTGAAAGCAGACATTTCTATGCCGAAAAAAGCGATGATATGTTTTCCGAGTAAAAAGGAGGCGGCTAATAAGAGTACCGCTGTACAGGAAGTTTTCAGTGCAATGGATTTGTGTTCGGCATCTGTTTTCTGTGCGGTCAGTGATATGTAAACCGGGATGTTGCCAATTGGGTCTATAACGGCAACGAGAATAACGAAGGTTTTAATGAGTTCGGTGATATCCATTTCTTACTCAAGGTTCTTTTTGTTTTCTTTTATTATACAGAAAATGCAGAATGAAACTCCCCAGTAGCATTTTAAATATCCAGCTTCCCCAGAAACGCCACGGGTTTTTATCCATCAAAATTTTTACCTCACCTTCGCTAGCTGTGAACGTATTCATTTCCCCCACATAAAGACTTTTAAAAGAAGAAAAAATCAGCAGAGCCGCAAAAGTCAACAACACAAAGTTAAAGGCCGTTTGGCGGAGATCAGGGTCCAAAAGATATTGGGATGAAAGTGCGATGAGAAGAATAAGAGCCACGGCGGCAACAATAAAAGTAAGGGTATCCATTAGACTTATTCTACCTGATAAATACTGGGTTGTGCAGAGGAGCAGGGGTTTGCTTCAAAACTGGGGATAGTGTTTTTATTAAGGAAGGGTATGAGGTGCCCTGGCTATAATTCTAATCCGAATAGTTTCATATAATAGGAGAAGGTATTCTTAATGGTTAGAATCCCTACGACATCATCGTTATCTGTAACCGTAATATGGCGGGTATTTTTATCCGTCATAAACTCTACAGCTTCAAAGATATGCTGATTCTTATCCATGGTATAGAGAGGGGTACTCATTATTTTCGAAATTGGGTCAGCGGGTGACAGTCCTTGCGCAACCACTTTTCGTGTAAAATCTCTTTCTGTAACAATACCAATATGTTTCCCATTTTCAGTTGTGATGAGTGCACTGATATTCTTCGCATCCATTTGCATGGCAGCTTCTTGAATCGTTGCATTCACATCGACACTTTTAACCGGCGTCGTCATGAAATCTCCCACTTTTTCCTTTGGGTTTTCGGTTTGTGGTAATGCGCTCATCACAGACTCCTGATTATTGGAACGAACTTTATTATTTTAGAAAACGGTATAGGTAATTACTATATAAATGCCCTTCGTATTAAGTTTTTATTAGAATACGAGAACACCTTTAGTTTTACATAAAAATAGAAAAATTTCATTACTTCTGTAAAGTTTTTTAACCAACAGGTCAAGTATATGTGTTTTGAACATTGTTACATTAACCCTAGAGCCGCTCCAGGGTTAAGTCGATATACGCCATTTCTTAAACAACCAAGCTGCGGTAATAATTATTCCCAACCAGCCTGAATAAAAAGTGATATGGGATAACAACTGGTCGACCGACCATAAATCAAACTGATTGAACAGGTTCCGCCAGTCGTGGGCTTCCATGCCCAGTCCGCCAATGAGTGGTAATTTAAGAAACCGGGCATCGGCCATATAGATACCGACATCCAAAAAATTTCCGAAAAACCAGAACAGGGCAAAACCTGTTCCTGCTGTATCTCTCTTATAGAAAAATGTTATCAAAACTATTAAAGGGATAAGTAGCTGGTTGAGAGACCCTCCTAGTATAGTGAGAGTTTGGTTTCCAAAAATTGCAAATAGAACATGACCCGCTTCATGAAACACAAGGTTGACGCTATGGATAAACGAAGATAAAAATGCCCAATCCTTTAATACTGGTTCTTTGGGAAAGTAAATAATGTGAGCTAGAAACAGTGCTGATAGAAAAACGAATGCGGGGGTAGAGACTGGCTTCCAGTCCTGTTCGAAAACTGAAAGAAGCGAAACGGTGTGTTCAGTATCATCCTCTTTTTCAAGTTTTTGATCGCGCTCATTCGATGTCTTCTTTTCCGAATCATCTAAATATTTAAGGTGCTTCTGAAAAATGACACCGCAATGAATGCAAGTTTCGGACTTAGCTTGTTCGTGTTGGCATTTGGGACAGATCATGTAGAAATAATAGGGCATTTACTTCAATATTTCACTATCGGGTTGAGTAGATTAAAAGGCTAGCTTTATTTAAAGAACTGTTATATAATGCCGTATACTTTAAGTGGTTATAGCCGTCTAGAGAATTACAGGTGTAGTGGTTTTTGGTTGAGCAGTATCCGGCCCCAGGCCCCCAGATTTAATCCCCTCGTTTTCTCACAAAGCTCAAACCCCCTAAAATAATTTTTGTTAGCAGACCTTTTGGGTTTTGCCTAGCTGCGTCGTTTTTTGTCTAAAAGGCGTTACGTTCATATTTAATATATTAAGGAATTCATGCAAACCAACACAGCATTACAAACACCACCGACACCTGATGAAACTCTACCGACACCAAATGGTTTCGACGCTCTAAATTTAATCGACCCAATTTGCAAAGCGGTTCGTGATGAAGAATATACGAACCCAACCCCCATCCAAGTGCAAGCTATTCCGCATCTTTTGGAGGGACGCGATCTTTTAGGATGTGCGCAAACAGGAACAGGAAAAACAGCAGCCTTTGCTCTGCCCATCCTTCAACGTTTGCAAGAGAGCAATCAACCAGCAGGGCCCAAAGGGGTGCGTTCCCTCATCCTGACTCCAACCCGCGAACTAGCCGTGCAGATTAGCGAAAGTTTCGATGTTTATGGACGCTATATGAACTTGAAACAAACCGTAGTTTATGGCGGTGTCAGGCAAGAAAAACAAGTCAAAGCTCTCAGGCGCGGAGTTGATATTCTAGTGGCGACTCCAGGAAGGTTACTGGATTTATACAATCAGAAATGTTTTCACCTCGACAAGGTCGAGATTTTCGTTCTTGATGAGGCAGATCGCATGCTAGATATGGGTTTTCTGCCCGATGTGAAAAAAATTCATTCTAAGATATCTAAAAATAGCCAGGCTATGCTGTTTTCGGCCACCATGCCCAAAGAGATACAACATCTCACTCAAAGTTTCTTAAAAGATCCTGTGAAAATTGAGGTGGCTCCGCCTTCCACTACCGTTGAAAAAATCGATCAGCGAGTGTTGTTTGTGGACCGTGAAAACAAAGCCGCATTGCTGAAATCCATGCTAGAAGATGAAACGATCGAAAGAGCTCTTATTTTCGCCCGCACCAAGCACGGAGCGAACAAGATAGTGAAAAATTTGACTAAAAGTAAAATCAAGGCAGATGCGATTCATGGAAACAAATCGCAATCAGCCCGGATAGATGCTTTAAATAAATTCAAAACAGGAAAAGTTCGTGTTTTGGTTGCAACCGACATTGCTTCCCGAGGAATCGATGTGGATGGAATCACTCATGTCATCAACTATGAATTGCCGAACGAACCCGAAAGCTATGTTCATAGAATTGGCAGAACAGCCCGAGCAGGAGCAACAGGTATGGCTCTGTCTTTATGTGATTTGGGAGAACTGGGATATTTGAAAAAAATAGAACGGTCGACGAACAAATCTGTAGCGGTAGATGCAGATCATATCTACCATTCGGAATCCATTGCTTCAAAGAGAGGACATTCTTTTGGCCCCAAGCCAAAGGGTCCGCAAAGAAAAAGGAATTATGGTTTTCGTCCATCAACAGGAAAAAATAGCAGGCCTGCAGCCAGAAATGGTCGTCCACAACGTGGAAACGCGCAACGTAGTAGAAAACCAGCAGCAGCCAATAGTTAAGCTTGACGATCGCTTTTCGCATTGAGAGAATAGACCAGTTGGCTCCACGCCGAATGGTTATAGAACTTTAAAGGCGATCTATTATGCTTAAATTCATGGCTTGGTTTTCAGCTTTCGTTACTATCGGGTTTATTGTGTTACTGGTTTTTGACTACGGTTGATGAGTTAAGAAGTGGAACGAAATCAGGCGAGATTCGTGAAAATTACACTCCCCTTAGTTAAGGCGTTTATCATCTTCCCCATGAATGTGATGGGGGTGATTCCCGGATACCTCCTATGGTGTTCGCGAGAAGGTGGCGTGTTTGATAAATATCCGCTGGGCATTGATCTTATCAGATCATTTCCCGGCGGATTATTTTTGGGCGCCGGAGCTTGCCTTTGCTGGATTTCAGTTTCTTTATTTTCAGAATATGGAGGTGGCGGAACCCCCGCTCCTTACGATCCCCCTAAAATTTTTGTAGCATGCGGAGTATACACACGCGTGAGAAATCCGATGATGACAGGTGTTATCCTCGTTTTATTGGGGCAAGCGATGTTATCAGGATCGATACCTATTTTTATCTGGTGCCTTATCTTTATTCAGGGTTGTCTGATTTTGATACCCTTCTGGGAAGAACCGGACTTGGAGCGTAAGTTTGGTGAACCCTATCGCGAATACAAACGCACTGTGCCACGATGGATTCCTAAAATGAAATCAGAATCTTAGGCAGTTTAAAATGAATGAAGACAAAGAAAAATATTCGCTGATCGACTGGATAGGAAGTGCGATCGGTTTCGTGGTGATCGGATTTATTATTTTTATTCTCATATGGCCGCTCATCGACCCTACCCCAAACAAATCTTCTTCGCTAAAAGAAAATATCCATAAAGCCACTGGGCAATAGCAATCTCCAAATGATCAAGAACCTCTGCCTTGCCATTATGTCGAAGTATCTGGGTTACTTTATTTAGGTAGGTTTATCTCAATCAAAAGGCGGTTGGCTTTTCTTTAAATATTCTTCTTCGGTCAGGTTCATCCTGCCAATGATGAATTTTTTCTTCCTCTCGGCAATAGAGATGGCCGTCAAATCATTTTTTTCTTTTCCCAATCGTTTGGAAATTTCGATTTCTTTGATGGCGTTTCTCCAGTCCTTCATTCTTTCATAAACACTGATTAAATTTAAATGGACCTGAACATGGTTCGGGTTGATTGCTAGAACCTTGTTATAATACTCTTTGCATTTTTCTAGATTTTGGTGATACCAGTATTCCAAAGCTATCTTTAAAAGAATATCAGGGTCATTTTTTTTGATCTCGGAAGCCTTCAAGAACTGCACAACAGCAAGATCGTTCCGGGTTAACATCGAATAGGTTTCTCCCAGACCGAGACGAGTTTGCAAATTTTCAGGATCGATGGCCATGGCTTTTTTAAAAGCCACAACAGATTCATCTTTCTTGTCCGCCTCGAAAAAGACCAATCCCATCCGGTTATAAGCAGGTACAAAATCGGCATCAATTTTCACAGCCGCATTTAAAATTTCAATAGCCTCGTCATAGGCACCGATTCTTTGCTTCTCCTTGGCATTTTCAAGCAAAACTTTCGGATCATTAGATAGAGCCCCACCCTGAGTTTCAACCTCATTACTGCACGCCGACAGCAGTATAAAAACGCATAATAATAAAATTTTAACTTTTGAAATCATTTCCGTTCATCTGAAAAAATTGTTTAAAGTGTTTAAACAGTTATATGAAGGGTATTATTACCTCATAGTATTACGATAAACAAGATTCATCATTTTTTATGAATTATTTCTTTAAAGAAGGAAAGGTGTGTTTATAATAAAATCTAATATAGACAGTTTATAAAAGCTTAATTTACTATTTAAAAATATATAGATCAGGTAATTATCATGTCCGATGAACTTCCCTATTTAGAGAATAAAGATGGTGAGTTTGCAATTCCTTGTCAGTTAAAAATTGCTGAAGATTGTGTTCAGAAAAGTAAATATTGCGAGGATAAAGAAGACGCCCGAGACTGGGTTGAGGATGAATGTTGGATTTCTTCCGGAGAAGGTCATTTTTGTGTCCAATGCAATGACCAGGTTCTGCGAAATATCGCAAATCTTGCCACCAAAAAAATGTTCTAACAGGGCTACGCCCTGAAATAATAGGTTGGAACTCCATAAGTAGTTAAACAGTATTGGGCTTTTTACTATAGCCTGAATAAGCGGACAGCACCCTAGGGCAATTAGAAACAGCTTGGAAAGACGTGATATAGCCGTAGGCTTGCTCAATCCAACCATTGCTATCTGCTTCCCCCACTTGAGAAGTACTAAAAAGTATGAAAATAATCGAAATCGTTACGCCTGTCGGAAACTTGTCAGCTGTCGAAAGTATTATCAACCAACATGATTCTGAAATGCTTTGGGTGAGCCCTGAAGACGATGACGGAAATAAAATGATCCGTGTTTTGGTCAACGATGATCAAAGGCAATCTGTATTGGATGCTTTGCAGGGATTATTTGGTGTCGAAGGTCCTTCAAAAATTCTTGTCATGGCGCTCGAAGCATCGCTTCCACGTAAAGAACCTGCTTCAAGTAAAAAGGATTCTTCGGACAAGTCCAGTACCACTCGCGAAGAACTTTATAACGAGGTTGAAAAAAATACGAGACTAGATTCCACTTACTTGTTGCTGGTTTTTTTATCCACGGTGGTGGTGGCAATCGGACTGCTGGAGAATAATGTCGCAGTGGTGATTGGCGCAATGGTTATCGCTCCTCTGCTCGGTCCAAATATTGCCTTAGCTCTCGGTGCCGCGTTGGGGGATATTCCTCTCATGTGGAAAGCTTTTAAAACAATTCTTGCGGGAATTGGACTGGCATTATTTCTTTCGATAGGACTTGGAATTTGGCATCCGATGAATTTAGATAGCCCGGAACTTATGGCACGCACAGATGTAGGTTTGGATTCAATGGCGTTGGCGTTGGCATCAGGAGCGGCAGCTGTGATTTCTTTGACAACGGGACTTTCAAGTGTGTTGGTCGGCGTGATGGTTGCGGTTGCTCTATTACCTCCCACTGCCACCCTCGGGATCATGCTGGGCGCGGGCCATACTCAGCTTGCTATCGGTGCTGCCTTATTACTAGCGGTGAATATTGTATGCGTAAACCTGGCGGCCAAAATTGTTTTTTTGGTTAGAGGCATCAAACCAAGAAGCTGGCTGGAAAAACAAAAGGCCACTCAATCAATGGTTACTTATCTGGTGATATGGATACTTTCTCTGGCTATACTTTTGGTTGTTATTTTATACCGTAAAGGACTTTTCATATCGTAACGAAAATATAACTATGCAAACAGGGAATTTATATTCAAGGAGACTCTTACTTTTGAGAATCCCTTAGCTAATTTTTTTGCCGATAAAAACTTATCTGTACCTTTGAGTCAGGTGATGTTGTTTGCATTGATGTCACCCTAAGTATGCTTTTTGGAAGGCATAAAATGGGTTTGCTTGTTTCTTACGCCTTTGTTTTTTAATGGGGATTTGCTTTTAACAGACCTTATTTTATCGATATGTTGGGAAACAATGCGATAGGATTATACGCTTGTACTATTTTTGGCTTTGGTATGGCTGTATTGTCAATCGCAGGAATGCTCCAAAAAGGCTAGCAGCGGATCGCCGCAGATAATAGGTCGATTCGGAACACAAGAAAAGGTTGTTGAGCCTTTTGCTATAGGCTCGTCAACTTCCCCCCATGGATTTAGTAGCTGTTCATCATTACTGCTGTAACAGGGTTTTCGTATTTATTACAGGCGATGACAGAATCGAGAGAATTGGGTGTTACTTTATCGATATCAAGTTCATAGCTAAACAATGGCGTTGCACCACAACTGCCAAACTCGTTTTCACAAAAATCACACATATTGATAACTTGATAATTGGATTCGCGCTGAGTCATTTTCCCCTCCGTAGTAAATGAGCACTTTCTCTTGGCGAGAAATAAATTGGCTTATTCCTATTTATCGGATGAAATTTTCGAAAGCTTTAATGGATTTTTTGCTATTTCTGGAAAAGGAGGGAGGGACTATTTATTGAGCTTGAACTTTCTTTCTATTATCCTTCGAGTGTCACGAGACTTCCCTGCCCAAAATAGGGTATCCATATCTTCATATTGCTCAAGCGCCAGCTCGATATGCTCCATGGCTTTTGGTCCATTTCCCATATTTGTATAGACCACCGCCAGATTGTAATGGATGCCTGGAACTTTTTCGTCAATATTGAGGCCTATTTCCAGAAACTTTTTAGCAGATGTATATTCTTTATTCTTGATATACCCGGAAGCTAACTTTTTTAAGGTTTCCACATTTTTGGGGTCGAGGTTATGCGCCTCAAGTAAGACTTTAATGCCTTCTTTGATTTTCCCCTGCAGAAGGTAGATTTCTCCTATGACCCGATAAGGAGCTTGAAGTCTAGAGTCTATTTTCAGGGCCTTCCGGGAAAGTTTAAGGGCTTCTGGAAATGCCCTCCGACTATAAGCCACTTCTCCTAATATGGCATACGGTTCTGCCAGAGTGGGGTCGATTTCAAGAAGTATGTTGGCTTTTTCTTTGGCTTTTGGTGCCTGTCCGGTTTTAAGTAGAACATCCGCATAAATGAATAAAGCTTCGACATCTTTCGGAGACTGAGCGAGGAAATATTCTATGGAGCTTTTAGACTTTTCATAATTTTCTTCATCCAGGGCCTTTTTAGCCTCAGCTATTTTTGCCCGGTCAGGGACCTCTTCCTTTTCTACCCCTCCATCGCCACAAGAAATCGCAAATAGAGCAAAGAAAAGAAAAACCGACAATTTGATGAGGTTGGGTATGTGAGGGGGCTTCATTATTTCAAGGCTGTTAAACAAGGGAAATACAATAGCTCAGGGCAATCTAGATTAAAAAGGAAGATCTGTCAATTTTAGAAACTACAACCTGTATTATTCACCCAATAAATGAAGTAACACATTTCGATTATGCGGATAAACCCGATGTTCAAAAAGGTAAATCCCCTGCCAGATGCCTAAGGCCATTCTGTTTTCTCGTATAGGAATGGATAATTGTGTTTGCGTCAAAGCAGATCGAATATGAGCTGGCATGTCATCGGGGCCTTCTGCCTGATGGTCATATAAAGGATCGCCATCGGGAACCAACCGATTAAAAAACTGGTTCAAATCTGTCAACACATCAGGGTCTGCATTTTCTTGAATTATAAGTGATGCAGAAGTGTGGGGAATAAACATAGTTAATAATCCGGAACGGATGTTCTGCTGCTGCATCCAGTTCTCCACCTCTCTGCTGATTTTATAAATCCCACGGCCCTTTGTTGAAACAGAAAACTGGAATTCTGTCTGTTTCATCTTATTACGTTTCCCTTTTCCGGTTTTTTTTCACAGGCTCGTCTCCTAAAATTAATTCCCGAGCGTATTTTAACGACGCTTCGGTAATTTTTTCTCCGCTCGACATTCTAGCCAACTCTTCCACACGTTCTTCAAATTCTAGTTGTCGGATTCCAGACCGAGTGCGTTTTCCTTGAACGTGTTTTTCGACACGGTAATGAGAGGATGCCATTCCAGCAATTTGTGGAAGATGGGTAATACAAAAAACCTGCTTGGTTTCGGCAACCTTTTTAAGTTTTTCACCGACTTTTTCTGCCACGCGACCGCCAATTCCAGCATCCACTTCATCAAAAATCATCACAGGAATCGTATCCTGCTCATTAAGAATAGACTTTAAAGCCAGCATGATGCGCGATAGCTCACCACCAGAAGCTATCTTAGCGAGAGGGCGCAGGTCTTCTCCCGGATTCGGAGAGAATAAAAACTCCAGAGTGCCTAACCCAAGAGATGTGGGTTTTAATTTTTCTTTGCGGTACTCAACAAACCCTTCAGGGTCTGGTGGGTAATTAAATTGCACTCCAAAACGCACGCCAGTCATATGCAATTCTTTTAATTCTTTTTCCACACCTGTTTTGAGAGATTTTGCTCCAGCCTCGCGTTTGTCGGCCAGCGCGACAGCAAGTGTAGCAACAGCTTTTTCTTTCTTTTTCATTTCCGCGGCAAGGGATTTCATATTTTCTTCATTGCCCGCTAATTGTTCCAGCTCAGCGGCGAACTGATCTCGTTTTTTGAGTATCTCTGAAACATCGTTACCATATTTTCTTTTGAGTCCAGTGATCTCAGCCAGTCGATCTTCTATTTCTTCCAGTCGGCCAGGGTTAAACTCCAGAGTGCGGTCATGTGATCTCAAGGCATCTTCTACCTCTTCCAATTCATAAAAAGCTGACTGGGATCGTTCAAAAGGAGCTACCAGATCTTTATCAATCTCAATTAAAGGTTCCAACTCTTTTAATATCTGTCGCAGGCTTTCCAAAATGGAACCGCTCTGCTCTGACAATAAAGTCTGGCTCTGCTGTAGAGCGGAGCGAATTTTTTCAGCGTGACGGAGTTTATTTTTTTCCGCCTTGATTTCCTCCTCCTCATCTTCGGAAAGGTTTGCGGCGTTGATCTCTGATATTTGGAACCCTAAAAACTCTTCCCTTTGCAAACGCTCTTGCTCATCCGTCTTTAAGGATTTTAGTTTTTTGACCTGACTCTGGTAATCTGCAAATTCTTTAGCAAATTTATCGAGACTTGGTTTGGACTTGCCAAACAGATCGAGCAGTTCGACATGGATTTCCGGATGCAGAAGTGCCTGATGATCGTGTTGCCCATGCAGATCTACCAACCGGTCGCCCAGTTTTGCGAGAGTGGCAACGGTGATCTGACTGTCGTTAAGAAAACAGCGGTTTTTCCCCGAATTGGAAATCTGTCTTTTTATATGGATCTCGCCGTCACCCGACTCGATTCCTATCTCTTGCACCATTGTCAGAGTTTCTGCGTCAGATACCTGGAAAATACCTTCGACCAGCGCGGTGGCTTCCCCAGTCCGAATAGAATCTGTGTCGGCTCTGCCGCCCACTAACAAATTCAGTGCGTCGATAATAATGGACTTTCCTGCTCCGGTTTCACCGGTCAGAACATTCAGGCCCTGTTCAAAATTCACCACAAGGTTTTCAATAATAGCGAAATTCTGAATTCTAATTTCTTTTAGCATGGTGTTTTTTAAGGAGATAAGTTTTCCAATAATTCAATTCCGTCTTTCCTGAGAGAAAGAAGTTTTTCATCCTGCGTATTATCTGTAAGTTGCATCAGTTTGTGAAGAGATTCTCGCGCTTGAGTGGAATTATTTTTTTTGATAAGAACCTGTGCCAGTCCCAGGTGATTTTCTGCGTGGTCCGGAGCCAACCGAACGGCCTCTTTTAAATGGAATATCGATTTATCGGAGTCTCCACCCAGAAAAAAGGGCAGTTCAAGGTACAATTTCCCCAAAGCTCGATGAGGGCCGGCATTATTGACTTTCGGGTCCAATTCCACCGCTTTTTTCATGTCTTCTTCAAAAGGTTCGATGATCTCCAAACTAGCCCAGATACCCTTCATTTCCCCCTGCTTGCCGCGACAAAGTCCTCTATAAAAATAGCTGATGGCAGAATCAGGTTGTAGCTCAATAGCCCGGGAACTATGGAGAATGCATAAGTCATAATGGTTGCTTTTTGATTCACCTGCTTTTTTAGCTAAAGAATATTGGGTTCGTGCTTGCCGCCATTGCCATTGATACTGATTGGGGTTGTCCTCTAAAACTGTTCCTATCTGTGAAGTAATGCTCTGATACTCGGTTTGCAATTGGCTCTTTTCGTGTAGGGTATCAATCTCAGCCAATGTTGTTGGATTTTGTGCTAAGGCAAAAGAAACACCAAAAACCAAGTTTTGAAAAAAGGCAATCAAATACATGGTGGAATTACGCTATAATTATAAAATACGAATTATAAAAATTGATTTCCTCAAGCAGGGAAGAAAATAATTTAATACCTTTGAAATGTATCATAAATGAGAAATCTAATAACAATTGCTTTTTCTATCACGCTCTTTTTTTTAGCGACCTCGGCTTCAGCTAATTCAGATAGCAAGAGCCCAAAGTCTGCTGTTAAAAAACTTTTAGGTGAAATCAAACAAATTGTTAAAAAAGATAGTTTGTCAGATGTTGAAAAAGCGGAGAACGAAAAGCATGCTGATATCGCATTGAGCGTCTTAAAGGTGCAAGAGATCAGCCAGAAGACTCTAGGTAAATATTGGTCAAAACATAGCGAGGAACAACAGAAGCAATTTCAAATATTGCTGGGAAAATTGTTTGTTCATGTCGCTTTTCCAAGCTCTGCAAAGTTTTTTGCAAATCTGGATATGGTTTATGGAAAACCAAAAAGTAAAAAAGATATGATGGTGGTGCCCTTGACCGTAGTGCATGAAAAAGAAGGTGAGGTAGACATCGACTTCAGAATGAAACAGTCTGAGGAAGGCTGGCAGGTTGTGGATGTTATACTTGATGGTGTCAGTATGCGCAATAATTTGCGGAGCCAGTTTTACAAGATTCTAAAGAAAAATGAGTTCAAGGAATTAGTTCGGCGAATGGAAAAAAAATTAAAAGAAACGGGTTGATTATCGATCTTAAATTTATTTTATGAGAAACGAAAAAATATGAAAAAAGTTGGAATGGTTAGTTTGGGGTGTCCAAAAAATACTGTTGATTCCGAGCGAGTATTGGGTGATCTCGTTACTTCAGGGTATGACCTTACCCCCAATGAAGATGATGCTGAGATAATAATTGTTAATACTTGTGGGTTTATTGAATCTGCAAAAAAGGAATCGATCGATACTATTCTTGAGATGGCTCGGAAAAAAATCGACGGAAAATGTCAAAAGCTGATTGTGACGGGCTGTTTGGCAGAGCGTCACACCCAAGAACTGCTTGATGAAATACCCGAAATCGATCACATGCTCGGAGTTGGACAATACCCGCAGCTAAAAAATATTCTTGAAGAAGGTGATTTTAACAGCCGCAATCATGTGGCGACGCCTGCTGAATACTATGAATCTTATACTGACCGATTGCTGACCACTGCTTTTTACACGGCCTATTTAAAGATTGCAGAAGGCTGTTCCAACCGTTGTGCGTTCTGCATTATCCCTAAAATGCGCGGACCCATGCGTAGTCGTTCACCCGAATCCATTTTAGCGGAAGCAGAAAATCTGGCCCAAAGGGGAGTCAAAGAATTCAACATAATTTCTCAAGACACAACAATGTACGGGTTCGACTTGGCCATGAAAGATGGTTTGGCGAGACTGTTAAAGGGCATGGCTAAGATTGATGGTGTTGAATGGATGCGGCTTTTATATTGTTACCCGACCTTTCTCAATTCAGATGTTATTGACTACATCGCTTCTGAGGAAAAGGTGTGTCGCTATATTGATGTCCCTCTACAGCATACGCATGATGAAATGTTGAAAAGCATGAAACGTCAGGAAACCGAGGGCGGTGTCCGCAAAATGATTGATGAACTTCGTTTAAAAATTCCTGAAATTGCTTTGCGAACCACTTTTATCACTGGCTTCCCCGGGGAAACGGATGAACATTTTAAACATATGTTGCGCTTTATTTGTGAAATGCAGTTCGATCATGTAGGTATTTTTACTTACTCTGATGAAGAAGGAACCACTGCATTCGATTACCCCGGTCGTGTTCCTGAAGAAGTTAAAGAGGAAAGAAAAAATATTCTGATGGAATTTCAAAAAGAAATTGCGTTGCGAAAGAATCAGGAAAAAATCGGGAAGA
Source organism: Nitrospinales bacterium (assembly GCA_047610985.1). GTDB lineage: Bacteria > Nitrospinota > Nitrospinia > Nitrospinales > VA-1 > UBA8687. Next base: position 14,485 of record JBLFWU010000033.1, on the reverse strand, counting down.
TTGAATCGGTGCTTGTTGAAGGGTTCGATGCTCAGGAAAACTATATAATGACGGGCAGATTAGCTTCTCAAGCTCCCGATATAGACGGCCAGGTTATTCTGGAAAAATGCGAAGCCGAGCCAGGTGAAATTGTCCCTATGCGCATCATAGCGGCAGCAGATTACGATTTGGTTGCTGAACCCGTTTCGCAACCGGTTGAGTTAGCTAAATAAATCACCATGGGATTAAAACGTGTCGGCATACTGACAGGCGGAGGAGATTGTTCCGGGCTCAATGCTGTTATTCGCGCTGTCACACGATCAGCAATCCTTGAACATGAAGCTGAAGTGGTGGGTATTGAAGATGGCTTTGATGGTTTGATTTTTGATCGTCATCGAATGCTCAGTATAGAGGACACAAAAGAAATCTTGCCTTTAGGCGGTACCATTCTTGGGACGACCAACAAAGGACATCCCTTCGAATACCGCGAATTTGATAAAGAAGGTCGTGTCACCACCCAGGATTACTCCAAACAAACCATAGAAAATTTTAACAATCTGAAACTGGATTGTCTTTTTGTTGTGGGGGGAGACGGCACTCTGCAACTTGCGCATCGGTTTTGTGAGTTGGGTCTTCCTGTTATAGGTATCCCTAAAACCATTGACAACGATCTGGTGGGAACCGATTACACGTTCGGTTATCAAACCGCCGTGCAGGTTGCCTGCGATGCTTTAGATCGGTTGCATACCACAGGGGAAAGTCATCAGCGAGTGATGATTCTGGAAGTAATGGGTCGAGATGCAGGGTGGATTGCCCTTGAAGCGGGACTTGCCGGGAGGGCGCACGCTATCCTGATTCCAGAAATTCCTTACAAACTCGAAAAAGTTTTGGATAAAATTCAATTGCGAAAAGAAGGAGGAAGTCCTTTCAGCATAATAGTGGTCGCTGAAGGAGCTAAAGAAATTGGCAAAGACGCAATAACTAGCGAATTAGCTTCCAACCGCCTGCAAGGAGTGGCTCAGTTAGGCGGGGTCGGCTATTACATTGCTCGTGAAATCGGGGAACGAACCGATCTCGAGGTAAGGTGCACGGTATTAGGGCATACGCAAAGAGGCGGAACTCCCTTAGCATTTGATCGCGTTTTGGGAACCCGGCTTGGGACGGAAGCGGTACAAGCCGCAGCCGAAGAAAAATTCGGAAACATGGTGGCGTTGCAGGGACGTGAAATTATCCTCGTGCCTCTAAAATCTCTGGCGGGAATTGTACGTCAGGTTCCACTAGATTCTCAATTGATTCGTACCGCAGAATCTATAGGCGTTTGTTTGGGCCGCTAGCGCTGGGCCATGCCCGGCAGGAAGAGGTCGATTCCTTTTTTTTGGAGAGGCTTTCGAAAATTCTCTCCGCGTGTTTTCTATTTATTCGCTAGAACTTCAGGTTTTCTGCCTTGTTCCGTTGCCTGAAAGATGGCTTGAAACTTCCCCCAGACTTCTTCAACGCTTGTGGCGCCATCCAAATAACTTACGACTGGAAAAAATGTTTTGTCGAGCTTAAAAGGTCCGACTAGATCTGGACGGCCGTTACCTACATGCTGAAAAATCCCGATAGTAGGCGTATTGACTGCATAGCCGATATGCATGGGGCCCGTATTATTTGAAACCAGCAGGCTGGCCTGACTCAACAGATAAGCGTAATTGATGATAGACATGTCAAAAGCAAAAAATATTCTATTGTTGTCTGGAAGGTCTAGTGTTTTTAATATCTCCAATTCTTTTCTATTGCCACCAAAGACGATATTTAAAGAAGTTTCTTTCAATATCAAGTTCGCTAGATTGTAAAAATTTTTCGATTCCCATAGTCGATCCGCTGAGCTGGCACCTATATGGCAAGCCACGAAAGGACCTTTCAATCCATTCTTATCGGTATAATTTGAAAACGCGCTGATTTCCGAATCGCTGAAAAATAACTCCATCTGAGGATTCTCAAACTCGATATTTATCTCCTTCAGCATCAGAAGCCTGCGTTCGATGGCATGGAGATTTTTTTCAAGGGAAGGACTATCCACCGACTTAACATTGAATTGATCGGGGCACCATTTGTGGCCCTGATGATTCCAAAGGGGTGATGATTTCAGAAAAAATTTCATTCTGCCAAAATCGTTATTGGCATGAAAAATATAAATGTGGGAGTACTTCGGTTTAAACAGAAGTTTGAGTCCTAAAAGAATTTGTGCATACCATCTGTTCTGATAGGGGTAAACGTTTTGCAAATGCGGATTATGCTTAAAAAGATCCAGCCAATCTTTTTTAACGATCAAATCGATTTGAGCATCAGGAAAGGCTTTTTTAAATTCCCTAATCCCAGGAGTGCCCCACAGGCAATCTCCCATCCCTGTTGTGCTGACTACTAAAATATTTTGAACGGCCATAAAAATTAAAAAACCAATTGAAAAATCGAATGGATTATAATCTGGTAACAAAGGTAGCAGATTTAGAAACTTAAAAAAAGCGAGTGCCTTTTATCCCATTTAGAGGCAACAACAGTTGCAAAGCTAAAAAACAACGAAAAACCTGCATTTTTGCTCATATTTGGCAGGTTCCATATTGTTACCTCAGCTTGAATATGTTAGTCTAAGCCACAATTTGGCTTCCTTTAGAGGAAGAATTCCAGAAAATTCAATAACGCACGTTTCCGGATCAAATCAGGGGTGGCCTGCGGGTTCCTGATGCGAGTCGATGGAGGCGGTGGTATAACCCATTCAAACTTAAGGAGATAGAATGTCTGAAATCACAATGAAAAGCTTACTTGAGTCCGGTGTACATTTTGGTCACCAGACCAACCGTTGGAACCCCAAAATGAAGCCTTATATATACGGGGCGCGTAGCGGAATTTATATTATCGACTTACAAAAAACCCTCACCGGATTTCAAGCAGCTGAAAAATATATCAGGGACAGTGCCCGTTCGGGAAAGAAAATCCTTTTCGTCGCAACGAAAAAACAAGCGCAGGAATTGATTGCAGAAGAAGCATCACGATGCGGAATGCATTATATCAACCAGAGATGGTTGGGGGGAACTCTTACCAATTTTACGACAATTAAGAAAAGTATCGCACGATTGCTCGAATTGGAAAAAATGGACGCGGACAATAAATTTGATAGCTTGCATAAAAAGGAAGCATTGGATTTGCGTAAAGAAATTGTCAAGCTGAATAAATTTTTTGGTGGCATTAAAACGATGAAAGATTTGCCCGATGTTCTTTTTATCGTTGATACCAAAAAAGAAAAGATTGCACTGGCGGAAGGAAAAAAACTAGGAATTAAAATTATCGCTATGGTCGACACGAATTCTGATCCGGATGGTATTGACTTCCCGATTCCTGCAAATGACGATGCAATGCGATCGATTAAACTGTTCGCCAAAAGAATCGCCGATGTCTATCTGGAAGGCCAAGAGATGAGGAAAATCAGCCAGGAAAAAGAAAAGGCTGAAGAAAAACCAAGCCCCAGTAAGGCAGTAGAAAAACCTGGAGCTCCTGGCGATAAGGACAAAAGCAAAACTGTAGTGCCTGCCTGATCCGAATTAAACCTGTGCTTAAAACACCAGGCTGGAACTATTCTCACAGAGGCTCGCCTCTGCGGAATAGCCAACCGGAGTAACTCAAAATAAATTTACAGGCAAAGCAATTTGCCTTGTTCTATTGTTTTTACGATCAACTTTTTTTGTAAGGATGTTAAGGGAATGGAAATAACTGCTGCGATGGTTAAGGAACTGCGCTCTCAGTCTGGCGCAGGAATTATGGAGTGTAAGTCAGCCTTAAAGGAATCAAGTGGGGATGTAGAGTCTGCGATCACTTTTTTGCGTAAAAAGGGATTGGCAAAGGCAGATAAAAAATCAGATAGGCAAACCGGAGATGGTTCGGTTGGCACCTATATTCACGCCGGCAACAAATTGGGCGTAATGGTAGAGCTGAATTGCGAAACAGATTTCGTTGCCAACACGCCAGACTTCCAGGAACTGGTTCGTGATATTGCCATGCATATTGCCGCCGCTAAACCCCGATTTGCAACACGGGATGAAGTGACACAGGAAATTCTCGACAAAGAAAAAGAAATCGCTACACATATGGCAAAAGAATCTGGCAAGCCAGATAACATCATTGAAAAAATTGTTACTGGAAAAATGGAAAAATTTTACGAAGAAAACTGTGTGCTCGAGCAACCTTTTGTTAAGGACACCAATGTTACAGTCCAAGAGTTGATCAAACAGAAAATTGCACTGCTAGGTGAAAACATTGTCCTCAGAAGGTTTTCAAGGTTTGAAATTTAATGTCAGAAGCCATTTATAAAAGAGTGCTCCTGAAACTGGGAGGTGAAAGTCTGGTTGATGAAGAAGGGGATTTTGGTCTTCACGGGAATGCCCTGAAAAATATTACTGAAGAAATCAAAGCAGCCAAAGACCTGGGAGTTGAAATTGCCATTGTCATAGGCGGAGGAAACATACTTCGTGGCGCTTCTTTAAGTGATATTGGTATTGAGCGGACGACTGGCGACTATATGGGTATGCTGGCAACAGTTATCAACGCGTTGGCTCTTCAAACTGCACTGGAGCAGGCTGGTATTCCTACTCGAGTTCAGACTGCAATAGAAATTCAAGCTGTGGCCGAAGCTTATGTTCGTCGCAAGGCAGTCCGGCATTTGGAAAAAGGCCGTGTCGTTATTTTTGCAGGGGGAACGGGCAATCCTTACTTCACCACCGATACCGCAGCCTCCTTGAGGGCTATGGAAATTGGTGCCGATGTGATTTTTAAAGCGACCAAAGTAGACGGGATTTATAGTTCCGACCCTAGGATAGACAAGTCTGCAGTCAAATATGAAGAATTGACATATATTGAAGTGTTAAAAAAAGGACTGAAAGTCATGGATTCGACTTCCGTTTCTTTATGCATGGATAACAAGTTGCCGATGGTGATATTCAACGTGAATCAAAGGTATAGTATTAAAAGAGTATTGTTGGGTGAAAAACTTGGCACAACCGTGGGGGCCTAAAAAATGGTGACAGAAATAATTCAAGAAGCTGACCAGAAAATGAAAAGCGCAATCGACCATTTGTTTCATGAGTTGGGGAAGTTAAGAACTGGACAGGCATCGGTGGCATTACTTGATGACCTGATGGTTGATTATTACGGCAACCCCACTCCCTTAAAGCAAGTCGCCACACTGGGATCCCCTGACAGCTCGACCTTAACGGTGCAACCTTGGGAGGCAACGATCCTCAAGGATATCGAAAAAGCAATTCAAGCTTCCGACCTGGGTTTGACTCCTAACAATGATGGCAAGGTAATACGATTGTCTATTCCGCCGCTTACCAGCGAAAGAAGGCAGCAACTGGTCAAGCTAGTAAAAAAGCAATCTGAAGAATGCAAGGTGTCTATCCGAAATGTTCGGAGGGATATCAACGAAAAACTCAAGCAATCTGAAAAGAAAAATGATATCTCTGAGGACGAAAGCCGTAAGGGGCAGGATGAAACCCAGAAAATTACCGACAAATTTGTTGCAGAAGTAGATAAAATTATCCAGGCAAAAGAGAAAGACATTCTAGAAGTTTAACTTCTCATCCATTATCAATTTTTTTGATATCTACCGGGTTTATTCAGGAGTTCTCTTCTTGGTTGAATCACAGTTGCAGGAAAAAATTGACCCACATCGATTGCCCAAACATATTGCCGTTATTATGGATGGCAATGGTCGGTGGGCACAAAAGAATTCTCGTCCCCGAGTTGAAGGTCATTGGGCAGGCGTAAAAGTCGTAGATCGTATCGTTACCCTGGGTTGCAAGCTCAATCTCGAAGCATTGACTCTTTACTCCTTCTCCGATGAAAACTGGAACCGCCCCTCTGCCGAAATCGGCACCCTGATGAAAATCCTGGATCATTTCCTCAAAAAAGAATTGAACAGAATGAAAGAAGAAAATATTCAGTTCAATACCATTGGGCATATCGAAGAGCTACCTGCATCTATACAAAAATTAATTCAATATTCCATTGATGAAACACGAAACAATACCGGGATGATTCTCACCCTGGCCTTGAGCTATGGTGGCAGACAGGAAATTATGGACGCGGTGAAAAAAGTGGCACAAATGGTAAAGGAGGGAAAAATTTTACCAGAAGATATCGACCCATCTCTGTTTGAGTCCTTTCTTTCCACTCACCCGATTCCTGATCCGGACCTATTAATAAGAACCAGCGGAGAAAGAAGAATCAGCAATTTTCTTCTTTATCAAAGTGCCTATACAGAATTGCATTATAATGATGTTTTGTGGCCAGATTTCACAGAAGAGGATTTTTTAAATGCCATCGTCGATTATCAAGGTCGGGACCGCCGGTTTGGAATGACCCAAGAACAAATCGCAAAAGCCTGAATGAAAACTTTAATGGCCACCCCGTCTATTTTCTCAATAAAATAAATTTTAAATCCGTTTAGGAGAAAACTTTGGAACGCGTTATTAGCGGAGTCATAGCAATCCCCATAGTGCTTGGGGTTATTTTATATGGCCATCCCGGATTATTCTTTTTCTTGATTGCATCCATAGTTCTAATTGCCACTCACGAATACTTTTCGATGATTGCCAATGCCGGGGTGAGTGGGTTCCCGGTTGAAGGTTTGGTTTTGAGTTTTCTTCTCCTTGCCATCGGTTTTTTTATCCCACAATATTTATCGCTGTTTGGTATTTTTATTCCTCTCACATTATTTGTGGTTTGGTGTGTCAGGGAAAAAAATGTGCGCGTAGCACTCGACTCCATTTCCTACACGCTGTTTGGTATTCTTTATACGGCGGGACTAGGCGGATACTTCCTGTTAATTAGCAATCTGGAAGGAGGCCGGCAAATGATTGTGTTTATATTATTGTTTGTCTGGGCGGGGGATACAGCGGCTTTTTACGTCGGCCGTAAATTGGGAGAGCGCAAACTGCTTGAAGTGGTTAGCCCCAATAAAACAATTGCCGGAGCCGTAGCCAATGTGATGGGGACTTTAATAGCGGCCCTTTTGGCAAGCAGCCTGTTCTTCAATGTGATTCCCCTAATCCATTGTTTGATTGTAGCTTTTATTTGCGGTATTATCGGTCAGTTTGGCGATTTAGCAGAATCGCTGATAAAACGCAATTGTCAGGTAAAAGATTCTGGAACTCTGATTCCGGGACACGGAGGGGTTTTGGATCGCATCGACAGTCTTTTGTTTGTCGGCCCGGCTTTTTATTGTTACTACCAGGTTTTCCTTGCAGCCTAAATATATATGAAAAAAATCTCTCTTCTTGGTTCTACAGGTTCGATTGGGGTAAACACACTGGATGTGGTTGAGCGTAATCCGGAAAGTTTCCAAGTTCTGGCTATGTCGGCTGGAAGCAATGTCGATTTGTTCGCCGAACAAGTGCGAAAATTCAAACCTAAAGTAGCCTCTTTATTCGATACAACAAAAATTGCAACTCTGAAAGAACGCGTTGCTGATCTAGATGTAGAGATCATCCCCGGGGAAGAAGGTTCCATTGCAGTCGCAACCCTTTCAGAAGCCGACGTAGTTGTATCCGGTGTTGTAGGAAGTGCCGGTCTCGTACCCGCAATTGAAGCCCTGAAAGCAGGAAAAAATCTTGCCTTGGCAAATAAAGAAACTCTAGTTATTGCTGGTGAGCTTGTTCTCAAAGAAGCGGAGAAAACAAATTCGCAAATCATTCCTATCGACAGTGAACACAGTGCTATTTTTCAGGCATTGAATGGCGAGAAGAAAGAACGCATCAAAAAAATTATCCTGACTGCATCAGGCGGACCCTTCCGCACCTTCAGTCTCGAACAAATGGAAACCGTAACAGTGAAAGATGCGCTCAAGCACCCGAACTGGGATATGGGTGCAAAAATAACAATCGATTCATCCACCATGATGAATAAAGGGTTGGAATATATAGAAGCCAAGTGGTTGTTTGGTCTCGACACTTCAGTCGAAATCATTGTGCATGCGCAAAGTATCATCCACTCAATGATAGAATTTGTCGATACCTCCATCATGGCACAGTTAGGTCTCCCTGATATGCGCGTACCGATTGCCTACGCATTAACCCATCCGGATCGATTCGAATGTGATTTACCATCACTAGACTTGGCGACAATGGGTGACCTGACCTTTGAAGCACCAGACTTTGAAAGATTCCCCTGTTTGCAGTTGGCAATTGACGCATTGGAAATGGGGCAAACCATGCCTGCCATACTCAATGCTGCAAATGAAGTTGCGGTACAGGCATTCCTCGATGAACTCATCCCTTATAAAGATATCGCAGAAATCATTCGTATGGTTATGCATAACCACCGTCCATCTCCTTTAAACGATTTACAGGATGTATTGGAAGCAGATCGATGGGCACGCGAAGAAACTACAAAACTAATCACCGTCACCCATTAGCATGGGGCGCAATAGGTCAGGGCTGTTATCTGCGACACTATAATATTCAAGCTTCTGGATAGAAGTTTTTCAATGAACTCCTCTTTTCTAAAGAGGGGCTGGGGTGATTTACACTCTAGGGGTTATAAGTTAAAGAATGAACTCACCTATAATTCGTATTGGTAATGGTTACGATGTGCACCGCCTGGTTGCAGGAAGAAAACTGATACTCGGCGGTATTGAAATCCCACATTCGACTGGACTCGATGGGCATTCTGATGCAGATGTACTGCTACACGCATTATGCGATGCTCTTCTGGGAGCCGTCGGTGCAGGCGATATCGGAGCCCATTTCCCGGATACTGATTCACAATGGAAAGGCATCTCCAGTCTTATTTTATTGGAAAAAGTTACCGCAACTTGCAGAGATAAAGGATTTGAAGTTTCCAATATCGATACCATCATCGTTGCACAAAAACCAAAACTGGCTCCGTTTTTACCTGATATGAAAAAAAATATTGCACAGGCCATGGCAGTAGACATGGATCAAATAAATATAAAAGCCACAACAACAGAAAAATTAGGGTTCCCAGGCAAAGAAGAAGGTATTGCCGCGTACGCGGTTGCATTGTTATCCAAGACGGTCAATTAAGAATGATTAACTCACGCATAGTCATAACGGGTATCGGGCTGACAGCTCCAAACGGCAACAACCTGAAAGAATTTCGGCACAACCTGCTCAATGGAGTATCGGGAGTGCAGGAATTCGAAACCCGTTATATGGGAAAAGTAATTGCTGGAGTATGTGATTTTGACGAACTAAAATACCAGAAAAAAAAGGAACGTCGACGCGGAACCCGAGTGGGTTCAGTTTCCATTTATTGTTCACGAGAAGCGTTTGCCGATGCAAACATAGACCTGGAATCTATTGACCGGTCAAGGGTTGGTGTTTACCTGGGAACAACAGAACATGGAAATGTAGAAACAGAAAACGAAGTCTACAATATTAGCAAATACGAGTACGACGTAAAGTATTGGTCGCATCATCATAATCCCAGAACCGTGTCCAACAATCCTGCGGGTGAAGTTACCTTGAACATGAAGATAACCGGTCCGCATTATACCATTGGCGCGGCTTGTGCCGCTGGCAATATGGGCGTCATTCAGGGAGCGCAAATGTTGCGACTCGGAGAAGTCGATCTGGCATTAGCCGGGGGCGTTTCTGAAAGTATCCATACATTTGGAATTTTTGCCAGCTTCAAAAGTGAAGGCGCCCTTGCTGAGCACGAAGACCCAACAAAAGCCAGTCGCCCGTTCGATAAAAACCGAAATGGAATTGTTTGCTCCGAAGGCGGTTGCGTCTACACTCTCGAACGCCTAGAAGATGCCGAAAAACGCGGTGCAAAAATTTATGGAGAAATTGTAGGTCATGCCACAAATTCGGATGCCGTCGATTACATTTTGCCAGATCCCGGCAGGCAGACTCAATGTATGCGCCTAGCTCTCGACCGAGCCGGACTCAAGCCCAACGACATCGATATTCTCAACGCTCACGCAACCGCAACGCAAATGGGAGATATTCAAGAAACCAAAGCCATTCGCGATGTGTTCGGTAACGATAGTAAAACCCGCGTCAACAACACAAAAAGTTTTATTGGTCATACTATGGGCGCAGCAGGTACTTTGGAATTGTCGGGTAACTTGCCAGCCTTTGAAGATAATATGGTTCACCCAACTATCAATCTCGATGACCTCGACCCGGAATGTGCAGTGAATAATCTCGTTGCCAATATTCCAGAAAAACTCCCTTCCGTAAACTACATTATGAACAACTCCTTCGGAATGTTCGGCATCAACTCCGTATTGATTGTCAAAAAATTCGCAGGGTAGGCCCTGCAGCCTATAGGTCGATTCATTTATTGCGTGTCAAGTACTCCCATGTTTCTAGAAACGATTACATTGAGCGTTATTGCGAGGAACCAAGAGTGACGAAGCAATCCAGAAAAAATTGGATCGCCAGGCCGCTTCGTGATGACGTAGATTGGTAGCTATCCCCTGGCAAGAGAGACTGTGGGGTTACTTTAATTGATCCCCCTCTTTTTCAAAGAGGGCTGGGGTGATTTACCTCCTCCTCCGAAATAAGAAAAGATAGGATAATCCCTCCACAAGTCATCGCGAATGACCAGAGGGAGTGCGGCGATCCAGACTATATAATATTGCGCAGCCCAGCCCATCAACTCCTCAATTGATCGGAGTTTAGCCCCTTCAAGGGAGAAGGTTGAGATGAGGGGGCATTAACAGATGAATTCATTAACCATTCCAAAGTTTTTTATTAATATAGGAAAATAAAACCGTGCCACTTACTTCTTTTAAAGCAGTTTTTTTTGATGTTGGGGGAACCTTGATTCGTGTTCACCCTTCGGTGGGTGATGTATATGCGAAGCATGCCTACGATTTTGGATTTTCCGGTACGCCTGATGAACTGAATAAAGGGTTCCGTTCGCAATGGAAAAAAGTGGGTGGCATCGAGTCTTTGGGGAATAAGTCTGGGCCAAAGGTGGAAGAAAAATTCTGGAGAGATATGGTGTTTGAAGTTTTTAAACCTTTAGGAGGACTCGACCGTTTCGATGAATATTTTGAACTGATCTTTGAAGTATTCCGTGATGGCACGAATTGGAAGATCCACGAAGATGTGATCGAGTCTAGAATTTTTGAAAAGCTAAAAGAGCGGGAAGTTATTTTAGGTGTTATTTCGAATTGGGATTCTCGACTAATATCGACACTGGAGAATTTAGAACTGGCAGATCATTTCAAATTTATCCTTCCATCTGCAGTGGTGGGTTCTGCCAAACCAGATAAAAAAATATTCGAAGAAGCTTTGCGACTAAGCGGTGTTAAACCTCACGAGGCCTGCCATATTGGGGATGAAGTTAAAACAGATATCGTTGGGGCGCGAAATGTAGGGATTCACGGAATCCTTCTCGACCGTGATAACCGGTTCGATGATTCTATTCAACCTAAAATTAAATCTTTTTTGGAACTGGTTTAATTAGGAAGGTTTGTAGCCAATGGTGCCTATGAGTTTTGCATTTTTAAAACTGGTATCGCGTGTTGTAGCAGAGGTCAAATTAGCTTTGGTGAGATCGGCACCATGAAGAGATGCGGAGGTTAGGTTAGCTCTTGTAAGGTCACAACCATTTAAGTTTGCGAATGTCATGCTGGCATTGATACATCTCGCTCCAGACAAATTAGCCTTCGACAAATTAGCTCTACTTAAGGTGGTATTCTCGAGAGTAGCTCGGCTTAAATCTGCTTCTTTAAGGTTCGCCGTGGTCAAATCTGCTTCCGTTAAGTTTGCCCCTTGAAAGTTACATTTGGACAGAAAAGTCTTAACGAATTTAGTTTTAATCAACCTCGTCTCGCTGAAGTTTGCCGAGGCAAGAGTCAATCCGCTAAAATCCAATCCCGAAAGATCCAACCCGGAAAAGTCCATATTATTGGAGTGGGTGATACTCTTGGTTATGAGTAACTTTCTAACTTCTTCTACTGTTATGTTTGCCATTGAAGTTTAATCCGATTGGGGCGGGCTGTAATATTTTTGACTATAACGATTCCTGCCCTTCTTAACAAGTGAAATTTGTTACGAGGTCCTATTGTTATTACCCGCCTCTAGCGTACAAATTTTATTACGAAAATCCCAAACTAGTAATAGATAAAAAGGCAGGTACTCAATCCAGGGAATCCATTGGCTCCAAGATTGGATTTCCTGATAATCAAAAAAGAAGTCGAGGTAATAAAGTCCGACCAAGCCTGTTAAAAGAATCCACGATCGATTGGGAAATAAACATAAAAAAGGCACGACCCAACACAAGTACCAGGGGTTTTGAATAGGGCTGAGTAAAAACACCAATGCCATCAATATAAAAAACTGCTTCAAAAATATTCGCGGGTCTTTAATCATTGAAGTGTTTTTCAACAAAAGCCAGATTAAGACTCCCATTAAAATGCAAACTACAGTTAGCTTGCTCAAAAAAACAGGTAGGGAGTTTGATAGAAAAGTGATGCTGTTTAAATCTCCCGGCAGGCTCTTGAAAAGAAAAAGCAGACAAGCAAAAATGCTGTCATTACTTTGCCAATAAAGGGAATAAGCTTTGAGACCATCAAACATTTGTAGTCCGATTCCCATAAAGGGGAGATACCCTAAGATTATGATTCCGACAAAGAACAGCGAGTTCAGGATTGGAGTCCGCCAGGTGTTTCCCTCTGATTTCCTGCAATGCTGGAAACAAGCCTGAATATAAAATGGGAATAAGATAGCCGGATATAATTTTCCAAGAAAACCCAACGCAAGAAAAAATGTCGCCAAGGTATGGCGGTTATGAACCAGAAAAAAAATCGAACCACATAAAAATGAGATACCAATGATATCAAGATGTGTTGAGTTAAAATTTTCTTTTATTATCAGTGGGCACCAAAAGTAAACCCCACTCATATTTTTATTCAATCCCAGCTTGCCAAGAATCCCCACGATAAAGAACAAAGCCAGAATATCAAAAACTAGAAAAGCTACCCGCATAGCAAGAATGCTATCTGGCTGGAAAAAATGCACAGCTCGGAACACATATTGAGCCATAGGAGGATAAATGGTGGGGACGCTGGGATGATTTACCCTTTTCAGATATTTGAGAGATGTTGGCGATTCCCATTTCAATTCCGCCAGTTTCTCCAATTCGCGTTCATTTCTTTCGTTATAAATTTCGTAATATGTTTCGGGGTCTTGAATTCGCAATTCTTTAAACTCATGAACTTCGGAGGGAGAGTATTCGTAAGGATTAATGTTATTGGCAAAAACCTTTCCATCCCAAAGATAGCGATAGACATCATCTTCTTGTATCTGCTGTGCCGGTAAAATAGTAAATCTGAATAACAGGCCGAAGACAATCATTGTCCAAAATATAAATCGATCATTGGATTGTTTTGAAAGAATAAAGCAGGCGGCGAAGAAGAGCAGCGACAGCGAAAAATAAATTCCCAGATAAGTGAGAATGGGGCGGTCGGCATAACTTTCTCCCCAATTGAACTCGGTTGAAATTTTGGCGAGGAATAAATAGAGGAGAAGACTGATAATTCCCAGGAAGATTACCTGGAGACGGGGGCGCATAGGAATCTAATGCGTTTGTGCGAAGGAGCTTTGCCCTTCCAGATTTTTCAGCTTTTCGATTTCGAGATCAGAAAGAGTTTTGTAAATTTCCAGTATACTTCGGTGGATGTAGGATTCATCGTCCCTAATGGCTAAGGCAGACCAGTAGCGTGTGAGAGCCTCTTGATACATTTTTTTCTTTTTGTAAATATCTCCAAGTCGCATATGAACTTCGAACCGATCAGGCTCTAGAACTGAAGCGCGTTCCAACATATTTGCGGCTTCTAGAAGTTTTCCCGATCTTTCAAACTCACCGCCCAATGCTTCCAGGTAAGCTGGGTTTTCTGGTTCCATATCGATAGCTTTTAAAATATGTTCTGTTCCCTGATCAAATCTTTTATTTTTAATAAGTAACCGGCCCAACCGATAATGGCTGACCGAGTGCCTGCTGTCTGTTTTTAATGCGCTTAAATAAGTTTTTTCGGCTTCGTCGAACATGTCTTCCTGTTCCTGGAGTTCGCCTAAAACACTAAGGGCATGTGCCGAGTCTGGATTTTTTTTGGCCGCAGTTTTTAATTGCGCAAAAGCTTCTTCTCTTTTTCCCTGCAAATATTGGATGGAAGCTAGATTGATTCGGCTGAAGGTATCTTCTGTCTGTTTCAAAACATCTTGATAAATTTCTGCAGCTCGATCGTTTTTGCCTTGATCCTGATAAACCACAGCTAGATTGTAGAGAGCAAATGTGTCGCTAGGATTTTTTCTTAACGCTAGCTTGTACTCTTCGATGGCTTTGGCGAGTTCCTTGTTGTCGTAGTGGTCCACACCTCTATTGAAATGACTGTCGATTGGAGCGGGAACGTTGGTGCAACCAAAATAGAAAACCATCTGGCAACATAAAAAAATTTTTACGGAAACTTTTTGAATATTTAGCATGGTTATTT
>JBLFWU010000032.1:0-32341 GCA_047610985.1 Nitrospinales bacterium | reverse complement strand
TACTTCCCAGAGATTCTAAATAAAAATCCCGATAGACCAGTTATATGACGTAACTTCAATAATTATAGTAGCTGGGAAAGCTTGGGAATGTCAAGGAAGGAGATCGTGAAAATGCTAAATACGGTTTGCGGAACCGTAGGTCGCAGGTTCGAGTCCTGCTGGGCGCACTCTTTTTTCCTCTGTTACTAATCCTCATTTAATAGCTATTTAACTCAACTTATTGAGGTTATTTCATTTATAGGTCTACATAATCTTGATCTTCCGGTTTCCTCCAAAATCATAAAAACAGACTCTTTTTTGAATAATTTTATCGAAACTGTTATCTTCTAACTATAAGAAAATTTAAAGGGGAAAAGGCAATGGATATAATAAAAGATTTCATGTCCACACCTGTTTTTGGCATAAATTTCGATGCCAGTGCGGAAGAAGCTGCGAAGGAAATGGAAAATAAAAAAGTGAGTTGCCTACTGGTTAAGGAAAATGAAGACTCTGTTGGGCTCATCACCACATCGGATCTAGTAAAAAGGGTTATGGCTAAGGGACAGGACCCCAAAACCACTAGAATCGATTCTGTTATGTCGAAACCTCTTATCACCATAAATCATTACCTAACCCGAAGTGATGCCAATGAGGTGATGCAAAGAAAGAAAATAAAACACATTGCCGTGACGGAAGGGACCAAAGTTCTCGGGATATTGACTCCAAAAGATATGATTGCATAAGTAAATTTTTTGCAAGAATTGGTGAATATATAAAGATTGAATATTCTGCCGGATAAATCTAAAATGCAAGAACGATTGGGTCGGGTAAAACGTCGTGAGTCCGATAAAAACGACGTTATCTCGACCTTTTTTCATTAAAATATTAGAGTACTTGAGGGAGAGGTGGCCGAGCGGTTGAAGGCGCACGCTTGGAAAGCGTGTGTAGGTTTACCCCTACCGAGGGTTCGAATCCCTCCCTCTCCGCCACTAGCCTACGACAGGAGTCAAAAATTCGGCGCTTGTCAAGCAAGCTATGGGTATTGCGCTTTTTACTATAGTCGATTAAAATTTCTTCCCTTGTAATAGGGTTGCTCGCCGCGGATGCAACGGCAATATCTTGCTTAACCGAACTGGCGTTTGTTTGCAGTTAATAGTTATTGAAATTACCTCCCCTCGTTAGAGGGAAAATGTTTTGGGCAGTTTTGTTGGGCCTCACGCAACATGGCTTTGTGAAATCCGTCAGGTCCGGAAGGAAGCAGCGGTAACGAAATCCCGTGTGTGCTGTGAGATACCCAGCAATTCTGCCTTTAGTTCCCCGTCCGTTTTTAGACAAGGCTTCGCCGTATGGACTTCCAGGTTTCCGCCCGTAAATGGCGTCCACAAAAATTTAGTGAGTTAATTGGACAAGAACATATTGTCCGCACCCTTTCCAATGCCATAGAGCTGGAGCGAGTCTCGCATGCTTTTTTATTCTCAGGTACTCGCGGAGTAGGTAAAACCACAACCGCACGAATTCTTGCGCGCGTCCTCAATTGTGAAAAAGGTCCGACCATAGACCCTTGTGGTGTCTGTACTTTCTGTACTGAAATTACTGCAGGAAACTGTATCGATGTCCAGGAGATAGACGGTGCTTCTAACAATGGGGTTCAGGAAGTTCGAGACTTGATTGATAATGTGCAATATGCAACCTCGTCTGCCCGATACAAGGTTTACATCATTGACGAAGTTCATATGCTTTCTAAAAGTGCTTTCAACGCATTATTGAAAACACTTGAGGAACCTCCGCCACGGGTTATTTTTATTTTTGCCACGACGGAACTTATAAAAATTCCAGAAACTATTCTTTCCCGTTGCCAATGTTTTGAATTCAAACCATTGTCGCAACCGCAAATCACCCAACAGTTGGAACTGATTTGTGGACAGGAAAAAATTGAAATCGAAAAAAGAGGGCTAGAAGATATTTCAAAAATCGGTGCTGGAAGCATGCGTGATGCACAAAGCCTGCTTGATCAGGTTATTGCTTACAGCGGCCGAAAAGTAAATTCCGAATCCGTTGAAGCCGTGCTGGGCATTGTAGGTGGAAACACTCTTGAAACATTTGTAGATAAATTGATAGACCGGCAACCGGCGGCTTTGGTTTCTCTGATACAGGAAATCGTAAAGCAAGGAAAAGATCTGGGGTTGTTCTGCCGCAGCCTGATGGAATATTTAAGAAACCTTTTGATAGTGAAAATTTCAAAAGAACCAGAAGGTTTATTAAATTCACATACCTGTAGTTTGGAGACATTAAAAAAACAGGCAGAGAAATTTCATGCGGATGAATTGCAAGTGATGTTCGCTGTTTTAACCAGGGCTGAAATGGAAATGAAAAGAAGTTCCCTTTCGCAAATGGTTTTTGAAATGGCTTTATTGCGCTTGATAGAAACTCGGCCTTTTCAAAAGATTGATGAGCTCATAGATAAAATCAACCAGTCCGAGACCAGCAATTTAAAACCTTTGCCAGTTCAACCAGAGAGTTCAAATTCTCAGGATACTTTTTCTGCCCCCCCTTCTGCTCCAAATACGGTTAGCGAGAATACACCGGTTTCATGGAATCAAATCAAGCAACAGGTTTCGAGGACAAAACCTTTTTTCGAGCATTATCTTGAAAAATGCCAGGTGTCCGTTTTGAACGAAAAGGAAATTCATCTGGTGTTTCACGAGAAGTTTACTTTTGATCTTGTGCAAACACCAGAAAACATACAATTCCTAAAAGAAACCGCAAAAACGGTTTATGGGCATGATGTAGATATAAAACTCACTCTCGATATCTCCCAATCACCTGCCCCAGTAGCTGGTGTGGAAAAAAAAAAGTTAGTAGACACTGAAGATACTGAAACAGGGGAGCAAAAATCCGAATCAGAAATAATTCAGGATGCTCTGGACATTTTTGGCGGCGTTGTGGTCAAATGATAATAACTACCAAACAAAGGAAAGTGCCCTTGGGCATTGCAAAATATTATGTTTGATAAAGGTTGGACGGGGTTGTTCAAGCAGGCAACGCAGATGCAATCCAAACTTGCAGAAATTCAGGAAGGTCTAGCTGAAAAGACTATCGAAGTGAGTACGGGTGGTGGAATGGTGAAAGTCGTTGCTAACGGACTCAATGAAATTATCTCGGTAAAGATCGATGATGAGTTGATTAATATGAACGACCGGGAAGTTCTGGAAGATTTGATTACCGGTGCCGTTAACGAAGCCAATAAAAAAGTTAAAGAAATGGCACAAGAGGAAATGACAAAAATAACGGGTGGCGTAAAAATCCCCGGCCTCTTTCCACCTACCTAGCAGGGGCGGCCCTGCAGCCGATAGGTCAGGACGTTTTTGAGCGGACGACCTTCTCAAGCTTCTGGATAAAACGTTTCAATGTATTGATAAAGTTATGAGAATTACAGTTAAAGGCATAAAAAATTTTGTTATCTTGACGGGCATGGACCCGTTCCCTGCAACCGGTAGGTTGCTATGAAGAGACCGCAGGCTGTTACGGATCTTATTGATGAGTTGAAAAGACTTCCTGGCATTGGACAAAAAACAGCCGAACGTCTGTCGTTTTTTTTGATGCGTGGAAAAGTTGATCAAGCTACGCGACTTGCCACTGCCATCCATAATATAAAAGAAAAAATTATCCTCTGTTCCGTTTGTCATGGAATCACCGAATCCGATCCTTGCGGAATTTGTTCCGATACCTCCCGCAACCAAAAACAAATTTGTGTGGTAGAAGAACCCCATGATGTTTACGTCATGGAAAATATGGGTTATTTCAAAGGTGTATATCATGTACTGATGGGGGTTATTTCTCCGTTGGATGGAATTGGTCCCGGTGATTTGAATATTGAAATTTTAAAGGAGAAAGTGGCTAGTCAAGAAGTTGATGAAGTGATTCTTGCTACCAATCCGGATATGGAAGGCGAATCCACCGCCGTCTATATATCAAAAGTTCTCAAGCCGCTGAATATAAAAGTAACCCGCATCGCGCGCGGGTTGCCTGTTGGATCTGATATTGAATATGCAGACTCTGTCACCCTGCTGAAGTCGTTAGAAGGACGTATGGAAATGGGCTAGTTACTCGAATTGAGGCCAATAGGTTAGAGCCCGTACCGTGATTAAAACCATTTGGAAATCTTAGCAAGAGCGGGTATGTTTACTCCAGCAATGCTAAAAGAGATCGTTGAATATTTCAAAAGGTCCGCTAATACATCCTTCCACTTAGTGGTTGGTAAGAAAATGTTTTAATTTTTATTAACAATATGGTAAAACAGGACTACTTTTCAACGCTTTAAGAGCTTTAAGAACAAAATCGACTCCATTCCGGTGTGGCGCAATGGTAGCGCAATCGACTGTTAATCGATGTGTTAGAGGTTCGAGTCCTCTCACCGGAGCCATTTATAAACCGTCTACAATGACGGCATGTTTTTTACGGACCCTGCCTACCCTGGCAGGGTTTTGTTTTTTGGGAAACAAGTTGCATTGCTAAAAGTGATTCGTTATCCTTCTCCAAGTAGCATAAATACCTTTTTGAACAATAAGATACGCCATGACAATTCGTCCTAGAAGAAACCGTTTGACCCCGGGAATTCGCAGTCTTATTCGGGAAACTCAAATTCAACCAGCGAACCTGGTTTGGCCCACGTTTGTTCAAGAAGGTGAAAACCAGAGGACCTCTATTGTTTCCATGCCAGGGGTGTCGCGACTTTCGATTGATCAATTGGTAGCCGATTCGAAAAAGGCTTTTGATCTTGGGGTTCCGGCTGTTGCGCTTTTTCCAGCTATTAATGAATCGTTGAAAAACTCTGAAGGCAAAGAAAGTTTAAATCCAGATGGGCTATTGCAACGTGCGGTCAAAGAATTAAAACAGCAGATTCCAGACTTGGTAGTTATCACTGATGTCGCGTTGGACCCTTATTCCAGTGATGGGCATGATGGATTCGTTCAAGATGGGCAGATACTCAACGACGAAACATTGCCGCTTCTTGCAGGCATGGCTGTTGCTCAGGCAAGAGCTGGTGCTGATGTTGTAGCACCCTCAGACATGATGGACGGTCGTGTCGAAGCGATCCGCTGGGCTCTTGATGAGGAAGGATTCGACAATGTATTGATTTGTAGTTATTGCGCGAAATATGCTTCGGCATTTTATGGTCCTTTTCGCGATGCATTGGAGTCGGCGCCGAAAGAAGGAGATAAGAAAACTTATCAGATGGACCCTGCCAATATCCGCGAAGCTATCCGTGAAATTCATTCTGATGAGGAAGAAGGGGCGGATTGGTTATTAATTAAACCGGGACTGCCTTATTTGGATGTGATTCGTTTAACTCGGGAACATTCTGAATTACCTATTGCCGCTTACCATGTTAGTGGCGAATATGCGATGCTGAAAGCCGCAGAAGAAAAAGGCTGGTTGGATTATGACAGTTGCCTTATGGAGTCACTTTTAAGTATGCGACGAGCGGGAGCCGACATGATCTTTACCTATGGGGCTATTGATGCTGCTTCTATCTTGCAACGATAATTATTCTAACCGCGACCTCGATTCTTTGAAACTCTCACCTTAAAAGGCCGCCGTGTCTAAAACCGATTATTGGGTTCATGATTTAGATCCTTTTCTCTTCCAGTTCACAGAGAATTTTGGCATACGTTATTATGGATTGGCCTATGCGTTAGGGTTCCTTGCAGGAATCTGGTTATTGCATCTATTTTGTAAACACGGCAAAGCTGCCCTCACCCCCGAAGAGCAATCGTTAACAATCACCGCGATAATGGTGGGTGTTCTTTTGGGAGGCCGTCTGGGATATATGTTTTTATATGCGTTGGATGACGTCATTCATCGACCGTGGACTATATTCCAGGTTTGGAAAGGAGGAATGGCAAGTCACGGTGGTTTTATTGGAGTAATAGTTGCTTGCGGGTGGGTCGCGAGAAAACTCAATTTAAGTTTTTTACAGCTAGGCGATATATTATGTCCTCTCGTTCCTGCCGGTATTCTATTAGGCCGCATCGCCAATTTCATCAACGGTGAACTGTGGGGAAAGGTTTCCAATGTTTCTTGGGCTGTTATCTTTCCTCAAAGCGTGCCGTTGGGAACACCTATTGAACTGATAGCATCGCGACACCCTTCGCAACTTTATGCAGCGGCTTTGGAAGGACTATTGTTGCTTATATTTAGCCAATGGAGATTCTGGCGAACCGGAGTTCTAGCAACACCGGGAAGGTTAACCGGAGAGTTTTTGGCCATCTATGCGATGGTACGGATTTTTGGAGAGCAGTTTCGACAACCAGATGCCCCACTTATTATGGACCTCAGCCGAGGTAGTTTTTATAGTATCTTCCTTCTGATCGCGGGTGTTTTTCTTATCCTGCGTTCGCGAAAAACAGCTTAAATTTTACTCGCACAGCCCCACCTTATTACAACCCGTTATAAAACCCCATTTCAATAGTTATAAATAGAGATTAACTAGTTATAATAAATATTTTGTATGGTTATAGTAATTTTATGTCCATATATTGTATGTATTTAAATAAAATACCCTGTTTTATGTTTTTGACAATATTATTATAACTAGTTATAATAATTATTAACACTAGTTATAAATAGATTTTTAAGAAAACAATGGTAAAAAATCAGGCGGAAGAAATTAGAGGTTATCTTTTAGCAAAGATACCGGTGCACCCGAAAAACATCGTTGCCCAGGCATCGAAAGATTTTTCGTGTAGCCGCACTACCGTGCACCGACATTTGAACCGCCTGCATCGCGATGGAAAAATAATTAAATCTGGAACCACTCGACAGGCACAATATTTTTTAAAGACCGATAAGAATAAAGAGATTTATATTTCCCTGGAAAACAAAATTGAGGAACATAAAGTCTGGCAGGAAAATTTTAGAAAAGATTTTGAAATACTACCAGAAAATATTTTTAAGATTTGCGAACATGGTTTTCTGGAAATGCTCAATAACGCTATTGATCATTCAGAGAGTACGGGAGTAGTAATAGAGACAAAATGGGAATCGAATTCAGTTACGATAAAAATAAGTGATGGTGGGGTTGGAATTTTTAAAAAAATTAAGAGGACATTAAACCTTAAAGATGAGCGTGAAAGCGCCTTACATCTGTCTAAAGGAAAATTCACCACCGATCCGGATAACCATACGGGAGAAGGAATATTTTTTACGTCGCGATTTTTTGATGATTTTCATATTCATTCAAAACAAATTATTTATAGAAGATTTAACTTAGATCACGATTGGTTTGTTGAGTCGGAGAAAGGTTCGAGTAAACCTGGAACAGGTGTGTGGATGAAAATTGCTTTAGATTCTAAAAGAAAAATGCAGGAAGTTTATGAGCAATACCAAGGAGAAGATTCGGATGGGGTGCAAAGTTTTGACAAGACCCATTTTCATATAGTACTTAGCAAACTGGGCGACGAGCGTTATGTCTCGCGTTCTCAAGCACGACGTATTGTTTTGGGACTGGAAAAATTCAAGCATGTGGTTTTAGATTTTAAAGATATCTCGTCGGTAGGTCAGGGGTTTGTCGATGAAGTCTTCCGTGTGTTTCAATCCAAATACCCTAAAATAAAAATTGAGTACACCAAAGCCAATGACGATGTGCGGTTTATGATCGAGCGCAGTCTACCTTCAGCCGTTTAAGTGGTAAAATATAAGCAGAGTGATTAAGAATTTCTAGCACTGAAAAACTATGGATATAAAATCTGGAATTTTAGCGTTGATGCTTTTTCTGCTACCGCAGGCAGAGTTGAAAACAAAAAAGGGTGAAGTGATTTCCGTCAAAGACGGGGACACTCTAATATTAAAAGATAAGCGCGATAAACTTTACAAAGTGCGGCTTGCTGATATTGATGCGCCCGAAATACGTCAGCCATTTGGGAGGCCGGCAAAAAGATTATTAGAAGACCTGGCTTTGGAAAAAATTGTTCGTGTCAATTATACCCAGGTAGATAAATATGATCGCTTGATAGGAGAGGTATTTTTGCCGGATGGCAAAATGTTAAATGAAGAAGCTCTCAAGGCGGGGTTGGCTTGGCATTATCGTGTAAAAAGTCCACACAGCACTTTTTTAGAAAAAATGGAGTATAAAGCCTGGAAGAAAAAGTTGGGCCTTTGGGTGCAGGACAAACCCATCCCTCCGTGGGAGTTTCGCCGTGAATCGAGGGTTCCGACTCCGCCTGCTAATGCGGATAATATGGATTATGATCTTATTCTTACTTATGGAATCATTGGTTATCCTAAAACCAGGATTTATCAATGGCCAGCGTGTAAAGACTATGCAACAAACCCAAAGAATTATATTCACTTCGGAAACCTATTGGATGCGGAAACCTTGGGATATCGTGCATCCAGAGGCTGTGATATTAATTAAGACCCTCTTTCTTAAAGTCCCTATCGAATGAGGATGTGTGACAAAATATTTGATCTATCACGAAACTCGAAAACGAAATGTCTGAACTTTTATTTGTAATCGACAATGATATTCCTCACCGCAAAATGATGGCGAGTTGGTTAGAGGACCAGGGTTATAAGGTAAAAGTTTTTGATAACGGCGAACTTTGTTTGAACTGTCTGGATGAAAACCCAAGTGTCATTTGTTTAGATATCAATATGCCGGGGTTATCTGGATTAGAAATTCTTAAACAGCTTCGGCTTGCGAATCGAGATATTCCAGTAATGGTAATCACAAAAAATGATGCTTTAGATTCTGCAATAGAGGCCATGAAAATCGGAGCGTTCGATTATTTAGTGAAACCAGTTGATAAGATTCGGCTGAGAACCAATGTGGAAAAGGCCATCGAAATGCACACGATGGTCACGAAGATTCAAAGGTTGCAGGGAGAACTTAAAAAAACTTACTCCTATAAAAATATTGTGGGGCAGAGCGGGCCCATGCGACAGATCTTCGGGCAGATTGATGAAGTATCTGGAATAAATATTAATGTTTTTATAGGTGGCGAAAGTGGCACAGGTAAGGAACTGGTAGCCAAAGCCATCCATTTTAATAGCACCTACAAGACGGGAAATTTTGTAGCTATAAATTGTGGGGCTATACCTGAAACGTTGCAGGAAAATGAATTTTTTGGTCACGAAAAAGGAGCCTTTACGGGGGCAGATGATTCCCGCCAGGGCAAGCTAGAGGCGGCTAAAGGCGGAACATTGTTTTTGGATGAAATCGGGGAAATGTCGCCGAAAATGCAGGTAAAACTTCTCCGATTTTTGCAAGATAAAAGTTTTGAGAGAGTGGGAGGAACAAAAAAAATCCATGTAGACTTAAGGATCATCTCTGCGACCAACCGAAACTTGGAAGTTGCAGTTAAAGAAGGGCGGTTTCGCGAGGACCTCTATTATCGATTGATGGTCTATCTTATTTCTTTGCCGCCACTAAGAGTTAGGAAAGAAGATATACCTTTATTGATCAATCATTTTCTAAAAAAATACAAAAGTGAAATTTCTAAAAATATTTCTACAGTCAGCTCACATGCATTGGAAGCATTGGTTTCCTACCCTTGGCCAGGAAATGTGCGACAGTTGGAGAATGAAATTTACCGGGCTATGGTAACCACGCAGACCAACAGTGTACAAATAGAAAACCTGTCACCGGAAATTCAAAAATTAAGAGAGGGATATGTGGATCAAAAAAATCAATTTGTTCCTTATATTGAAAACCATGAAAAAATAGTTCCTTCTTTTAAAAACAACCGGCAACCTATCTCCCCTACCCTGTCTGGAACAAAATTTAATGAAATTGAAAAAAATGCCATAATTGAAGCTTTGGACAAAGCAAATGGCAATATTCCTCAGGCCGCAAAAACATTGGGAATAAGCCGGGCAACTTTTTATAGAAAGATAAAAAAATACCGTTCCACAAGCTAAAAGACCTTCCCTTTACCTATCCCCATAGTCTCAAAAAGTATCAATGTGATACAATATTTTCTCATTATGAGATATTGTCTCACAATTATTGATTGATTAATCCTAAAACTTTAATCCAAAAAAACTATTAAATCGTTTGTTTTATTGGGTTTATATGTTATATCCCAGATATTTTATGAGTTGGCATGATTTATGCTAATAGATATACATAGAATATGAAATATTTGGAAAGGCTTAATATTATGACAACAGCGACGATCAAAACAAAAGTTCAAACCCCTGCAAACCAAAACGGTAAAGCAAAAAGAAGCAAGGTAGCTAAAAAATCTCCTTGGATACCGGTTACAATTTTCCTGATCTTTGCGGGTCTGGTGGCATATTTGTTCTCCCCGAACGTTCCAGACTCGCAAAGAGCGGGTTCTAAAGGTGGTATCGCAGGAAGTGGTTTTGTGGGTGGGTTGGGTAAATAACGGAAACTATTTACATGACTGTTGAAAACAAAAAAATTGTCAAAGAGCATCCAAAGGGTGAATTCATTATCCGTGAAAATGATTTAAGCGATTGTGCATATATCATGGAGTCAGGTAGAGCCGAAGTATGTAAAACCCTTCCGAATGGTGAATATCAGGTTATTGGGGTTCTTGAAGAGAACGATATCTTTGGTGAGCTTGGTCTTATTGATGGGCTTCCCAGGTCAGCTTCTGTAAGGGCTCTGGAAAGCTGTCGAGTTTCAACGCTCACTCAACAAGCTTTTAAATCTCTTGCCAGGAATAACCCACAAGCTTTAATGCCAATTTTGAAAATATTAACAAACCGTCTCAGAGAAACTTTGGTTTTGGTGGATGAACTGGTGAATAATTAGGCTGGGACCAAATCAATTTCACTTGGCAGTGCAAAATAATCTACTTAATAAAGTTTACCTACCTTGCAATTTTTAGTGATCCGATATTCCCTACATATCAGTAATAACAATAGCAGGATGTAAACCCGTGATCGGCTTCAAATTCATTTTTTCATTAAGGATGTGATTTATGGATGCTAAAAGTTTTAAAAAAGGTGAGATTATTATTGAGGAAGGTTCACTTAGCAATGATGCCTATATTATTGAATTAGGTAGTGTCGAAGTTTCTAAAAGATTGCCGGGGGGTAAAATTCAGGTAATAACTAAACTGGATAAAAACGATATTTTTGGAGAAATGGGGTTGATCGACCAACTACCAAGGTCAGCAACTGTAAAGGCTTTGGAAGACTGTAAAATTTCTGTTATGACCCCAGATACTTTTAATTCGCTAGCAAAAAGAAATCCCAAGGCACTCATGCCAATCTTAAAAGTGTTGGCGAAAAGATTGAGAAATACGCTTAGAATAATAGAAAACGTTGATGAGCAAAAGCCGCAGAGCCAAGCTGTGGTTGCAGGGAACATTTAGGGCAATTTTTCATAGTGAAGAGAATATTAAACCTGGGTCGATATGGATAAGTATCGGTTTTTCAGGTTTTTTTGTTTTTTGTAGCATAAGGGTTCATTGATTTTTTTTGGCTAAAGCTATAGACTTGCTATAGCATTTGGATCCTTAAAATTTAAATCGCTATTCCGATAGTCAGGGTTTATGAAAACGAGATATTATAAAAAAGGTGATGAAATTATTAAAGAGGGAATGTTAAGCGATTGTGCTTATATCATTGAATCCGGTAGTGTAGAAGTTTCCAAGAAAAGACCAAGCGGTGAAAGGCAGTGCATTGGTATTTTGCAGGAAAATGATATTTTTGGAGAAATGGGATTGATCGACGGTTTGCCCCGTTCTGCCAGTGTGGTCGCCTTAGAAGATTGCTCTATTACAATTATGACGCAGGAAGCTTTTAATTCCCTCGCTCAACACAACGCACAAGCGTTAATGCCTATTCTTAAGGTACTCGCCAAACGCTTGCGATCTACTCTGCGACTTGTAGAAGATTTGCAGGATGGTAAACCCCCTCCTGCTTCTTTGGGTAGTTAGACCAAGATTTTTCGTCTGAAGTTTTTCTCACTCTAGCAATACTCCCTCTTTATATTTGCAAGCTTGCGGTAAGGAATGAATATGGTGTAAGCTGATTCATCCTATTAATTACCCAAACAACAGTATAAAAACTTTTAAAATATTATGGAATTACTATCTCCAGCGGGCAGTCCGGAAAAACTAAAATATGCACTTGCCTATGGTGCCGACGCAGTTTATGCGGGTATCCCAAAATTTTCTCTCAGGGCAAAAGAAAATCCATTTAAAGATAATTTATTGAAAGAGGCAATTGATTACACCCATAAAATGGGTAAAAAACTTTATGTAACGGCTAATATTCTTCCTCCCAATAGAAAAATTGAATCGTTTAAAAAATCTTTAGCCAAACATGCTGAAATGGGACCCGATGCTTTTATTATGGCTGATCCGGGAATGATTCAGTTTGCTCTGAAGGAATTTCCTGAAATTCCCATTCATTTATCAGTGCAAACGAACACTATAAATTGGCCCTCCGTTGAATTTTGGTACAACTTAGGAGTGGAGCGGATTATTTTGTCGCGTGAATTAACTCTAGAAGAAATCACTGATATGCATGAACGCGTTCCTGGAATGGAATTAGAAGCTTTTGTGCATGGTGCAATTTGTATCGCTTATTCGGGTCGATGTTTGTTATCGAATTATTTTAATCACCGGGATGCAAATCAAGGAACTTGCACTAATAGTTGCCGTTGGGAATATGATATCCATGAGGAAAAGGGCAATGAAACGGAAGAATACCAGCCTCTCAAAGGTAATTACGCGATTGAGGAGAAACAGAGAGATGGGGAGTTAATGCCGGTTGAAGAAGATGAGCATGGTACCTATATAATGAACTCAAAAGACCTTCGAGCCATAGAATATCTGGGGCCAATGAAAAAAGCCGGTATCATGTCATTTAAAATTGAAGGGCGCTCCAAATCAATTTATTACCTCTCATTGGTTACTCGAGCTTATAGACGGGCTCTCGATGATTTAGAAGAAAACAAAGAATTTAATCCAGGCTTGATAGCAGAAATAGGTAAGACGGCTAACCGGGGTTTTACGTCGGCATTTTTAATTTCTGCTGCGAACCGTGAGACGGAAAGATTTGATTCTCCGCAGGAAACAGACCAGCCGCAGGTTTTTGGAGGTCAGGTGGTCAATGAACGTCCGGGATGGATGGAAGTCGATATTAGAAATAGAATGGAATTAGGGGATGAAGTCGAATGCCTATCCCCTAGCGGGCAATATAAATTTAAAATTAATGCTATGGAGAAAGTTTCGGGCGAAAGTATTTCAGTTGCCCATGGTGGTAATGGAACAGTTTGGGTTCAGGCAGATGGGCCTGTAGAACCTTATGCTCTCCTGAGCTTGTTAAAAAATTCGTCCTGAAAATACAAAATATTCGGGATTAACCAGCACAAATAAATATCACTCTGGGATGTTTTTATTGTCATCACTTTTTGCCGAGTCGACCCAGGCTATGGTGAGCAGGATTGTAATTATCAGGATTGCTGTCAGCCAATCTGTAAAGCCGCTTAACTGATAATCAAATATATCTTTGGACAGTGTCCCATCGAAAGCCAGAGCAAGAACAGCGAGTATTAGTAATATGAAAATTTTCTTCAAAAAGTTGATACCTGTTGATTTCAAAAGATAAAATTCTTTGCTCTTGCCTCGAAGCATCTTATAATATTTTCTCGGCTCGAGAGTTTAAAAAAGTAATTTATTCTATTTATCCAACCTTAAATAAATTGATTTCATGCCCGTTCCCATTTTTCAAGCCTTTAAAATAGGCTCCTATATTTTCAGGCAAAAGATGAAAGGAAACAAACGTTATCCTTTAGTAATGATGCTTGAGCCTTTATTCCGATGCAATCTGGAATGTATTGGCTGTGGGAAAATCCAAAAGCCCAACGAAATATTGAAACAAAATATGAGTCCCGAGCAATGTTTTAAAGCGGCTAAGGAATGTGGGGCCCCTGTTGTTTCTATTGCAGGCGGTGAGCCTTTAATGCACCCGGCTATTGTAGAAATAGTTGAAGGCTTGATTGCAATGAAAAAGTTTATATATCTATGTACCAATGCAATATTGTTAAAAGATTATCTGGATCGCTTGCCAGTAAGCCCATACCTGACTCTCTCTGTGCATCTTGATGGAATGGAAGAGGTTCATGACAGGGTTGTCGATCAGGAGGGTACTTTTAAACTTGCTACCGAAGCCGTTAGAGAAGCTAAGAAAAAGGGTTTTAGAGTTACCAGCGCCACTACATTTTTTGAAGATACCACTATTGAAGAGGCTGAAAAGTTTCTGGACTTTTTAAAACCCCTTGGCATTGATGGAATCACAATGGCCTCTGCTTTCAGATACCCTGATGCTCCGGATCAGGATCATTTTTTTGGCAGAAAGAAAACCTTTGAATTTTTTGATAAGCTTCTTGAAAAAAATACAAAGGGTCGGTGGGATATCAATCATTCCCCATTGTACTTGCAGTTTTTAAGGGGAAAACGTGACTATTCCTGTACTCCTTGGGGCAACCCAAATTACTCCGTTTTGGGTTGGCAGAAGCCCTGTTATCTTCTTGATGAGGGCTATGCTGAAACGTTTAAGGAATTAATGGAAACAACGGAATGGGAAAACTACGGTCACGAAAATAATAAAAAATGTGCTGATTGTACTGCTCATTGCGGATATGAGCCAACGGCTGTACAAGAAGCAACGTCAACCGTCCGTGGTATGGTGGATTCTGCAAAAATGGTTTTCCAATAAACTATTTTTGGTTCAGAAATTCTGGCAGGACTGTTTCCTCGTTTGTAGTCGCATCCTTTAATTGATCGCTAGTAAGGCCCTCAGCCATTTTCAGATTAGCTCCTTCCAGTAGGGTATCTTTCAGGTCTGCCTGCATCAAATCGGCCCGCACAAGATTGGCATTTTTCATATTGGTATTTTTTAGATTTGCCCATCGAAAATTTGCCCCTCGCAAATTTGCTCCTTCAAGGTTTGCATTCTCAAGATTGGCATTTTTGAAATATGCGCCGTAAAGATAGGCTCCTTCAAGGTTCGCATTTTTCAAGTTTGCACCTATTAATACGGCACCCTTCAACTTGCAGTTTTTTAAGTCAGCAAAAATTCCTTCCTGCCCATTTGAATCCAGCCATTTTTTATGATCAGAGAGAATTTTTTTTAAATCGGAAACTGTTTCGGGAGAATCGGAGTTTGGATTGTTCATCTGACTATTGTACATCCATGCCAATTCAAGAAGCAAGCATTGCGAGTTTTGAGATGAAAACTTTAGGAAGCGGTGATCTGATTGTAAAGTTTTCTGAACTTTTTATTTGATGGATCGGCTTGCAGTGCTTTTTCTAACGACAGTTTTGCCGAATCCTTATTCTTGGCTTTAAGATGAGTTGTGGCCAGCTGATAATAGGCTTCTAAATAATGAGGATTGACTTGCAGTGAATTTTGAAAAGATTTAATGGCTTTGGGAATATTACCTTTCGATCTATAAAGGACACCCAGATTGAATTGGGTGAGCATACCGTTCGAATCCATTTCAAGAGATTTTAAAAGGATAGATTCTGCCTGTTTGAGATTTCCTGCCAATCGATAGCTATCACCCAGATTATTTAAGAAGGTAGTGTTTCCAGGCTCAAAGGTTATTGCCTTCTTATAGTAACTAATGGCCTCGTCGAACTTTTTATCAGTTTTGTAAATATTTCCAATATTATTTAACGCTTTTCCATCATTGTCATCATTTTTTAGCGCGATGGCATCTTGCCATTTATTCAAGGCTCCTTTTTTATTTCCAGAAGTATAATGAACCATACCCAAATTGATATGCGCTTGCGCATCTTGGGGGTTAAGGCTGATAGCTTTTTCAAAATTATATTTGGCGTCGTTATGCTGCTTCATGCCAAATAAAACGAGTCCTTTTTTCCGGTAAATAATCGAATTTTTAGGATTGAATTTAATGGCTATATCAAACTCTTCTAGAGCATTTTTAAAGAGGCTCAACTGCGCAAACTCCAGACCCAGCCGATAGTGAGATTCTGACTCTTTTACATCGACTTTAATGTCATTGGAGGTACAGGCGAAAATGAGTGGAAAAAATAGAGCGAAGAAAATAATGTTTCTCATAGTTCAGATCCCTTGAACAATAAGTAATAGGAAGAAAAAAAGGGGCCAACCATTAATGGTTGGCCCCTGGATAGAACAATAGTTCTAGTTGATACCGCGGCCAGGTCTAGCGATACAATTAAGGCCATCGCTATTTAGGCCGTCTGTGACGGAGCATGTATTAGAATGCATGGTTCCACCACCACCTATTGTGGAATCCTGAGCATCACCAATAAACTCCATGGCAAATCCAGTTCCAGATGCTTCAACAAAAACAATGCCCCAGATGTTGAGCTGGGCCAAGTTATCAAACTTTTTAGTTGTGCCAACAGTTACATCTCTTAAGCCTGCAGCAAGTTGAGGACGCTCACTCACTGATGTGATACGGACAGAACCGAACTGAGCACTATCAACCGTATTGATCAAGTGAGTTCTAGAATCCGTAAAAGAGGTATTCAGATTATTAATGGTTGCATGGCTTTGATTCACCACAAATACACGGTGAGTTTCACCAGCATCAACAGTGAAAATTTGTACTCGACCTGCAGCATTATTTACCGTTGTGGTCATGTCTATAACTTCTAGAGCTAACCCGATTTGCGTTAGGGCAGAGTCCAGAGAGGGATGACTGATACCAATGAAAGTATAACTATCATTTGGAACAGCTTGTGCGTATGGCGATATGACTAACCGAGAGCTAAACTTGGTATCGTCTGCTGTATTTTGGGCGTATACTGATTGGGCGAAAACAGCAACCCCAAAAAGCATAAGCAAAACTATTTTATTAAATTGTTTCATGGATCTTTCTCCTAGTTGAAATATTCATTACATTAATGGAATTTTGAGCAAACACTAAGGTGCACCCGGACCTGATACATCGATTCCTTCTGCAGAATCAAAGTTCGGTGTTACCGCTGAATCGTGCATATCGCCAATGAACTCCATGGCGAAACCGGTTGTGCTTTGCTCTACTACCACCGCACCCCAAAAAGACAACATCGTTACATCTTCGTATCCACCAGCGGTTGCCGCTGTTGCACGTGCTATTCCAATTGCCGGAAGAGTAGCAGTCGGGGCAATACGAAGGTGCCCATGCTCAAAGTTGGTAGTTCCTGTAATGAAATTTCCTGTAGGAATGGTGGTCGAGTTAACTGTAAGGTGACCGGTCCTGGTAATGAATATTCTTTCTGTGACTCCTGCACTAATGGTAAATGTTAATGCAGACCCAAAATTTGTTGTAGCACCGCTCTGATCATTCAATAGAGCAGTGACCGTCATACCGATTTGGGAGGACATACCAGAAAGAGAGGTATGGCTGACCGCAATAAATGTATATGAACCAGAATCTGACTGCCAATATGGAGAAACAACCCGTGAACTATTTTCTATAGCAAAAGCATTCCCTGCCAAAAGGGCAAGAAAAGCCAATATTGCGACCATATTTGGAACTCGCTTTATTAGCTTAGTTTTCATTATACTTCTCTCCTATATATGCTTCAAAATGAAATTAATATCTAGTTTGGTTAACTCATAAAACGTTTTATTTTGCCTGGCACCTCCTTTTTGATTAAAAGTTCAATAATAGTGCTATTCGCAATTAAAACTCATGGGGCTATATATACTATCCCATTGATTATTATATAGTATATATAGCCCTATGAGTTTTTGCTAGTTTTCGGCTCAAACTCAAAATTTTTATGAAACCCCTCAGTAAGACTAATTTTGCCCACTTATTTACAAATATTTATACTATTTTTCATCCAGTGAAGATGCGGTATAAAAATTTTAGGGCAATACTTTACATAGCCTATATCGGTAGCTACTGTGGAATTCTTTAGAATTATTTTGAATGGAGTATCATTTATGTGATTTATACAGAAAACAACTTAACATATTGAGAATGAAGACTTTATTTGCTATAATTGGAATATGCTCAGCACAACTTGGATGTTTTTTACCAGAAATATTGGTTTTTTCTTGGAGACATAATGAAGTCTTTAATTTGGAAAGCTTCTTTAATCTTGCTATTGGGAGGTTTTCTGTTTTTCGGTTGTGCGACCACAAAATTGGTGGATTCCCCTAAAGATAAAATTGCGCTTGCCCAGAAAAAATTTAGAGAAGCTCTTCAGTTTGCTTCTTTAAATCAAAGAAATAAAATGATGAGAGCTCTTACAGAAGCAATAGAGCTTGACCCAAACAATGCAAATTCCCATTTTATCCTGGGTAGGGAATATCTGATTAATGGGGATATTGATAAAGCTGAATCAGAGTTTTTAAAAAGTATCCAGTTAAATAACAGGTTAAAAGATGGCTACCAACAGTTGGCGCAAATTTATATGCAAAAACGAGATTGGAAAAAAGCCATCCGTTATTTTAATGAAGGTTTATCACTACCCGGTACTCAAGCCCCTCAACAAATATATAATTGGTTAGCGTTATGCCATTACTTTCTTGGAGACCGTGATCAGGCCGAAATCGAATGGAAAAAAGCTTTGGATATTAAAGACAATGCCGCCATCCGGTTAAATTTGGCTTTGGCTTATCGAGATGGGTCCAAATTTGATTTAGCAAAAGCTTCTCTGGAAAAAGCTGTTAAGTTGAGACCTCGTTTTTCACAAGCACATTTTGAGTTAGCCCAACTTTATATCAGGGAAAATAAAAATCAAAAAGCAAAAGAACATTTTAAAAATGTGATCCTATATTCCCCGAGCAGTGAATTTGCAAAGCAGTCGAAGGAATATCTTAAAAATATAAGCTAAAAAACTAGTTATTCATTATGGTAGAAAATTTTGGATCTTATTTAAAACACGAACGTGAATTACGAGGAGTTCCTTTGGAAGAAATTTCGGGAGCGACAAAAATTCATATTCGATTCCTGCAAGCACTGGAAGATAACAAATTTGATGAGATACCCGGTGAAGTTTTTATCAAGGGCTATATTAGATCCTATGCAAATACGATTGGCTCTGATGTAGAAGAAATGCTGAATATTTATGAGGAGTCCGTAGGTAATAAAACTGAAAACAGTTCAGACTCAGTATCTCCATCAAATACCTCGGCTAAAAATTTTTTAAGTTTTGCATTAATAGGTTTAATTATTTTAGCGCTGATTTTTGGAGTAAGATTTTTAATTTTCAATAAAAACAATCCACCTGTAAAAAATGTAGAACTAAATGAAAAACAAAATGCCAAACTTCCCGCTCCATTATCAATAAAAGCTCTTGAAGAGAAAACTTCTTTAACGGTTGAAGTCAAGTCGTCAAAGGAAAACGATGTACACGTGCCTGGGCAGTCGCAAACTCTGATAACAAAATTGGATTCTTTCAAACAAAAGCCTGATATTGAAAGCCAGCTTAATAGTTTGCTTCCCAGGAAGATGGAAAGCCAAACGGTTTTAGAAAAGCCTTTAAAGTTGACCATCAAGGTTAAGAACAATTCTTGGTTCAATATGACCATTGATGATTTTCGAGAAGAAGACTTTATTCTTCCTGCAGGTGAGGAAAAAAGTTATTTGGGCAATAACGTTTTTCGATTAACCATTGGCAATAAGCAGGGTACCGAGATAATTTTAAATGGAAAAACGTTAGTGATTCCAGAAAGTAAGGAAAACGTAGTAAAAGACTTTATTATTAACTCTAAATTAATTGAGTGAGCCGTGGCAAAAATAGACGCATTTTTTAAGCTGATGAACGAACAAGGTGCCTCCGACTTGCATCTGGTTTCAGGTTCTCAACCTATTTTAAGAGTTCATGGGGACATGGAGCGAATCAAATATAAAGCCCTGGGTAATGATGAGTTGAAGGCTATGCTTTACGAAATCGCTCCGGAAAATAAAATAAAAGTTTTTGAAGAAACCGGTGATGTCGACTTCGCTTATGAAATTCCTGGATTGGCCAGATACCGTGCAAATTATTTTCAGCAAAAATGGGGTGTCGGAGCCGTTTTTAGGGAAATTCCGAGCACGATATTAACCTCGGAACAACTGGGTCTGCCAAAAGTAATCACTAACCTTTCCATGTTACATAAAGGAATGGTTTTAGTTACAGGGCCAACGGGTAGCGGAAAATCAACGACTCTTGCGGCTATGATGGATTATGTAAACAGAAACAAAAAAAGCCATATCATCACCGTAGAAGATCCGGTCGAGTTTGTTCATCAAAGTCAAAGCTGTATTGTCAATCACCGCGAGGTGGGGGTACATACCAAAGGTTTTAAATCGGCTTTACGTGGGGCTCTTCGAGAAGACCCTGATATCATCCTTGTTGGTGAAATGCGCGATCTGGAGACCATTGAACTTGCTTTGGAAGCGGCTTCGACCGGCCATTTGGTTTTTGGAACATTGCACACTCAGAGTGCTGCAAAAACGGTTGACCGAATTATCGATGTTTTCCCGGCGCATCAGCAAGCGCAAATTCGAACCACCTTATCCGAGTCTCTAAAAGGAGTCATTGCTCAAAACCTGTTTAAGCGAATAGATAAAAAAGGAAGGATGGCTGTATTGGAAGTTCTGGTTGTTACCCCTGCGGTTTCTAACTTGATTCGAGAAGGAAAAACCTTTCAGATTCCTTCAGCTATCCAGACAGGAAAAAAATATGGCATGCAGTCTTTGGATGATGCAATTTTGGAAGCTTTGGAAGCTAAAAAAATAAGCCCGCAAGATGCCTATGACAAGGCAATTGTCAAAGAACGTTTTCTTCCATTTCTAAAAACACCTCCTGAATTTATTTGAGCTCACTATGAGAAAAGCAGAGATAGATCAAATACTAACGACAATGCTGGAAGCGTTAGGAAATATATCCGATCTTAATATTACTGTAGGAAAAGCATTCCAGGTGGAATCGTCTGGGCAGTTAACAGCAGTTCCCATTGTTCCCCCGATAGAGAAACTGACTCCATTTCAGGCAGAAATTTTTGCTTTAAACCTGATTAATTCGGACCGCCGATTGACTGAAATTTTAATCAAGCAAGGGTCTTGCGACTTATCGTATTTTCTTGTTGGCAAAGCCCGATTTCGAGTCAATATATTCTCCCAACGCGGATTTTATACAACAGTACTAAGAAAACTTGAAACCCGGATACCTTCCATAGAAGATTTAAAACTTCCCGGACAATTTGCCAAAGCCGCTGAAGAAAAAAACGGATTGATTCTCGTTACTGGAGCAACAGGTAGTGGTAAGTCAACCACGTTGGCAGCCTTGCTCAATAAAATGAACGAGGAAAAATCTATGCACATTATTACCCTTGAAGATCCGGTCGAGTTTGTCCACCCTCATAAAAAAGCTACATTTAATCAACGAGAACTAGGAAATGACTACGATGCGTTTTCAAGCGGACTGCGCGCCGCCTTGCGTCAAGCTCCCAAAGTAATTCTTGTAGGTGAAATGCGGGATCGGGAAACGGTCGAAATAGGTATGAGTGCGGCTGAAACGGGGCACCTTGTTTTGAGCACTCTGCATACGGTTGATGCCGGGCAAACTATAAACCGTATAGTGGGTATGTTCTCTCAAGAAGAAGAACAGCAAATAAGAATAAGACTTGCAGATACAATTCGCTGGATAATTTGTCAGCGCCTATTGCCGAAAGTTGGAGGTGGCCGAATAGCCTTGTTGGAGATTATGACTACCAACCTACGCGTGAAAGATACCATTATCAACGGAGAGACCGAAGACAAGACCTATTACGATATTATTACCAACGGCGATGCTTACGGAATGTGGACTTTTGATCAACATATTCTGAAACTACTTAAAGAAGGGCTGATTACAGAAGAAACGGCATTGGGTTATGCATCAAGAAAAGCCATTGTGGGTCGAGGTATTGATACTATTAAAGCTGAAAGAGGTGAAAAAACGACCGATATCGATGGACTTGGGATGGACAGTACATACGATGCCGAAATGAAGAAATGAGAAAGGAAATTTAAAAATGCAGGTTACCTGTAACTCATGTCAGCGCAACATGAACATCCCGGATGAAAAATTGCCGAAGGACCAGGCGTTTTCCATTACCTGTCCCGGATGTAAAACAAAAATTAAAGTTGATCAGCATTTAAAACCAAAAGAGAGTGAACCCACTTCTCCGCCTGTTTTGGAAGAAAAAGAAGAAACAATCGACACGGCAAGTATGGTGGTCAGTCAAGAAGAGTTTGAAGACGATGAAGATTTGGTCATATATGATGAAAACGATCAACTGGCCCTGATTTTAGACGATAACAATAAAGAAGTGTGGACCAAAGCTCTCGAAGAAAAAGAATTTAAAATTCAATATGCCAGGTCGCCGGAACATGCAGTGCATAAAATGAAATTCACCCATTTTCATTTTGTCGCTTTGAATGAAAATTTTGGCAACGTGGCATTAGACGAGAACCCATTTTATCAAGCTCTGATAGAAATGCCTATGGTGACTCGAAGAAATGTATTTTTCGCTTTGGTTGGAGCAAGTTTTAAGTCGCTTAATAATATGCAGGCTTATCAAAAGAGCGTGAATGTTGTCATCAAGGAAAAAGACTTGGAAAAATTGGGAGATATATTAAAAAAATCTATTTCAGAAAATGAAATCTTTTATAAGGTTTATAAAGAAACACTTCACGCAATAGGGAAAACATGAGCCTGAAAGATACACCGATACACCAGCGTTATTCGGACGGTGATGTCATTATTACCGAAGGAATAATGAGTAACAATGCCTATGTTGTTTTAAAAGGATCGGTAAAGATATCAAAAAAAGTCGATAAAAAAATCGTTTCTGTTGGTACTTTGAAAGAAGGGGATGTGTTTGGGGAAATGGGGCTCATCTCGCAATCGGTTAGAAGTGCCAATATATCTGCCATCGGAGATGTGACGGTAGGGATTATTGATAAAGAAACATTTGAAGGTGTAATGAATAACCTGCCTGAAGACCTGAAGCCCATCATCCTTTCTTTGGTAGAGCGACTAAAAATAACGACTCATCTACTAACGCGGATTGGACTGGAGCTGGAAAGCACACGAAACAAAATCAACTCCTACACCTTGAAAGAAAAAGAATAACCCGTTATGGCAACTTTTATTTATAAAGCCAAAGTTAAGGGGAAAATTCAATCTGGAGAAGTCGAAGCAGATGACAAAAAATCTGCTGTTGCAAAGTTAAAATTACAAAAGATTCGACCTACATTGGTCAAAGAAAAAAAAGCACAAAGTGCTTTGTTTGGACCTAAAGTCCATAAAGTTACGACTCGAAATGTGGTTATTTTCACTCGCCAGTTTTCCACTATGGTCGATGCAGGGTTACCGCTGGTTCAATGTCTGGATATTCTTGGAAAGCAGTCCGATAACCCTACCTTTGGCCAAAAAATCTTATCGGTTAAAACGAACATTGAAATGGGGAACAATCTTTCCGAATCAATGAGAAAATTTCCCGAGATATGGGACCAGTTATATTGCAACCTAGTTGAAGCAGGCGAGGTTGGCGGAATTTTAGATATTATTTTAAGGCGCCTTGCTGAATATATTGAAAAAGCAGAGGCTCTCAAAAAGAAAGTCAAAGCTGCGATGGTTTACCCGGGAGCTATTGTTACCGTTGCATTTCTGGTCGTGGCATTTTTGATGGTTTTTGTAATTCCCTCTTTTGCTTCGATGTTTTCGAAAGGCGGAGCTGAACTCCCAGGCCCAACCCAAATAGTAATGGATGTCAGTAACTTCTTTCAGAATCAATGGTATGTCATGATTGGGGGTTTCATTGCGTTCTTTTTTACATTCAAGAAAGTATATGCGACTCGAAGAGGGAGAATAGAGATTGATCGAATAGCTTTAAAGCTTCCTGTATTCGGCATGCTCATCCGAAAAGTTTCTGTTGCAAAATTTACTCGAACTTTAGGTACTTTGATTTCAAGTGGTGTTCCTTTGATTGAAGGTTTGGATATCTGTGCACGAACAGCGGGAAACTCAATAGTTGAGATTGCCGTTATAAAAACCATTGAAGCTATTAAAGAAGGGGAAACGATTGCAGCGCCTCTTGCACGTGAAGCGGTTTTTCCTGCCATGGTTATCCAGATGATTGATGTTGGTGAATCTTCAGGATCGCTAGATAAAATGCTAGCCAAAATTGCTGATTTTTACGATGAAGAAGTAGATGCCGCTGTGGATGGTTTGACAGCATTATTAGAACCCATGCTCATGGTATTCTTAGGTTGTATCGTAGGTTTTATCGTGGTGGCTATGTACCTGCCTATTTTTAAAATGGGAGAAACAATTTAATTCCCAGAATTTTTTCAATCCGATATGATTCGCAATCAAAATAATACGGATAAGGAATCAGAGCAGCGGATCAAAAGAATAATGCTGTTAAGGGTATTTTTTCTGACTGGTTTCGTAGGCTTGCTACTAACCTTTCAGGAACGCTTGGGAATCACCGCTCCAATCGGTCCTCTATGCATAGTAATAGGTATTGGTTTTTTTTTCTCGATCATACACGCGCTCCTTTTTAAATTTTTACCCCTTACATTAACGGCCTCTTCTCAGGTAGTCGGAGATCTTTTCCTAGTCGGCGGTATTTTATATACCACGGGCGGAATAGACAGTCCCATATCTTTCCTGTTTTTATTTGTAATCATCGCAACAAGTTTCATGCTTCCGAGAACTGCTGTATTTCTCGCTGCCTCAGGCGCAATCATTATTTATGGTGTATTAATTGATCTGGAATATTATGGTTTTATTACCCCGGTCTATTTATTTCCTGAATCAAAATTATCATTTGAGAGTGGCTATGTTTTTTATATTATTTTTCTAAATATTGTTGCCTTTTATACAGTTGCGTACCTCAGTAGTTTTCTATCCCACCGATTGAGAATAGTTAAAGAAGAATTGGAACAAGCCAGTTTGAACCTGGAAGAACAGAGAGCCCTAAATCGGAATATTGTGCAGTATATGGGAAACGGTTTGGTAACGATTGACCGTGAGGGAATCATAACTTCGATAAATCCGGCAGCAGAAACATTAACCGGATTTTCTTCACAAGAAAGCCTTAAACAACATGTAAAAACTCTTTTTTCATCCACTCAATTAAATAAACTCTTATTGAGAAATGAATCTATTACCCTCTCTGAGCAGATTGAAGTAAAGTTTATGAGAAGGGATGGAAAGAAAATATTTTTACGGATAAAAATCAGCACCCTTTCCGACTTTAATGTTCCAGGTTATATTCTGGTTTTCGAAGATTTGACCGAAATTAAAATTATGCAGAATAAAATGCTCCGTACCGAGCAATTAGCAGCGGTAGGAAGGTTCTCAGCAGGACTGGCACATGAAATTAGAAATCCATTAACCTCTTTAAGTGGATCAATACAAGTTTTAGCTAAAGGACTTAATCTTAAAGATTCATATAAAAAGTTAATGAATATTGTTATTAAAGAAACAGACAGACTCAATACCATACTTTCTGATTTCTTAACTTATTCACAGCCCAAAAAAAATACAAATACCATTGTAGATTTGACGCAATTAGTTCAAGATGTAATCATTCTTTTAAAAAATATTGAAAATTTAAGCCCTGATAAGATAATTATATTTGAAGGGTCAGCGGGTCATCTTATTTTTAATGGTGATGAAGAGCAGGTCAAACAAGTGGTATGGAATTTGTGCATAAATGCTTTGGAAGCCATGACAATAGGTACGCTTTCAATAAAGCTAAAAGAAGTATCTGGTTATCATAATCTCCACTTCCACGCAAATAGAAGGGGTGTGGTATTGGAAGTTATGGACCAGGGTTGTGGAATTGCGCCTGACCAGATGGAAAATATTTATGATCCGTTTTATTCCAGTAAAAAAGATGGGGTTGGTCTAGGTTTAGCCACCGTGTATCAGATTGTTCATAGAAACGAAGGAACTCTGGATGTAAAAAGCACCCTTGGGGAAGGAACCTGTTTTACGGTTTTTCTACCGGATCTGGAAACTTCTTTATCCCTGGCATCCAATTAAAAAAGGAATTTCAAATGTCAGAAAATCGTGGACCTATAAAAATAACCGATACTTCAGAAATTGCTGTTTGCACTTGTATGCAATCGAACCACTGGCCTTTTTGTGATGCCACGCATCATACAACAGGGGGAGAACCTGAAATAGTGGAACTGGATAAATCAAAAACCTATTATCTCTGTGGTTGCTTTAGAACTAAAAATCGACCTTTCTGCGATGGCTCTCACGAAAAAATAAAAAAGTCCTAATTGGCATACAATGCCGACCCTTCCTCCCCATTCCCTTGAAGTTTGATTGCGGTATATTTAATATGCGCGTGCAAAAATTTTTATCGAAATTTATTAGATTGTTTATTTTAATTAGTATTGTTTTTAGCAGCACTCTTTTGATGTCAGGTTGCGTGTCAGGCATTAAAGACGATGCTAAAGAAAATATGATATTTATCCCGGAAGGATCTTTTACTATGGGATTTAAAATTGACAACGATCATGAGTGGGGCGATATGGATGAAGAACCAGTTCATCAGGTCACCCTTTCTTCATACTGGATAGATAAATATGAAGTAACGAGTTTAAATTTTGTAAAGTTCCTCAATGAAAACAAAAATGATGCTCACCGTTTCATCGAAATCACTCCATCTGTTACGGTTCAATTTGAAGATAATGGTTACAAGCCTAGAAAAGGATTAGAAAACTATCCTGTCAACCGCGTGTCGTGGTTTGGTGCCGATGCCTATTGTAAATGGAAAGGAAAAAGGCTACCAACCGAAGCTGAATGGGAAAAGGCAGCAAGAGGAGATGATCAGAGAATATTTCCTTGGGGAAACGAATTTCCGGATAATAGCCGAGTCACCTTTAGAAGAAAATTTAGTGAAAAGGGATTTCAAGTTATGGAACCTGTGGAGGGAATGAAAAAAGGGATCTCCCCATTTGGAGTTCACCATATGGCAGGCAATGTTTGGGAGTGGGTTTCAGACTGGTTCGATTCGGCAGCTTATCAAGATGACAACAGAATAGACCCAAAAGGCCCGGAGGCTGGAATAAGTAAAGTGCTAAGAGGAGGAAACTGGTACTACAAGGCCTACTATATGAGAACCACTTACCGTTTTAATGAGAGGCCTGATATATTTAAAGTCTGGCAAGGTTTCCGCTGCGCCCGCCAGGTAATACCTAGTAATAACTAATCATTTCTCATAAAGCAGACATTAAATATTTTATTGAATATAAATTTTTGACCAATTGCCTCCCCCGCTAGGGGGCTTTTCTTTTTAGGGCTTTTTTAAGTATCCACGGAACGTTAACTTTTGTTTTGCAAAATTTATAAATTGCTTCGTTCAAAGTTAACAAAGAACAATGGTCGGTTAAAATACCGGCTTCACTGCAATTAGAAACGACAACAGGATTATCTCGTTTCCAGGTGGTGAAAGCCCATTTGAACCATTGTTTAGAAACAGACATGGACTTCAGTGTGCGAAGTTGTTGGTCGTTCATATCTGTTTCTAAAACGATGCTATCTTTTTGCTTTTCTACCATTGACTTTAAGCCTTTGCCGGAGGCATCGCTACCCCGGCTATGTGAATTTTTTT
Source organism: Nitrospinales bacterium (assembly GCA_047610985.1). Classification (GTDB taxonomy): domain Bacteria; phylum Nitrospinota; class Nitrospinia; order Nitrospinales; family VA-1; genus UBA8687. The sequence goes on along the minus strand of JBLFWU010000032.1, from coordinate 4,777 downwards.
TCGGATAGGACAAATCTTGACCGACAAAAAGAATCGGATTGCACCCCGCCTGAAAAGCAAGATCATAAGTAACAGATAATACAGTGCCACCTGGTGTCAGAATACCTACTTGTGGAACCATTTTTTGAATTTCCACAAGAGTTGGAATATCGGGTGCGAATTTATTAAAAAATAATATATCCCCTTGCCACAACTCAAGAATGTTGGGGTGAACAATGGTGGGAACTACAAGAGTGATCCCACGTTGCGGAACGTTGCTGAGAAACCGGGCAATTTCTTCTTGAGGGTCCAAGACAACTACAAAATTAGGAACGATATTATGCGACAACAAAGGTTTGAGAGCGGCATCGCAACAGAGGATGATAGATTTTTCGCAGGCTTTTCGGAGGTACCTTATATTTTTATCCAGCGATGGGCCGGCACCTACAACAATGCAGGGAATATCACGAAATCTATTTTTGAGAGCAATTACTCCGGGATTTCGTTGTATGGCATTCCGGTTACTTAAAAAGTTTCGTTGCCAGATTTGATTGAAACGAAGGAGAGTTGCAGATTTAACTTCGCGGATTTGTTCTTCGCGGTTCATAAATGTAATGTAACAAAGTCACCTGCCAGTAACAAGTGAACAAAAAAAAAGACCCGGACAAAAAGTCCGGGTCTTGATAGAAAAAATTTAAAAATATTACCGAACCAGATTCACTGCCTCAGTAAGAAGATCATCTGCGGTAGTAATGATCCTGGCGCTGGCCTGAAAGGCCTGCTGAGTTTGGATCAACGTAACGAACTGTTCCGCAAGATCAACGTTGGAAAGTTCCAGCGATTGACCTACAATGCCACCAAATCCACCAGTTGTAGCAGTACCTATAACAGGTTGTCCTGATTCAGCCGATTCTGCAAACAGGTTTTGTCCCTGACGGGTTAAACCAGAGGGTGCCAGAAAATCTGCCATAGCAACCTGAAAGAGCGAGTCCGTTTGTCCATTATTGAACAGACCGGCAATGATTCCCTCTGCATTGACGGTTAAACCAACCAAGGTTCCTGTCGTAAACCCATCCTGAACCAGGGAATTATTATTCGATTGCGCAGCAAATCCCGTTAACTTACCATTTGTGGCTCCGCTATTGTCAACAAGATCCCAGTTTAAGGTTTGCGCGGCAGCAGGTGGGTTCGCAGAAGAATAATCTATCACAATCGTCTGATCTGCAAGAGATCCATTTATCGATGTCAATTGACCTGATGTATCAAAGGTAACGGTTCCTGAGGCGCCTGATGTTACAGTGCCATCAGAGGGGCTGAGCGCATAGTTCCATGAATTAGAACCTGCAACTTTGGTATATTGAACATTCAGAAGAATCTGCGAACCTACAGAGTTGAAAAGGGTGACAGGTGTATTAAAAGTCGATGCTGCGGTTGCAGCGGAATCCAGGTTTGCACCTATCTGAAAAGTGGTGGATGCTTGAGGTGCTGATTGAACGCCAGCTAAATTAATATCTGATGTGGTGGTTGATGCAACTCCGTTAGAAACTTGGTTTCCCTGCAAGATTTCACCGGTGATAGATTGAACTAACCCATCATCGTTTAATCTGAACTGACCTGCTCGGGTATAGAAATTACCGCTACCATTATTGACTACAAAAAAACCGGAACCGTCAATGGCCAGATCTAAGGCATTGGAAGAAGATTCAAATGAGCCCTGAGAAAATGATTGAATGGTTCCCTGCACTTGCGAACCACGGCCTAGTTGACTGGTCACCGAACCATTTGTCAAAATAGTGCTGAAGATATCGCTGAACACCGCCTTACTTTCTTTAAAACCGACGGTATTAACATTGGATATATTGTCACCAATAACCGACATTGCTGTTGAATTACTTGTTAAGCCGGTGACACCGGTGAATAATGTACTGATTAAAGACATATCTAATCTCCTCTTTCTAATTTCCTTAAATTAAAGGCTGACTTTTGAAATTTCGTTTACAGAAACTTTTTGCCCGTTAACAATGGCAAAGGTTTCACCTTCCTCAAAAATAATATCGGTAACCACGCCTGCGGCAAATGTTCCTGTTTCAACAAAGTTACCTGAAGTATCTTCTGCAGTAATGCCGAAGGTATATGTCCCCGCTGGTAGAGGTTGCCCGCTGGAATCTGTGCCTGGCCATACAAATTCTTTCTGACCCCCACTTTGGTTACCAAGGCTAAGTGAGGCAACATTTGCTCCTGCGGAGTTAAAGATATCTATAGTTACATCCGCAGCATCTTCTCCAAGTGAGAAGCTCAGAGTTTCGGTCTCTCCTGCGCCCAACCCAAAACTGTTGCCTGGGGCGTCTACCGTTTTACCGATTAGGTTGACCATGGATGAATTACTCAATGCCAAATCAAATGCCTGACTGGCTTCCAGGTTATCGTTGATATTTGTTAATTGCTCCAGACTACTGAATTGTGCTAACTGCGCAGCGAATTCTTGTCCCTCTTGTGGGGCAAGCGGATCTTGATGTTCCAGTTGAGCTACAAGAAGCTTAAGAAAATCGTTTTTACCTAGGCTGGTTCCCGAAGTTAAGGAGTTACCTTCTGAGTTTGTGCTTGGAATGGGATTTATTCCTGCGATCATATTTTTCTAGTCCTTAAAAGTTAAATACAATTTTCTTTAAGCCAATACGCTAATCGACTGGTTTCCATCAAAGTAAAACGAGGCATTGGGTTCTTCAAATTCACCCTCGTTTTCAGATGAAGCAACTTGTTCATCGCTTAGAGGATTTGATGAATTCCCATCACCAAACTGTTTTCTATTTTGGTTTGAGCTCCCAGTTTCACCACCGACCGTTACAGAAAAGCTGTCAACCTTCAGACCTTGTTCGCTCATTGCATCGCGAAGCTGGTTGAAGTTATTTTCAATCGTCTGCTTTACCGCCTGATTTTCAGCAATGATCATTGTGCGTACAGAATCGCCCACCGTTGTAATGTTCAATCGAACGGTTCCGAGTGAAGGCGGGTCGAGCCTGATTTGAACTTCATTCTGAGCTCCGCCGCCACGGGTACTTATTTTATTTACAATCTGGTTTATGATTTTGGCTTCCGTAGCTCCACGCGCAATTAATTTTTCCGGAAGAACAGATTTGCTGGACTCAACAGCTTTGATTGCATTATCTGCAGCAGCAGTGGGAGCCTGAACCTGTAAGTCTGGACCTACCTTAGCGGATTCAAGACCTTTAAAACTTCCCGCATCTTTCCCTGCATCGGTTTGGACCAGAGTCGCTTGAGCATTGTTATCGTTCAATAGTTGGTTAAACTTGGAGGTTTGACTGCCCTTGTCTCCTAACGATTCGGGTGGGGTAATACGCGGTGCTTCACTGATCTTTGGAGTTTCAGGAAGCTTATCTATTGAAGCGGCCCGATCTATTTTATCAGTCTTTTTGGAATTCTCTTTTACTTGAACGGGGACGTTTGTTTCATTTCCTTTTTCTTGCTGACCTGTATTTTTAGAAGTTTCCGATTGTTCAGTCGTTTTCAGCGTTACCTTTTCTGTAGAGGTCGCTTCTTGTTGCGCTTGAACATCTTTTTTCAAATTAAGGTCAAGAGTCTTATCCGCTTCTTTTTGTGCAATGTTAGTGACAGGCATTGATTTAAGATGGTCAATTAAATTTTTTGCCTGGTCATCTGTCAAACCTGCTTTTTTGAGAATGTTAAGCGCTTCACCCTCATGTTGCTGAAGTCGTGCCAGAAGTTCACTTTGAGAAAGAGCATCTATATCCTTCCCAACTGAGATTCCATTTTGATTCAGGCCTTGAGTGAGGGATTGCAATAAAGAATCAAAATTCACATCGCCCTTTAACCCAAGGTGCTCTAGCAAAGCTTCAAACTGTTCTTGATCGATGCCAAGCTCCTTCAACTTCGAAGCAAAGGCAGCATTATCTTCTAATATGGAATCCTTAGTCACGGTTTCAGTTTGAGAAATTGATTCATTGCCGATTGCAGCGGCAGTTTCTTGATATTTCCCATCATCCGTATCAGGTTTATTGGTATTATTTTTTATTTTAGACTTCGACATCTTGCCTACTTCGGCTTCGCTATTGTTATTGGCCGAATCTCCAGGACTTGATTTCTGCGTTTTGTCTATTTGATCCGTAGCGTTGCTCAAAAAATCATTAAAGTCGCTATCACTTCCGCGATCTGCCTTTGGGGCGGTCGGCTCAACTGGGGGTTGAGCAGAAAACAAAGCTAATACACTTGAGTTTCCTGGCATCGTTTAAAATCCATTTGAAGGTTGTGAATAATATCCCGCACCCACCTATTCAGCAAAAGTGGTGCCAAATCTAAAATAACAATAGAAACCTATTTGTTTACAATGATTTATAAAACAGAAAGATGGGAATCCACCTGCTTAATTACGGAAAAACCTACCCCTGTGAGGGAAATTTTTTCTACTTTTGTTGTAGTTGCAGAGTTCACTTGTCATAAATCAGTGGGTTATGGCGAAATGGCATTACAATAGGTTAGCAGGGACATTACATAGGGTTTACAAACAGTTAACAATGTGGGGAAGAAAAAAAAGGGGTTTTTGTGACAAGTGAGCTTCGATAAAAATATACCTAAATATGCCACTTTTAAAGGGGTTTAAGCGGTCTTAAAAGGCCGTTTAAAGGGTGTTTTATCTTAGTTCTGAGAACGGCGGAGTAATAATGTACCAGTGAGTCGTTGAATATTTTTTGTTTTGGCGGAGTAAAAGTGTACCACTCACGTTAAGCTTTCTATCCTGTATGTAATCCATATTCAGGAGGGA
>JBLFWU010000031.1:0-33059 GCA_047610985.1 Nitrospinales bacterium | reverse complement strand
CAGTTTACACACAGGGCCAACAGGCTCTACTGCTACAAAGATAATGATCTAATAACCTATATTTTTTAACCCGAGTGGTACACTTTTACTCCGCCACACTGGTACATTTTTACTCTGCCCTTGACAGGTTTAATTTAGGATTCTTATCGCTTTAAAGGATTAGTTTCCCCATTAAGGAAAGTAAGTGGTTATCCAAAGTAAAAATCTTCAGGGCAAAATTTTAATCGTTGATGACGAGCCGAATAATGTTGCCTTACTTGAGCAGACCTTACAAGGGGTGGGATATTCCTCTTTGCGAAGTACTATGGATCCACGTGAGGTTTGCAGTATTTTTGAAGAGTTTAAACCCGATCTTATTTTGCTGGATTTGAATATGCCGCATTTGGATGGCTTTCAGGTTATGGAGAAACTTAAAAAAGTTGATCCATGTTCCTCCGCATCCATTGTAGTTTTGACTGCCCTCCAGGAAAGCGAAACTCGATGGCGGGCTTTGCAAGCCGGAGCTCAGGAGTTTTTGACGAAACCAATTGACCTTGCAGAAGTTATTTGTCGTATTCAAATCATACTTGAAATAAGGAAACTCCGTTTAGAAATCTCAGCTACATCGAAGGAGGAATTTCCTGTTATAGGTAAATCGCCTGCTATAGTACGTCTAAAAGAGGTCATTCATACGCTGGCTAATTGCAGTGCGGATGTTTTGCTTCTCGGTGAAACCGGTACCGGAAAAGACTTAGCCGCACGGTGTTTGCATGATTTAAGCGATAGAAAAGAAAAGAATTTTGTCGCTATAAATTGCGGTGCCATACCCGAAACTATTATTGAAAGCGAACTCTTTGGTCATGAGGCAGGTGCTTTTACCGGAGCCAATTCGCGCCGTATCGGCAAATTTGAATACGCTGACGGTGGCACCGTGTTTCTGGATGAAATTGAAAGCATGCCTGTTGACTTGCAGGTAAAACTCCTTCGGGTTATTCAGGAGAGGACTGTAGAGCGAGTTGGTTCCAACAAGTCCATTCCCATTGATGTGCGTATTATTGCTGCTACTAAAGTCGATTTAAAGGAAGCCAGCGACAACGGAAAATTTCGTCAAGATCTTTACTATCGGCTGAATGTTGTGCAGATTATTCTGCCACCCCTTCGAGAACGTCAGGAAGATATCCCACTTTTATTTCAGCATTTTGTTTTGCAAGCCTGTTCAAGGCATAACCTACCCATCCCAATTTTGTCAAAGGGGTTAATGAGTCAACTTATCTCCAATAAATGGGAAGGTAATATTCGAGAGCTGAAAAATGAAGCAGAGAAGCAGGTTCTAGGTATGGGTCTGGGACTTTTAGATCTGACTGCTGATTGCCAGGAAGTTCTTTCAAATAATGAAACGAATGAGTCTCCTTTCACCCTTAGTGAACAGATAGACGTCTTTGAAAAGAAAATTGTAGAACAGGAATTACTTCGTCAAGAAGGTAACATCAAGAACACCCATGCCGCACTCGGTATCCCTAGGCAAACTTTTGTCGATAAAATGAAAAAACATGGATTTGATAGAAAGAATTTTCGTTAACAGCAAGTCCGTATATCTAGTAGAAATTCTCCCCGAATAACCTATCCCAAAAATATTTTTCGTAAGTAACTAGCACTCACCTAAATGTAAATCCCCACCTCAATTGTCACAAAACTCCAGCTCACTTGGCACAGGGGTTTAATTGAAAGTGCGTCAAATTTACTAATTAATAGGGGAAGTGGTTTTGAATAGGTTTTTAAGCGGGCTTTAAATGGGTTTAAAACACTCTTTTAACGCTAATATTTTTCGCTCTTTTTTTATTTGATAAAATCAAGCACCAGTTAAAGTCAAACTTTGAACCTTTTATTTAAAAACAGGTTATCCGAAGTAAGCTTTCAATGCTTTTAGAAAACAATTCTGGAGTTGATTCAGCCGATCTGGTAAAACTTTGAGGTTTTCTTGGTCAAACCAAGGGTGGGAAAGGTACATCGCTCTACTCATTTCAATTTGGATGCAGGGGATAGGTTTGTTCCCATAGGTCCGAGTAATGTGTCCTCCTGCAAAGGGATTATCTATAACAACATCCTCTTTATCTAATTCAAAAGCATTGCTAATGCAATCAGCGATGTGCTGGACTATTTCAAGATGACAACTTTTACCAAAATTACTTCCCAAACAAAACTTCGGTCTTGTCTTTCCCGGATCAGGAGATATTTGGGGACCAACAGCCTCCATTGTATGACAGTCCAACATTAGTTTAATTTCACTATTTGAATCTAAAGTTTTACGAATCAAGTCATGGTAGGGGTGGTAATAATTTTGTAAAAGTACTTCGGTCAAATCTTTATTCAATTCCTGACCGGAATGATAAATAGGTTTTCCCAAGCAGGTCATGGATTTAATGACACCGTCAGGATTTTTTGGAGGCCGATCATTGGCGTCACGATTCAAATCTACAAATGCTCTGGCAATATTTCCTTCTACACAAGCTAGAACTTCATTTTTGATTCCATAAATATCCTGAGTTAACGCATCCCCATCCTCAAATTGATCTTTTGGTGTTATGCAGACACGGTCAGATATCTCGGGTGGAATTTGACTGCCACCATGAGGAATGGAAATAAGAACAGGTAGCTTACTCATAAATTAGATGCCTGCGGCCGTTCCGTCTCTGCGGATCTCAGCTACACCTTGAAACTGACCGGTAGTCTGAGATTTTAGGACGGCGTGGATTGCACCAAGGTAAAACGAATAGGGTTCCCGCGCATCAATTTTGTAACCTACCGTAGTCAAATAATCTACGATTGCAGGATCAAATCGTTCAGCTTCTAATGACAACTTGCCCCCAACGGTGCAATGCATTCTTGGCCTTAACATGGCCTCGCTAATTGGCTGGTCCCCGTCAATAATATGGGAGAGAAATTGACTTGTTGCTGAGAATATACGTTCGCTTCCAGGGCTTCCAGCTACCATCCATGGCTGGTTGTTATGAAATGCAATGATAGGAGCTACTGAACTCCATGGAATGGCATTGGGTCTCAAATAGTAAGGATGAGAAGGGTCAGTGGTGTCGAGAGAGCTCATATAGTTATTGTATAAAAATCCCAATCCTCGTGCCGCCACTTTTGATCCATATACCAGTTCAATCGATTGAGTAATCCCAATTGCATTCCCCTCTGAATCCATAGCGGATAAATGTGTGGTGTCGTTATTTAATGTGAAAAGTTCAGTTAAGGGTAACGTGGGGTCTATCTCGTCTCGTATGGTGGCAGAAAGGTTTCTCGCGAAATCAAGGCTGAGAATTTTTTTATCATGAGGAAGTTGTGGGTATATATTGGGATCAAAGGGGCGTTCCTTATGATTGAGTAATCCTTTTCGAAAGGTTTCAGCCAGGAAATGAAACATTTTCGGTGTGGGATTCTTGAAGAACTTTGAAGGCATATTTTTCATCATTTGCAAAACAAGAAGCAGGGTTCTTCCTGAGCCCGGAGGAGGACAAGTAAAGATTTTCACTTTCCGGTAACTTCTTCGAATGGGTTTTCGTTCTACAGGCCAGGGTATTAAAGCCAGGTCTTCAGCCCTCAGAAATCCTTCATTGAACCTCATGTCCTCATCGATTTGTTTGGCGACGTCACCCGTATAAAAAGCTTTCACTCCATGGAGGGCCAGATGTTCAAGTAATTCAGACATATCCTCTTGTATGAATTTATCGCCGATTTCATAAGGGTCTTGTCCTTCCTTCAGAAAATATTTCGCTCCAGATAGAGAATCCATGCTAAGGAATTTTTCTGCCTCACGTTTTTGAAGGTCATGTTGCAACTGGGTGATGTGGTAACCTTCTCGGGCGATTCGAATTGCTGGTTTTAATATTTCCGACCAATCCAATTTTCCATAGCGGAAATGCAGATAACCCAAAACAGCAGGAGTACTGGGAACGGTAGTTGCTTTATAACCCCGAAACCTTTGTGTTGTTTTATCAATGCGATCAATATGCGCTAGAGAGGGGACTCGGCTGGACCCGTCCAAGGCAATAGTGTTGCCTTTAAAATGAAGAATGGCTGTGGATTGCCCACCCAGCCCACTGGCTTGAGGTTCACAAACACCTAATGCAAAAGCAGCGGCACAGGCTGCATCTACGGCATTTCCCCCTTGCCGCAACATCTCAACACCTGCTTGCGTAGCATCAGGAAAAGCGGTTGATACCATTCCTCCATCAGAAACAGCACACTTTCCATTTTCAGTGGGAGCGAATTTGCCCTCAATACTTCTTAGTTTCATATTTCAAAATTCTTTGAGGACAGATGGATCAGGTATGCAAGAAGAACACTTCGGTCAATCAAGCTATCACGCACAACATGTTCACTGTTTGTGCCGTAGCCACTCATAACAGGACCGAGCCCATCCAAAGCAGGAATGCTTTCACCGATATTGGACAGGCAGGACACAATACTGTTTTCAGCTTTTTTAATTCGGACTTCTACCAACTTACCTACTTCTTCTACTTGCTCATAAAATTTAAGCGTTTTTTCATTTTCCAGAAAGGGTTTGCTTTGGGGTCTTTTTGTTACGTGCACCTTAATATTGTCTTGTGATTTTGATGCGAAGATTTGGTTAACTTGTTCTTCGAGTCTGACTCGTTGATCTGGATTACGATAGCGAATTACAAATGACAAGGCCGCATGGTATGTAGGTTGATCCTCCATACCCTTGGTTTGCAAGCCTGTGATCGTGATAAAAATTCCATCCGATTCGTAGTTCAGTTTTCTAAGAGCGTTGATTTTTTGTGATGCATAAAGGATTGGGTCACTGATTTCGGTTGAAGCTTTGAGTCCTTGCTTATTCTGGCGACGGTTGACTTCTATTTCGTATCTTAATGTGCCGGAGCAGGAAGTCATGACTTCTCCACTCAAACCTGCACCGCTTAGTCCTAAAACATACTTTGATTTTTTTGAGAGCTCTTCGATAACAGGTTTTGAAGATCGTTCTCCATAAGATTCATCAGGAATCAAAAGAATCCCAACTTTAACCTTTCGCAAAGTTCGGGTATAACGCAGGGCTTTAACTGCTCCGAGTAATACTGCAATTCCACCCTTACCACGAGCCACCCCCGTTCCATATATGCGGCCTTTTTCTTCATGAAAAGAATTGTAATCCTCAAAATCTACCGGGTTGTCCATATTTCCAATGATTAAAACATCGTTTCTTTCATCCATATGATTGGTGAGATACAAAATGTTACCAAACTCAGCGCGGGAATATACGTGGCGATTAAAACCAATTGCTCCAAGTTTATTTGAGATCCATCGGCCAAGAGAGTTGACCCCTTCAATATTTTCAACATAAGAATTTATCTCTACCATATTAAAAAGATCTTCTTCCATCGTCCCAAGGTTGCCACGCAAGTAACTTCTTAGACGAATTCTAAGAGGATCTTTTTTAGCTTTCGATTTGGACTCTTCAACTGCAATCTGATCCATCTGCTGATTACCGAAATAACGTTCAACGGCTACATCAAGCATTCTGTTAACCATTGTTTCAAAGGTATAGCCTGCAACTTTAGCTGCATGAACATAAGACCCCGTCATTCCAAGGCTGGCCATTGAATTCAATTCTAGAATGTATAGTTTTCCATCATCACCCATTCGATAATCGACCCTACAAAAATCGTAGACCCCTAAAACCTTTGCTGTTTCTTTTGTCAATCTGCGGAGTTCGTTTGCCAGATTTTCATCAAGGTTTGCAGGGCAGATTTTATTTTTCGGTTTTTCAAGTTTGTCTTCCAAACTTTGTATGGCGTTGGGGTCTCCCGCCAAATCAATCTCCAGTAATGGGAAAACTTCAGGGTCTTTATTCCCAATTAGGCCGATAGCAAACTCACGTCCCGGTATGAATTGTTCCACCAGAATGGGCTGATGAAATTCTTCTACCAGCTTGGCGATCAGAATCTCAAGATCGGCTTTATTGTGGACGACTTCGATGCCGAGGGACACGGCTTCCATTTTTGGCTTGGTGATTACCGGATAGGGAAGATCATCAGGAATTTGACTTGCATCATAAAATACCCAATAGGGTGAAGTGGGTAACCCTGCGGCCTGAACCATTACTTTTGTGGTTACTTTGTCGAGAGCAATTCCATGACCGGCAGGACTGGAACCCACGTAGGGCACGCCCAACATTTCCAATAGAGAAGGCATATGAGTATATCGGCTGACTCCTTGAAGGCCATAGGCCATATTGAAAACCATTCCGGGTTGTTCACCTTGAACCACGCGAGGCATGAAGTCTTGAAGTTGTTGGATGACGTTGATATTACCGTCAATGATCCGAACGTTATGACCGCCTTTTTCAAGAGCACTGGCTACCCGCTCAACCGTCTTTGGGTTATAGGTTTCCTGATTTTGCATACCAAAAATGTTTAATACGCCTTCAGCATCTTTTTGTTTGTTGTATATGACCGCGACTTTCATAGTTTAATTCCCCAAATAAATTAATCAGCAGTAAAAATATTTATATGGGATCAAATATCTTCAAATAAAGTGAAATTGGACGCTTCCAGAATTTCCAGAAAAATAGCATTAATTTTTTGAGTCAAATCTAGAAACCCGTTTAGGGTTGAATTAGTCTATTTCTATTAACTGTTCTTGGGGAAACTTATTTTGGAGTATATCAGAATAATTTCTTATCCGTTGAACATACCGAACCGGCTCATGCCCACGGGCATAGCCATACTTTAATGTCTTATAATATTTTTTCTTGCTAAGGAGAGGAAGTACACTCCTTATATCACTCCATAAATAAGGATTTTTCTCCATTCGACGAGCAAGCTCCTGAGCATCGTGTAAATGTCCCCTCCCCACGTTGTAGGCTGCAAGAGCTAACCAAGTTCTATCTGGTTCAGTAACTTCTTGGTTAAAGCTTTTCAAAAGATCAGAAAAGTGCTTTGCTCCGGCCATAATGTTTTCATAGGGATTGAGACGGCTTTTAACTCCCAGGGATTTCGCTGTAGGCAGGGTCAGCATCATGATCCCGCGAACTCCCGTTGGACTCCTGGCTTTTGGTTTCCAATGTGACTCCTGATAACTGTGAGCCGCTAGAAGAAATTTATCAAGGTCATGTTGTTTAGCTGCTTCATCAAATATATGTTGGTATTTGCTATATCTCTCCTCAATGGCATTGTGAAATGCAACCGTGTCGACGAAATCGAATTTTTTTATAAAGCCGTAGTATCGCTCCTTAATTTGATTCAATTCATCATTGGAATTAAATACTCTAAACCATGCCTCCAACGCTTTTTGCAAAGCACTATTTTTGGGTGGAAGTACCCAGGCTAACGGTTCGGATTGAGTGAGTTCAAATGCTACGATGAGTTCCGGAAAATATCTTCTATTTATTGAGGTTATGTTAGAATCAACAGCCGTACAGTCAATTTCTGCATGCAACATTTTTTCGAACAATTGTTCAGAGTTTACTTGGTCCGTAGATTCCCAGGTCAAGTTTGGCAATCCTGCCTTAAATTTATTAAGGGTTTCCTCATAGCTAGAATGTTTTGGAACAACTACCTTTAAACCCACAAGATCGTTCATTTCTCTGACATGTTTCACGCCATTACGGCAAACGATTTGCTGCTGGACTTCCTCGTAAACGGGGCCAAAAAGAAAACGTGTATTTCTGATTTTCGTTTTAATTATTCCGGCAGCTGCAAGATCACCTTGACCATTTTCCAAAGCATCTAAAATTTCATGAATTGTATTAAAAGTTCTGTACTCGGTTTCTACGCCCAGATTTTTTGCAAAAGCCTCTGCCATTTCATATTCTGGGCCAGTAGCTTGGTCCTTGGAGTCAAAATAATAGGTGGTAGGAGCATTACGCGTCAGAATAATGAGCTTTCCACTTTTTTGAATTTCCTCAACTGACCTTCCACTCTCTAGGGAGCAACTCCCAAAAAAAAGTAAATAGCCTAGAATCATAAATATAATTCTTAAAGAGTCATGTCGTTCTAGTTTTAGCATCAAAATAATAGCGCTTAGTTTCAGGAAAAAATGCAGCCAACAATTATTACAGACAAATAAAATATTAAATCAAGAAGGTTGCCGCCAATCCTAAAAAGACAAAAAAGCCAATTACGTCAGTCACAGTAGTAAGAAGGACGGTGGAGGCTATAGCGGGGTCTCTTCCCATTCGATTCAAAAAAATAGGGATTCCTGCCCCAAATAATCCGGCCACAACAAGATTAATGATCATTGCGATGGCAATAATTATTGCCAACTCAGTATTGTCGAACCAAAAAAAAGTGACTACGCCAATAATTCCAGCAAAAACAATTCCATTCAAAGTGCCCACAATAGTTTCTTTCCAAATTACTCGAGAGGAGTTGATGTTCGATACTTCCCGCATAGCTAGGGCACGGACTGCCACGGTCAATGCTTGGGTGCCTGCATTCCCTCCCATAGAAGCGACGATGGGCATTAGTACAGCAAGTGCTACAATTTGTTCGATGGTGGCATCAAACAGGGAAATAACGATAGAGGCCATAATTGCTGTGAGGAGATTAATCAAAAGCCAGCCAAAGCGGGATCGACTGGTTGCAATAACGTCACGATATATACTGGGCTCTTTTACACCCGCCAACTTGAGAATATCTTCCTGCGCTTCTTCATCAATTACATCTACGATATCATCAATGGTGATCACGCCGATCATCTTCTCATCCGAATCTACAACAGCTGCGGAAAGCAGATTTTCGCGTCTGAAAATCTGCGCCACTTCTTCTTGATCCATTGAAGCAGGGATGGAATAAATTTCTTCTTGAGCAAGAGTGTCCAATTTTATCTGATTTTCTGCTCGAATCAGGCGTGATAATGGAACTTTTCCGAATACCTGATAGTCTGATGTAACAATAAATATATCAGAGAAAAAATCAGGGATATCATTTTCAGAAGTTGCCTTTAAGGAATCGATTGCTTCAGCTACCGTCCAGGATTGTGGGATTACAATAAACTCGCGTTGTAGTAACCGACCAGCACTATTCTCTGGAAAGCTCAAGCCTTCTTCCATTGAAATGCGTATTTTAGGAGGTAGCTTGCAGATTACTTCTTGTTGAAAATCATCCTCAAGGTTTTCGATTACTTCGAGGGCATCATCGCTTTCCATAGATGAAATAAGCTCTGCAACTTGCGGTGCCTCCATATCCTCCAAAACATCTTTACAAAGTTCGGGGTCGAGCTCGACATAAGTGTCCGGGTCAATAGCTGAAGCATGCTGATCTAAAATAACCTGGCGGTTATCTTCACTTACTTTTTCCAGAAGGTCCGCACAATTCGGCCCGCTCAGGCTGGCAACAGCTGTTTCGACTGCTTCTTCATGACCCTGTTCGATATTTTCTTCAATTTTTTGAATATCAGAATCACTAAGTATAAAAGAAGCGTCTTCTACGTTTAAATTTTCCTGCATGGGAACTCTCCAGAGTTAAGAATTGGGCACATAAATTGAACATTTTACAGACATCTAAGTAAGGGATGCTTCATTATTTTGCCTGCCTCATGTTGAGGTAGGCCTTTGGCAGTAAGGATGAGATTATTGCATGGCAAATTATTTTATATTAGCCATCATTTTTATATTGCAAAAGTAGAATTTTCTGTGATATCTAGATTATATTAGTTACGTATTTCTTTTTATTAAGGAATCTTAAAATGCTAAAAGTCTTCGCAGTTTCCAAAGTTCTTTTCCGTAAAATGGAAAACCATAGATATTGCCTTCCTCTCTTAGACTGTCACCAAAAAATTTCTGAATCCACGATTGATAAGATGGAGCAGTCATATTTTGCCACAGGTTATATGTAATCCCCCCCTTAGTTGTACGTTGGATGAGCCTTCTCTGTTGTGTGTTTTACGATTTTTGGTGCTTTCAGCTGATGGGCCGTTTTCATCCCTGATATAAATTAGTTTTTCATTTATCTATATATAAGCCCAGGTCATAGTTGTGTTTGGCTTGATTGAGATGGTCTATGTACTCGTCTTTTTGAAAGGGGGGATAGGGAATCCGCCTAAATGGTCGCCTTTGGTCGGGAAAAATAATCGCTCGGAAAATAATAAATATCTTAAAAATATATCTTTTGAAGAAGGATGCGAAATTATGAAAAAGATTGGAACTGTATTTTTATTTGTAGCGTTTTTGTCTGTTCTTTTTACTGGACCAGCTTTTTGCGAATCTTCCGTGATGGATGATAGCGATCCTGTGATTTCACAGGATGACTTAAAAGATGGGGAGTCAATTCTTGACTTGCTCACTCCAGACGAGGCGGAAGCAGCTCCTCTTGAAAGAGATGCTCGCGACCCTTATGAAGAAAATTTTAATAAAGGAGATGATCTTCCTTTTTATGAATCTGATACAGAAGACGACAAGATTCAAGAGGAAGAAGATGAAAAAGAAAAAAACAATATGTAATTTATCTTAAGTTCGGCCCGGTTGGAGGGGGCCGGTCTGAGACCTAATAATAATAGTTTTATTTTTTGAGGAAAATATGAAAATCCGTATCTCAGTACTAGCTTTTATATTAGCAATTTCTATTGGTCTGCTTTCCAGCATAACTGCGATGGCTTCCGAAGAGAAACCTAGCCTGCAATTGGATATTGCAGCCAGTAAATTACATACCCAAGGTTTGGCGCTTAATTTTGATAGTGCCTCCCAATTAAAATCCGTAGCCATTTTGGCGCAAATGGATGACTCCAGGAAAAAGATGAAAAAACCTAAAAAAAAGAAAAAGCATAACAAGAAAAAACATAAGAATAAAAAAAACAAAAGAGCAAAGAATAAGATGAAAGATAAGGATAAGGAATCCGACAAGAGTGAGAAAAGTGAAAATGAAAAAGAAGAGCATGCTGGAGAGGAAAAACCATTGTAGTTTTAAAGTTTGAGGAAGATGGGAGACTTGTTCTCCCATCTTATTAAAAATGATCTGGTTCGAAGGCAAGTTAACCAATGAAAGATGACAGGATAAAATATTTAAAGGGAACCAAGGAACTCCTTAGATTGGCAGAAGAGGGTTATGAAGATTTTTTGTTTGAACAATCTTTGTCTGGTTTTTCCAAGCCGATAAAATTTAAAAATAGATATAGAAAAAGTTGGTCTGAAGGTGAAGATGATCATGTTCATCGTCGGAAATTTTCTGCGATGAAACAGGGGTTAAATAAGAATTAGTAGGATGGAAGAAATTAGAATATGAACCGTTAATTGTAACGTTTAATGCTTAAATCTTATTTGTAGTTTAATTAAATTCCCCAGGGCTGATGTTATAGAGATCGAAGAAGTCGATACTGTAGATTTAGTTTGATCACAGTGTTCTTTAGGTTAAATGATCGCCTTTGATATTTTATAGCATCAGCCTTTTCTGGTTCATAATAAATGTTAAAACGGGAATACTTTATTGTTGCCTGTGGGTAACACTGTATTATTGGAGATAAAATGCGTGTATTGATAGGACTATTTTTGATTTTTTTTCTACCCAGCCCCGTAATTGGACAATCTGATTATGGTGAATATGGAGGGGCAATTCTCGTCAATATTTATGATGCCAAGACTCTTTTGATGGATCTTCCTGAATATCCTCCGCTAATCGGAGAAATGATTACAGTGAAAATTGGTGGCATTGAAACCCCCAAATTAAAAGGTAAATGCAAAAAGGAATCTCAGCTTGCGGTCAAGGCAAAAAAATTTACCGAAAAAGCTTTAAAGGATGCTGAGTTGATCGATCTAACCAATATAAAACGTGGAAAATATTTCAAAATCATAGCTGATATAATGGTCAATGATGAAGATTTTGCTGGTCGGTTAGTGGAAAATGGTTTCGCTGTCAAAATTAAGAAAAAACCACATAATTGGTGTGAATAATCTTCTGACAGTTATTATCACCTAACTTTCTCCTGAGCTCGGCACAATCCGGTTCCTTTAGATTTGGAAACAGCTGTTGCGACTGCCTCGTCATGACTTTATCCAATATCCCCTTCAATTAGTATGAAAGAAGAGTCTTCTACGTTTAAACCTTCCTGTATAAGAGCTCTCCCGCTATAAGAATTGGACACCTAAATTGGATATAAGGGGTATTATCTTATCCTCAAGTGATTAAATTGGGGGAAATTAAGATTGTATTTACCCATTTACATTCAATATGATAATTATTGTTTAATATTGAGTTAACTTCGGTTCAAAATAACCAGTTCGGGGATATAAAAATGCGTTTTTTGATGGGTTTATTTTTGGTTTTAGTATTGGCTAGTCCAGCAATGGGGCAGTCAGGTTTTGGTGAGTATGGAGGGGCAACTTTCATCAGCGTTAAAGATCCTAAGACGATTTTGGTAGACCTGCCTGAATATCCTGCCTTAATTGGTGAAAGGATTAGGGTACGGATTAATGGAATAAATACGCCGAGTTTAAAGGGTAAGTGTGAAAAAGAAACTCAGCTTGCAGTCAAAGCTAAAAAGTTTATGACAAAGGCATTTCAAGATGCCGAGTTGATTGACCTTGAGAATATAAAACGAGGAATCTATTTTCAACTTGTTGCGGATGTCTTGATCAATGATGAAAATTTTGTCATCCGGTTAGTAGAGAAGGGTTTTGCCGTAAAGACTTCTAAAAAGAAAAAGGCACATAATTGGTGCAATAAGGTGAAGGCCGCTAAAGGTAAATTAAAAAAACAAGCAGGGAAACCATAATAGTTGGAATTCCAATCTTTGTGCCATGGCGTTGTTTTGTGGTTTGACTGGTAGGTTCTGTGTTTGATTTGCTGATGGTTATGACTAATCTATAATTGCAAACCATTTTTGAAGAAAAGTTAATTTTACTCCATCCAAATTAGCTTTTCGCAAATCCGTTCCCTTAAGCTTAGCTCCTTTAAGGTTTGCACCTTTCAAATCGGCACCGCTCAAATTAGCCTGTCTTAAATCGGCACCGCTCAAGTTTGTTCCAATTAGGTCGGCTCCGCTGAGGTCGACTCTTTGCATTTTTGCGCTTACAAGTTTTGCTTTGGTCAAATTTGTTCCGCTTAAATCAGAGATTTCATATTTTTTCGAGCTTTTTTGAAATATTCCTGAAAAATCAGATTCGGATAAATCGGCCTCCAAAAGGTTTGCGCCTCTTAAGTTAGCAGCTCTCAAGGTCGACCGTCTTAAATTCGCCTGTTTTAAATTTGCCCCTGTCATTTTAGCTCGATTTAAATTGGCACTACTCAAGTTGGTTTCAATTAATTTGACTTCCCTTAAATTTGCCTGGGTCAAATCTGCTCCACTAAGATCAGCTTCAGAGAGATCGGCTTTGTATAACATCGCGTTATTCAAATCTGCGCCACTTAAGTCCACCCGCTTCAATTTTGCATCGGTAAGGTTCGCTTCTTTTAAGCTCGCACCTCTTAAATTCGATCCGCTCAAATCCGCATTTCTTAGGTCAGCCTTATTAAAGTCTTGGCCCTGAAAGTTGGAATTTATTAGCTTAGCATTGGCTAAGTTTTTGATTGGCATGGTTTCTATTAATGATATTTGTATGAATTTTTAATATTGTGACTTTTTATGCCAAGCCCACAGTCTAATAGTATAAGAAGCCTCAATACCAAAATAAAACAGCATTTGAAGAGTAATTTGATAACGCTATTTAAAAACTCAAAACCTTAAAATAATCTTATGAAAAAACTTGCGGGTATTTTTTGTATTTTTTTTATTCTAACAGGCTTTACTTCTTATAAAGAGTATAAAGATTTCCCTGAACCATTACCTACCTCTGAGGGACAGTTGATATATCAAGAAATGGGGTGCCCCATGTGCCACGGTTTTGAAGGTTTTGGGGATGGGTTTTTGGCTTCGGGATTAGATCCCAAACCCAGAAATTTTACTTCGTTCGAAGAAATGACACGAATTCCTTATCAAAGTATGTATACGGCTATCAAAGATGGGATTCCTCATTCCGCGATGCCTTCTTTCCCATTGAGTGATCAGCAGATTGACTCTGTAATTAATTATCTTCAATCATTTTTGACAAAAAACTATATCACTTTAAACACTTGTTCAAATGTTCCGCAAGTTGTTTCGCTGGAAAATATTGATACAGGGGGCAAGTTATATATCGAAAAAGATAAGGGAGAACTTTTTTCTGCAAGCTTAAAAGCTGGAGAAATTACTTTAACTCCAAATTTTGCTGCACTGCGAAAAACATACAAAAATAAACAAAAAAAGATGGTTCGTGTGCACGTCAGCCTTACTAAAAAAGACAAAAACAAAAAGAAGTATTTGGCTATTATCGCTTTAAGAATAAAAGATTGTATTAAGTAAATCGCTGCTATCTAAAGGTGGGAGGTTGTATGGAAATTATTAATAAATTTATTAGCTTTATGGCTGTTCTCTTGGGATCTTGCTTCTTCTTGCTGGGAGTGACAACATTAGTCTCAGCTGAGGACTGTGTTCAAAAAAGGACAACTCTTCTGGCCCCTGAAAATATTTACAAGCTAGGCAACCCTCTGGGTTCTACCCCCGATAATGTATCCGCAGGAGAAAAACTTTACCATAAAGAGGCAAAGCCACTGGCTTGCGTTCAATGTCATGGTCCCAAAGGTAAAGCGGACGGTGTTATGGCAAAAGGCATGACACCAAAACCCAGAGACTTTTCATGTTCGGCTATGATGAAAGATATTCCAGATGGTCAACTGTTTTGGGTGATCAAGAATGGATCAAAAGGAACTGGTATGATGTCTTTTAACGCTCTCAATGACACCCAAATTTGGCAAGTTGTTTCATATATAAGAAAATTATCGAATTAGCATTTCTCTGAACTCCAAGCAAAAACGTTTTAGGCGTTCGACGACTTATGAAATTGATATCTTTAATAATTCTCAGCCTAATGTTTGCTTCATCATCTGTTTATGCGGATGACTTTTCGAATGGAAAGAGAGCTTATCAGCGAGGAGATTATGTAAAGGCAATAAAAATACTTGAGCCTTTGGCAATCAAAGGCCATGCAGAAGGTCAATACCATTTGGGGTTGATATACATTAATGGTGCCGAAAGCGTAGATCAGGACGATGAGGAAGCATTCAAGTGGTTCCAGAAATCCGCCAAACAGGAACATTCCCTGGCCCAGGTTTATCTGGGTTCAATGTATGAAAATGGGACAGGAGTAATTCAGGATTATGGTCGTGCCCTCAAGTGGTACCAATTGGCGGCAAACCAGGAAAATGCGGAAGCCATGTTCCTGATTGGATCCATATATAACCATGGAAAAGGGGTAGCTAAAAACTTTAAAGAAGCGATCCATTGGTACAAGCTGTCGGCAAATCTGGAGTATGCCGATGCTCAATTTAATTTAGGATTTATATATGACAGTGGTAAAGATATCGGGCAGAATTATCGGGAAGCGGTAAAGTGGTACCGATTATCGGCAGAGCAAGGGCACGAAGTAGCTCAAAATAATCTTGGGTTGATGTATTCCAACGGGTATGGCGTTTCACAAGACTATCCAGAGGCGATGAAATGGTTTCGAAAGTCCGTGGGGCAGGGATATGCTCTTGCTCAAAACAATCTGGGATTGATGCATTTGAATGGTTTTGGAGGTGTCTCAAAGAATTATAAGGAAGCTATTAAATGGTTTCGAAAAGCAGCGGAACAGGGTGATGCCAGTGCCCAATATAACCTTGGTAACAGATATTTTGCGGGCCAAGGGGTCAATAAAAACTTTGCTGACGCCCATAAATGGTGGAACATTGCCAGTGCAAACGGACATATGCAGGCAAGGGTCGAAAGAGACGATATTGAAAAACAGATGACCTCAGAGGAAATTGCTCATTCCCAGGACATGTCCAAAGTATGGCTTCAAATACATGAAAAGAATTAAGTAAATTATTATATAAACTTTGTCTATCCAAAGAAAAACGAAATAATTTTCGAAACCTGTCCCTTTAAAAAGAAACATTATGATGAATTTAAAAAAGTATTTTGTATTATTATTTTTCGCTCTTTTTTGTATGACGATATCTAATCAACCTGCTGGATCGGCTGAGTCGGTTTCATCTTCAAAATTTCAGAGTATTTTGAACTCGGGAAAGCTTCGAGTAGGAGTGGCTTTGTTCACTCCCTGGGTTTTCAAAGACAAAAATGGAGACCTTGCTGGATTCGAAATAGATGTTGCTGAAAAATTGGCAAATGATATGGGCCTCAAACCGAATTTTTCCTCATATGATTGGGATAATCTGATCCCGGCGCTCCTAAGAGGTGAAATTGATGTCATTGTTTCGGGAATGGCAATCACTCCGCAGCGGGCATTAAAAATAAATTTCAGTCAACCCTATGCAACCGCTGGCATCAACATTGCCACCAATGTCTCCCTAACCGAAGATATCCATGGATTAGAGGAGCTCAACCAGGAAAAAATAAAAATTGGTGTGGTAGCAGAAACCGTATCGGAAGAATTTGCGGAACACCTTTTTGAGAAAGCAAAAATAATAAAATACAAAACCTCAAAAGAGGTGGAGGATGATCTTGTTGGCGCGAAGATTCATGTCTATATGGAATCAAAACCTATACCACGATTCATTGCATTAGAACATCCGGGTAAAATTGATGTTCCTGTGGGCGAACCTCTTTTAATTACCAAGGCCGGCTTTGCTATAAAAAAGGGAGATCCAGATTTTTTGAATTTTCTGAATTCCTGGATTATTGCTAGAGAAAGCGATACCTGGCTAAACTCAATCCACGATTATTGGTTTAAATCTTTAAAATGGCGCAAAAAGTACTTACCATGAACGAGGGGAAAATAGATTGCACTCTTTTCTTAGTTCCTTTTACGGTCATATATCTATCACTATGGATGAATGTGACAGTATTAGCAGCTCCTCCTGTGTCAAAATTCAATGACGATCGAAGAATTCCCCTCTCAGAAGAGCTCTTTGATCCTTCAAATGAATGGAGAGAACCTGTGGAGCCTAAAAATAAATGGCGAACAGATGAACCTTTGACAAAGAAAAATAAAAAAGGGAGTAGGTTTGAAGACAAACGTTTTAAGCCTAAATACTATGACCCAGAAAAAGAGGGGAATACATGGGACCCTTATTCCTCTGATAGTAAGCCGAATACCAAACCCGCTACGATTTTCAGATTTCAATTCTAACCATTTTCATAGTTGTTTTTTTATGTCTATGCTTAAAACACAAATGTCATCATCGAAACCATCGTTGGTAAAGTCCTTTGCTTCCTGTATTAGTTTCTCATTGAACTCAAAATTTGAGAGCATCGTGTTTTTTAAAATAAAATCTTTAAGCCTGTCATAACCAAACATTTCATTTTCAGATCCATCGGCCTCAATGACTCCATCTGTGTAACAGATAATTCGATCTCCTGGATTGATATCCCTAACATTTTCAAAATTTATATTTGGTTTTTGATGCGTAAGCCCTACTAAATGAGTTTGTGCTGCCAAACTTGAAATTTTGGAGTTCATAGCCTGGAAAAGCATTTGAGGGGGATGGCCATAATTGGAATAAGTTAATTTCATTGTTAAAAAATTCAGGTGCCCACAAAATGCACTTAAATACATTCGAGTACCCTCAAAATACTCCTTAATAAAATTGTTAAACCTGTTGAGTAATTTCCCTGGCTGAGGTTTAGTCTTCGCCAGTCGTTCAAATTCAGAATCCAATCGGTTGACCAACAAGGCTGCAGGAACGCCATGCCCAGTAACATCGCAAATAATAAAAATTATACTTCCATCATTTAGAAGCTTGTAGTTTGTGTAATCACCTCCCACACCAGAAACGGGGAGATAGTTGATAGTGATGCTTACTTGTTCATTTTCAAGGTTAGGAGGTATCAGGGTTAAATGGACCTGGGCTGCCAAATCTAGTTCTCTTTGCGCCCGGTTGTTTTGTTTTTTTATAACGGCCTCTGCTTTAATCAAGTTTGAGATATCATGTGCAACACCTGCATAGGCTATAATTTTCTCATTTTCCTCAATGGGCTTACCTTGGATTTCTAAAGTAATGCATTTGCCGTATTTACCCAGAAATTCCAACCTGAAAGGAGCTATGAACTCCCCTTGCTTGGAGCGTGATATTATTTTTTGAAGTGTTTCCTGATTGGTGGGATTGTCAGTTAATAATGTCTTTGCATTCCCTTTATTTTTTATATCTGCAAATAAGTTTTCCGCTGAAGGCGAGAGGTATTCAAAAAATCCCTTTAAGTCTATTCTAAAAAACAAATCGGGTGATAAATTTAGTAATTCTTGTAGCATGGAGTCATTTTGTTTCAGGTCTACGGGTGATAAATCATCTTCAGATTTTTCCTTGAATCTGGAAGTTTTTTTATTTTGATTGTTCATTGACATAAATCCAATTTTTGAGAACCAATGGAACAATTAAAGTCGTTAGCAAACTCATCATTACAAGTGCCACATAAGCGGGTTGTTCTATGATTTTTTCGTTGAGGGCTAAAAGAGCTATAATCATTGCAACCTCTCCGCGAGGGACCATCCCCAAACCCACCACGAGAGAGTTTTGATTGCTCATTCCTAATAATTTGGCAGGAAGTCCGCAGCCGATGAGTTTGGTCAGCACGGCTGTGACAGTCAATGCCAATAAAAATCCCATCGTATCAAAGGTAAAGGCTTTGATATCTGCCAAAATTCCTAGAGAGATAAAAAAAATAGATCCAAAAATGATTCTTAGATGCTCCGTTCCTGTTTTTAGATGCTTGCGAATCTTTGGGGTCACCCCTTCAAATGATACACCTGCTACAAACGCCCCCACAATTGCTGAAAGACCCATTAGCTCTGCACACATGGCATAAAAAAAGGCCATCATCATGGTGAAAATAAATAGAAATTCCGGGAATTGAGATGTTTGATTTGAAATGCTCATTCTTGCAACAAATTTGGAAATAAACACCCTGCCAAAATAAGCTCCGGCCACAAGGAAAACTATGGCCTTTGCAACCATGATAGTAATGAGTACACCTGAAATGCCGGAAGAAGCCATCTGCTGGGAAACGGCTAACGCAAGAAGAGCCAGAACATCATCAATGATCGCGGCTCCAATAATAGCTTTTGCCGCTTCCGTTTTTAGTTTGCCCATTTCCCTGAATACATCAGCTGTAATGGCAATACTTGTAGCGGTCAAGGCAACACCAATAATGATGGCTTTAGATGGTTCGAAACCAAAATGCTGGGCAAGAAAATAGCCACCTACCCAAGGAACTAAAACTCCAAATAATCCAATGATGGCATAACGCCAATTACTAATTGTTCTTATTTTAAACTCCAGTCCAATGACGAAAAGAAGGATAATGGCCCCAAGATGTGCAATGCTTTGCACAAAACTGGTGTAGGTCACCCATCCAAGAACACTTGGCCCAATCACTATTCCAGCCAGCATGACTCCTACCACAGCAGGCTGGGCGATTCTTGCAGCAATTTGGTAACCACCCAATGCGGTAAAAAGTAAAAGGCTCATTTGAAATTCGATGGAATCGGTAACTCCATGCATAGGGATTAAGCCTCAGTTAGAATTAAATTTTTCTATTCGTTTGCCTCATTTAACAGGTGCAGATTCTAGGTGCCGGGTTATATCCTTTCAATACTGGATCAACTTAGACAGTATATTTTAAAAATTCGTAAAAGCATTTTTTTAAATGATCGTGTGATTTGAAGCATATAATGGCAGGACTTAATTATTTAAAAAAACTAACTTTTGATTGTCATGTTAAATATTCCTTTTAATCAATTTCCAGTATTACCTTTGGGGTCTCCTTTTTCTACAAATATCAGAAGGAATTCAACAATCTTTTTGATCATTGGGTGGACTATTTTTTTCGTACTTGTCCCCTTGAACGCTTTTCCTCAAGAAAAATCAGTTCTTCCCCAATCAAATGCGTTAGTCGAATCTGAAATTAGGATAATCAAAAAACAGCTCTTTCAGATTACTCAAAGGAAGTTGAAAATTAAAGATGAACTGGTGTTATTAAAAAATGGGTCTCAAACAAAAGAAGCTATTGACAGAATTGAAGATCTGAGAAACGAGCGAAAGGAATTATCTCGTAATTTTGAAAGTATTGCTGCTCATATCAATGAGGAGGATTTGATCAAAAAAGAAGAGGGTGGAGTGAATTGGTTGGATGAGCTGCAAGAGCTCACCATGCCTCTTCTTCAAGCCATTCATGAAATTTCAGAAAAACCCAGGAAAATCGATAAGCTCAAAACCCGCATCGAAATTCTAAATTCCAAAATCACCAAATATGAAATAGCAAATAATAAATTAAATGCTTTAGTAAAACTTGACGAACAGAACAATACTGTTGATCAGAAAATATTGCAGTCTTACCAAAAACAATTGGCCCGTCTTCAAGACAAATATAGTCCAGAGTTTCTGAAGTTTAAACTTGGGGAGGCCGAACGTAACCTTGCAGCATTCCAAACTTCAAAAAGCTCTATTTATGATGTAGCAAAAGCATCATTTGAAAAATTTTTTAATGAACGTGGTCGAAACCTTCTTGTCGCGGCAATAACTTTTATTGGATTGTGGTGGGTATTATTAAGAGTATTTGGAGTTTTAAATCGGCAATCCTTTTTGTTGAGCAGACTCAATCCGCACCTTAGAAGGTTGATTCGAACTATTTCGAACCTCCTTATCGTGTTTATTTGTGTTTTGGCCAGTTTAATCTCGCTTTATCTGTTGGACGATTGGTTGCTCCTTAGTATCGCTATTTTATTTTTGATGGCCTTGGCTTGGACTTCACGGAAACTGATTCCCAATGTGATGAAAGAATTAAGAATCATAATGAACTTGGGAACGGTGAGGGAAGGTGAGCGCATCATTTGGAAAGGGGTTCCTTTTTTAGTTAAGGAAATTGGACTTTATACCACCCTTACAAATGAACAACTTGAAGGAGGAATAATAAGAATGCCGGTGGGGGAACTCATTGGTCAATATTCTCGTCCTGTTGTGGATTCCGAACCCTGGTTTCCCACTCAGAAAGGGGATTGGGTCTTTCTTGATGACAAGGTCTACGGGAGAGTGGAGAACCAAACCATGGAACAAGTAACGCTCTACAATTATGCGTCATTAAAATATTATCCAACCTCAGATTTTCTTTCCCAAAAACCAAGGAATTTATCTAAAGGTTATCGCCTTGTTATTAAATTTGGATTGGATTATGGGGTCCAATCACGCATATGCGACGAAATCCCTAAAATGTTCGAAGAAGGGCTGAAAAATTATCTAACCTATTATTATGAAAAAGAACCTTCTGTAATTGAATCTCTACGCGTAAACTTTGAAAGCGCGGGAAGCAGCTCTTTAAACCTTATTATTCTGGTAAAAGTAAATGGCCTGTATGGGGAGGATTATTACCCGTTGAAATGGGATGTTAACAAATACCTGGTTAAAATCTGTAACGATAATGATTTAGTCATTCCGTTTAGTCAAGTCACAGTCAGTCTTTCCGATGATGTGAAAAAAAATGCATCACAACAAGCAATTTTCAGCCCAAAGCCTTCAGATCAAAAGCAAATTTAAAAGCTAGTATCCTAACGTCAATGCGCCGGAACGGCGTGGGTCCGATGAGCCATTAAAACCCTTTTCCGTTTTCAAAATAGACTGTGTGGAGCCTAAAGAATTTGTAACCCTAACCTGGTGTCCTTTTTCTTCCAGCAAGCGCCGCGTATCGGGGTTAAACCCTTTTTCAACTCTAAGCTTGTCTGGCTTCCATTGATGATGAATACGTCGGGCATTAGAAGCTTCAGCGATATTCATTCGATGATCAATTACGTTAATGATCACCTGAAGTATGGCGTTTATCAAGCGTGGCCCACCGGGACTCCCGGTAGCTAGAAACGGCTTTCCATCTTTTAAGAGAATCATGGGTGACATAGAACTTAATGGCCTTTTGGTAGGTTGTATAGCGTTTGCCTGGCCTCCGAGAAGCCCGTAGCTGTTGGGAACGCCGGGTTTGGCGGTAAAATTATCCATTTCATTATTTAACAACATGCCTGTTCCCGGCACTACGATACCTGAACCAAAACTGAAATTAAGCGTGGTGGTACTTGAAACCACATTCCCAAATTGATCCATAACTGAAACATGAGTTGTTTCATCACTTTCGTAAGGGTCAGGATCTTCGGGATTAACTATTTTAGAAGGTGTGACCTTTTCGCGGTTGATCACTGCCCGAAGTTCAGTCGCGTAGTCTTTGGAAATTAGTCCTTTTATGGGAATGTCCCACCAGTCTGGGTCACCTAAATATTTACTTCTGTCGGCAAAGGCTAATTTCATCGACTCCGCAATAAGATGGAGAGAGTTCGCGCTGTTTGGCCCCATATCTCCTAAAGGAAACGCTTCTAAAATATTTAACATTTGAATAATATGAATACCGCCTGAGCTTGGGGGTGGCATCCCAATAATTTCATGGCCACGATATGTACCCTGGACAGGTTCGCGAGTTGAAACTCGGTAGTTTTTCAAATCTTCCATGGTAATTAATCCACCATGTTTTTTCATATCAGCCACCAGCTTTTCTGCAATCGCGCCTTCGTAAAAGGCGGATGGGCCATTTTCTGCAATTTCGTTTAGAGACCATGCCAAATCCTTAAAAACCATTCGTTCGCCTACTAAATAGACGGAACCATCTGGCTTGTAATAGATTCTGGCAGTTTCTGGCCACTGTTGTAACCGTTTCTTGCCCTTGTTCAATGTGTATTCAATATCTTCATTGACAATAATTCCTTCTTCAGCCAATCGAATAGCAGGGGCAATCACTTCCTTTAAGGATAAGGTCCCATATTCTTTCAAAACATAAGCCATGCCGGCTACGGTACCTGGGACACCAGTAGATTTATGACTCAATTGTGAAAGTTTTTTATCAACGTCTTCTCTCTCATTGAGGTACATATCGAAGGAAGCAGCAAGTGGAGCCATTTCACGGTAATCAATGGCAATTGTTTGTCCTGTTTTTCCTAAGTGGACAAGCATAAAACCACCCCCAGAAATATTTCCAGCACGAGGCAATGTCACAGCCAAAGCAAAACTGACTCCTACAGCTGCATCAATGGCATTGCCTCCTTTTTTTAATATGTCCAAACCAATTTGAGTTGCTCTGGCTTCCTGGCTGGCTACCATTCCTTTTTGTCCTCGGATAGGGTGGAATACATCGCTTTGGGTATAAATTCCACCTTGCTGGGCGAGTGCCAAATTTTGTCCGAAGAAAAATAAGAAAAACGGGATTAAAAATTTAAATGTAATCAATTTAATTCGGAGACTCATGTCGTATCCCATACGGTTATAAATTGTAATTTTTGTGGGTAGCAATATATCCAAAAACCCTGAATAAAGCGGCTCTTTTAGGAGCATACAAGAAAGATACTCTTGCCACTCTACTCATTGAGTAAAACTTTACTTAAAGCTGTTCCTCAGAGCGTGGGTCAAGCAAATTCAATTCCGGAGATGTTCGCGGGATGGAAATAAAATCTTCCCGTTCTTCTATTGGGGCACGTTCCCGTTGGGTAATTCGATAATATGCGAATATCCCGGTCAAGCCATAAACAATGGCTGAAAACACAAAAAGACTCGGTTGACCAAAATGTTGAATGAGCTTGGAAGCCAAAAGAGGTCCAATTATGGCACCCACCCCGAAAATTAATAGCAAGCCACTACTGACCTCCACAAAATCTTCTCGACTCACCGAGTCGTTTGCGTGAGCAACACTTAAAGAATAAAGAGGGAAGGTGAATACACCAAACATGAAAATTAGAATCCACATAGTGGTCATAGAGTGCCCATGAGTTAGGGCTAGGCCAAGCCCTATACTCCCTGCAAAAAAACAACAAAAACCCATGACTTTCCGTCGGTCCATCGTGTCAGAAATTTTGCCTACAGGCCATTGAGAAAATGCCCCTCCTAACACCGCTACACTCATGAAAATTGCAACTGAATTAATAGACATGCCGCTTTCATGGGCAAACACTGGCCCGAGCGTCCAAAAAGCTCCGTTGGCCAACCCTGCGCAAAAACAACCCGAACATCCCATGATGGATGCATTAAACAACCACCGAAGCCGAAGCCTGACTTCTAAAATGGGGGAAGGAGCCATCGATTCTGTCAAAGCTATAGGAAGAATGGAAATTGATAGAAGTATGGACACCAATATGAACAAGGTTGTTCCAGAGGGTGAAGACCAAGTCACCATCAATTGGCCCAAAGTTACGACAGTCAAGTTAATCGTAGTGTAAAGTGATAAAACCCGGCCGCGAGTTTCGTTATTGGTTTTATCATTAAGCCAACTTTCAATAACCATAAAAAGGCCGGCAAAACAAAACCCCATTGCTATCCGCAGGATTCCCCAAACCACTAGATTAAGGAAAAGAGATTGGATAAGAATTGTCGCAGAAGCTGTTGCAGCAAGTACTGCAAATGAACGTATATGCCCGACTCGCTTAACAACATGAGGAAAAACTAAACATCCGGCTACAAAACCTGCAAAGTAAGCCGAGCCTAGAACCCCAATGGCCATTGCCGAAAAACCTTCAATATTTGCTCTTATGGGAGTAAGGATGCCTTGCAACCCATTGCCCATGAGAAGAAATGCTGTGGAGACCAAAAGAGCAAACAAAGGGGAAAGTGTCGCCTTCAATTATTTCTCCAAGATGGGAATAAAAAAATTTGATCCAGGTAGTCGGGATTCATTGGTTTTAGCAGTTCCAAGATTAGAATAAATATGTTGAGATATTGCATTCAATAACACTTAATGGCTTTTTAAAGTTAAAATTCTATTCAAATTATTATTTCAACAAGCCGGATGGAAATCACCCAAGGCTTATTAGCGGCTATGATTGCCAAATCCTGCTCTAGCCGACTTTGTGGCACTGTGTATAAATTCTTTGACCTGGTAATTTGATTGACCATCTAGTTTTCCGGTGTATTGGCCGGGCTTTCATGGAATAAGCGATAAGACTGTTCATTGCATAGAAAACTATGACCTTGAAAATGGCTAGGGCCCTATTCACCAAGAATTATTTTGGTTAATGTATTAAATTCCTTTCCAAAATGATGTCCTCCATCAAGCGCGATAGCTTTAAAATTTGGGTTAGCATGTTGAGTTAACGAGGGGCAGATCCCATCCCTACTATCCTCCTTACCATAAACACATAAAACCGGGGTTCTCTGTTCTTTTATAATTTCAGGTTCTAATGGATAAGGATTTGAAGAACCCGATGATCCAAACCAATGGGTTACTTTGAATTCAAAATGTGCAAATTTTCCGGGAGCCAAAAGGACTAATTTGGAAATTTTATTTTTCAGATTTACATCAAGCTTGTTCATCATAAATGGCAATACGTCTGCTCCAAAGGAATAACCAATCAACAAAATTTTGTTTTTTCCCCAAGCCTGTAAATAGGCAAGTAAAGTACGCTCCAAATCCTTGGCGGCTTCATTCGGGCTTCTTTTCTTCCAAAAATATTGCAGAGAATTAAACCCAACCACAGGTATCCCTCTTAGGGCCAACTGATTACCAATTTCCTTATCAATCGCGGCCCAACCCCCGTCACCAGAAACAATGACTGCTAACGTATCATTCTGATTGTTGGACACTGGGATCTCAACCAGTGGTAAATCCTTCAAAGAACTTAATGAAACTTTAGGTTGTTTAAGTGAACCTCTAGTAATTTTTTGAAATGCACTTTTAAATTGGGGCATCCAATTTTTTTGAATAGAGAACCCATGTCCAACTTTAGGTAGAAAAACTAAAGAGCCTGTCGATACCCTGTTGACAAATTTGGACACTTCTTCAAAAGAACAAACTTGATCTATTTCTCCATGAAGGACATACCATGGTTTTTCAAGTTCTTTTCTTGGTAAAAACCTGAAACCTAGTTTCTTCTTAAGGGGTTCCTGTTTTAATCCTTGCCCGGAGCACATGGGCTTTGATAAAGGTAGATCCTCACAAAACCCAAGACTCAAAGTCCCTTGAAATGTATTTGATGGAGCTTGCGCGAGAACTGTATAAGCCAGGGTTGCTCCCGATGAATATCCGACTAGAACAGGTGTCTTATAATCAGAGAATCCTTTCTCTTTTTGAACGAACTGACTCAAGGTTTCAAAATCGGAGGCAGGGTAAAGACATTTCTCCTTGCCTGATTGAGCTTTTTTTAAATAATGTGTGATATCAACACCTATGACCAAGCTGTCTAGCTTAGCTAAGGATTTGGCCATTTCAACAACGCCCAAATTCCATCCCCCATCACCAGAGATAAAGAGAACGACATGTGATGGCGAGGAATTTTCCTGATAAGTCCAAACCTTTCCAAAACGACCGAACTCCAGGGTTTGTTCTTCCGCAAGAGAATGAGAAACCGAACTAAATGATAGAAATAATACAATAAAAAGTGGAATCATTTTTTCAAGACCCTCGACATGCCACCACTGATTAAAGTAGTCAAATTTGCTAAAACTCTTGGTAATTTTAATCCTGCTGGACATACTAGATAACGAGGTTCCCAAACTGGATCAAATTTTTCCTTAAAATGCTGCAAACCTTTAAAACTGTAAAAATAACCGCCATATTCGAAGATCAATCGTCCAATTTTATTCCAAAGAGAGTTAAGTGGACGGTCTTCAAAACCTGATAAGGGTGCCATTCCTAAATTAAACCAATGATACCCATTTTCTCTCCCCCAAAGCATGAGTCTCACAAAAAGATATTCCATCGTACCGTTTGGTGCTTTTGGAAGGTAACGCATAAGATCAATACTCAACTCATCATGGTCTCCACTTTCCCATATATTACTGAAGGCTATAATTTTTCCATTTTGCCGTATTAAAGCGACTGGAAAGTTCTTCATGTAGCCTTCTTCAAAACGACCGAGAGAAAACCCTTTTTCTGTCACACTTTTTTCACTGAGCCAAATGTTGGATATAGTTTTCAACTCAGGCAGGAGGAGAGGAACATTTTCAACAGAAACAATCTCAAATTGAAGCCCTTCTCGTTCGGCTCTATTTCTACTTTGGCGGAGTTCCGACCGATAGCTTCCTTCCAAATCGAAGGAATCCAGTGGAACTCGGGCTTCTTCACCAATCTTCAAAGGGTTAAGTCCCATCTCTAAATACGTGGGAACATTATCTGCACGAACTTCATAGAAAACAGGCCGCGCATCATGTTGATCACAAAGCTCGCGAAATTTCCAAATTAATTCTTCATGCTCTTCTTTTGGGCCTAACGGGTCCCCCAATACTACCCAACTCTTTTTTTCAATGCCAAACATAATGAATGCATTTTGATTTGTATTAAATAGAATAAACTTGTCCAGCATAAGAGCCAAATTTGCCTTTGAATCTGAAGATTGACTAATTATTTTCTTAATAATTGGGATAGAAGTTGCGTCTGGAAATGTAAACTGAGGAGGACTTGAACGAAGTAACTTTAAAACGGCGTATCCAAGAAAAAAAAGTAAGACACCAACTCCTGCTCGCATAAAGCGGGGAGCATTCTCTATAAAGGTAAACTGCCACCACAAATCATTGGAATACTCAATATGGCGGTAGGAAAAAAATCCTATTCCCAATATCGCAATAGCAACACCCGCTGTAGCCACTAACCATTCAGGAGTAAGAGGAGCATTTAAAAATGAAGACTTGCGAAAAAAATAACTTCGACAGGGTGCCAGGCAGATTAAAAAAACAGTTAAGATTAATGCCTCCTCATAGTCAAATGCTTTCAACAGTGAGAATACAATGCCTAAACCAAGCAATATGAGAGTAGAAAAATATGCGGCATCATATCTTTTGCGTAATCCATAAGCCAATATCAACAGGCTTGCCCCTATAATACTGCCTAGGAAATGAGATATTTCCATAACAGGCAATGGGATGAAAAGCTGAAGCCAGTGCAACCTATCTTCTAAAGCTGGAGTAGCTCCAGAAACTAATAGAATTATACCCCCAAAAAATACTGAAAAAGCTAGAAAAGGAGGAACAATACTTTTTGCCCACTTATGTAAATCTTTAGAGACCTCCAGAAATGCTTTTTTCTTTTGAAGGGCTTCGTAGATCGCCCAAACACTGAGACCCACTAAAAAAGGCCCAAGATAATAGATGACCCGATAGGCTACCAGAGCACCTAAAACTTCATCAGCCGGTATAAGGGGTGCCAAAACAAAAGTGATGGCGGTTTCAAATACTCCAAGCCCTCCGGGAACATGGCTCATCACTCCAATTATTTGGGCACCCATAAAAGCAGTTAGCAGAAGAAAAAATGAAACATTATCATTGGATGGAAGAAGAACGAAAAGAACCCCTGCGGCTACGACCCAATCTATTATTGAGATGATTAATTGAACCAATGAAAGTTTTACAGAAGGAAGAGGTAGTTCGTAGCCCCGAAACATTAAAGGTTTTTTGCGTAAGGTAATTACTAAAAAGTAGAGCAAAACTTTGATTAGGCAAATGGCTGCAATTAAATTTATGCTTTGAGTGGATAAATGAAAGCTTTCTGCCACGCTTTTTGGAGCGAAAAGTAAGGCCATTCCTCCTGAAGCAAATAGACCAACGAATAGAGTTAATCCGCAAAAAAGAATCAACTGAGCAATTTGAATCGGATTAAAACCCCAAGATGAATATAATCGGTATCGGATAGAGCCTCCGGTGACAAGAGCAAAACCCATGTTGTAGCTAAATGTATAACTTAAAAAAGATGCTAGGGCGATTTTGGGATAAGAAAGTTTTTGGCCAAGATAAAGAATAGCCAGACGGTCATATCCGGTAAGAATCAAATAACTAAGAGTAGTTAAACCAATAGCCAGCCAGATTTTAAGAGAGGGGATGGAAAGGAAATGATCGACAATATCCTGATAATGGTATTTTTGAGCTTGTCCATATAAAACCCACAATGCAATAGAAAAAAGGATCATTGCGATTACAGGCTGTAAATAGGGAATAACCTTGGAGGTAAAACTTGTTTTTGGGATATCCATTAAATTTTTCGTTTTATTTTTTCCCCAGCCATCCTTTTCGCCTGAAGTAAAACAAAAACAGGGTCGCAATGACAGCCATGAGCCCAAGAGCAAAAGGATAACCAAAATACCAATTTAACTCAGGCATGTTGAGTGGAGACTTTTCTCGGTCAAAATTCATACCATAAATTCCAGCAATCAATCCCAGTGGCATAAATATAGTAGCTATCATGGTTAACACTTTCATGATTTCATTCATCTTATTACTAAGGCTGGAAAGATAAATATTGATCAAATCAGATCCCCTTTCCTGATGGGATTCGAGAATATCAATAATCTGTACAACATGGTCATAGGAATCTCGAAGGAATATCTGGGTGTCATCGGTAAACAGGTCACGTTCTCTTATCAAAGTGTTCAGAGTGTCCCGTAACGGCCAAACTGCGCGTCGAAGTGCCAGGAAATCACGTTTTAATCCATGGATTCGGGAAATCATTTTCCGGTTTGGATGCTGGATAACCTCATCTTCGTAGGTGTCAAGTCGGTCATTATATTTGTCTAATATAGGGAAAAATGAGTCCACAACAGTATCCAATAACGCATAGGTTAGATAATCAGGGCGAGAAAACCTCAGTCGGCCTTCGTTTTTATTCCGAATTCGCTGACGGATGGGTTCGAATAGATTCCCAGGGTTTTCCTGAAACGACAGAACAAAACCTTTCCCTAAAACTAAACTGATCTGTTCTAATACAATTTCATCTTGAAGATGCAATGCAGCCCTGGTAACAATAAATAAACTGTTGTCATATTGTTCTACTTTAGGTCGCTGATGCCCATTAACAATGTCTTCAAGCGTCAAAGGATGAAGTGAAAATTGGCTCCCCAATTGGTTTAACCACTCGATATTTTTCAACCCTTCAACACTTATCCATAAAAGAGGCCATTTGTTCATAAAATCTTTTATTTGTTCAGGCTGTTCTATTTCCTGTTCAAAGATTTCTTCAGGCCCATATGCCATTATTTTTATTTGAGTAGGTTTAGAGTCAGGATGAATCACAACTGTCCCGGGAGGAGTGCCCGGAGAATGGCGACGATGTTTTTTTATTTTGAGAAGTCTTGTGGAGACAGGTTTATCTTTCATCAAATTTCAGTTTTAAGTTTTTTGGTGCAAGATTAGATTTAACTGAGAGAAATGTAGGAAATCATTCGATAGAGATAAATATTGTCTCACGAAATACCGCGCCGTCTGAAAGGCTTTAAATAGCAACCAAATTAGAAGCTATGCCTAAACTCCCCGGCCTTCTGAAAGAGGGGTCGAATTTACATGCCTTGGAATGTAAGTACTTTAGTTTGCATTCCCTGGTAGCTCGTAATGCGTCTCTAAATGTGAAACTACTTACTCCTGCATCCTGAAATCCTGAGTAAAATAAGACACCAGGTCTTTGATCGACAAAACACCCACTATCTTTTCATCTTCAGTAACGGCAAGATGTCGGATCCTGTTTTTATGCATAAACTTATTAGCTTCTTCGACGGGGAGATAACGGTCCAGCGATAAAACGGGTGAAGTCATAACAGAAGTAATTATTGTAGTATCAGGTCTCAGTCTCTTCCCCAGAACTTTGCGTATTAAAACTGTTTCGGTTACGATCCCAATATATTCGTCTCCATCCTTGACTAATACCGAACCAATATCATTATAATGCATGCAATTTATTGCATCTTGGACAGTTGCTTCCGAATCCACGCTCAACACTTTAGAAGTCATAAAGTCACCTATGTCTTCCATTGTTTTATTTTCCATATTTTTTCTCCCAGATAATAAAAATTTTGTTTTACCCCTAGGGCCGGGATCAATTGGTTGTGACGTTTTATTAATTGTGATTTCTACGTTTTGCCTTTGCTTCCATTAATACTGGCAAACTCTTTCAAAGCTTAAAGTTTCATTCAATTAATTATTTCAAAAAATAGATTTTTCGAGCCAAAATATTTATGCTTCTTAAAATGGACCAAACCAACGGGAACAATTCAGTATAGGCTTTATCGGATACGGGAGGGGAATATTTTCACGGATTAGGGGGATTTCCAATGCTTGCAAAAAATAGCACCTAATTGGTAGAGGTGTTTTCTTTAAAAGATTTTAATACTGCATTGCGCACATCTTCCGGCTGCTCTTCTAGCGCCTTTACTAGCTTGTCAAGCCGAGCCTTATTCTTATAAAGTTGATCCATTAAGGAAAGGATGATATCTACCGTCTCGATCTCAAACTTCATATCAATATGCAGTTCGCAAACAAGTCTGATGCGTGATATATCAACTTCCTCAAAAATATAATCTGTTTGGTCACGCAAAGGACACACCCATCCACGCGCAATAAAATCTTCCAGGATCGCACGATCTACAAAATGATCGATTTCTGCTAAAACTTCATCAATTCTCCTCATGCGTTCTCCTTCCTTTTTTCTTCGCGTGGATTGTAATCGTGTTTTTTGGCCCAGTCTTTTAAAGCTTTTTCTAAATCATCGTCCACTTCATTAGGGATCACAATTTTAACCTCTACATAATGGTTCCCGTCCTTAATTCCCTTGCCTTTTAACCTGAACCGTTTGCCAGAATCGGTGCATTTAGGGATTTTTATATTTACAGAACCATGAATGGTCTCAACCTCAATGGTATCCCCCAAAATAGCTTCATTGATGCCAATGGGAACTTCTGAAAAAATGTCATTCAATTTTCTGACAAATATTTTATGCGGCGGTATGTGAACTTCAATATAAGCATCGCCCTGACGTCCATCCTTCATTTTTTGGCCTTTCCCTTTCAGGCGGAGCTTTTGCCCTTCTTTTACTCCTTCTGGAATAGTAATCTGAAGATTTTTTCCGTCGGGCATCGTAACCTTTTTTTTTGCACCAAGTGCTGCTTCCAAAAATTCAATATTCAGACGATAGTGAACATCTGCACTTTGTTGTTGCTGGAAAAGATCCTCAAAATTGGTTCCAGATTTCTTGCCACCAAACATGGACCCAAAAATCCCTTCAAGATCTTCGGGATTGATGTTGTTTGTAGAAGAATAATATCGCTCTCCACCCGGCCCACCTGCAAAGTCGCGGTAATATTGCCTGCTGCTTTGATCACCGGCTGGAGCTCCCCCTGACCCTTTTGGTTTCCCTTCTGCATCGATTTCTCCGCGATCAAAGGCATCACGTTTTTTCTTATCCTTCAGAAAATCATGTGCTGCAGAAATATCCTTAAATTTGTCCTCAGCCTTTTTATCATCTGGATTTAGATCTGGATGATGTTTTTTTGCAAGCTTGCGGTATGCAGCCTTGATCTCATCCTCTGTGGCGGTTTTACTCACGCCAAGAATTTCATAAGGGGTTTTACTCATCTGAATCCTGTTCTAAACAATATTGTTAATTAGTGTGTACAATTAAGGAGCAAAAACAAAAAACTTGTTTTGAGAAAAAAACAACACCTCGAAATAAGGTTGGAATACTTTAAGTGAAAATAATTATCGGGCTATAAAAAAGTGCCTCTATGCTTAAACAAATCCCTGTTAGTATTTGCCGGGCTTTTCATACTAATGAGTGATGTGTGAAAGGTGTTGTCGCGGAATTTAAAATCTTAATTGCTATTTATTCCCTTACATGAGGGCTGGATGGTATGTGTTTTACCCGAGTCCACCAAAAAAACTCCTTCGAGGAAATTTCTCCCAATAAGTATGGGATATTTAAATTTCTTTCGTTGCGCAAGGTTTACCTCAATATCGCGATAAATATTGCCAAGGCATATACCCATTCTGACAACCGGTCGCATACTTGAAGGTCCTGACCGACCCTTAACTTTTGCGTGACGCTCAATTTTTAGTTCTAAAGTAGCAGGCTGATTTTGTTTACTTTCCATTCTAAATTGGACCCATTCTTCCCCAGCTACAGAATATTCCTTGAGTATTTCAGCTTTGATGGATGAAGTGTCCGCGCCTGTGTCAATTTTTGCCTCAAGCCTAATATTTTGTTTCACTACATTCACGTGCTCTACCCAGCCAATTGACTGTTGTGCTAAAACCTGAGCAGGTATCAGCCACGAAGCCACAGTATAAATC
>JBLFWU010000030.1:0-33552 GCA_047610985.1 Nitrospinales bacterium | reverse complement strand
ACAGGAAAGTGGGAACAATAATAGTTCAAAATATCAGGAACTAACATTCTAAACCAATGAGCCTCACGGGTTAAAACGAAGAAAGACTTATATCACCTCTCACATCATCATTTTTAGAGGTGCCCTTGAGTCAATAATTCACCGTATTGAGAAGACTCATTTAGATTCAATAGAAACTCACCACACAAATCAAAAATCGACTTACCCACTTATAAAAATAGTATTAGGTAAGGGAAATCCCCGCCGGGTTTTGATTTCTGCGGGGATTCACGGTGACGAACCAGGAGGTGTAGAAACCCTTTTATCCTTTTTGCAAAACAACCACTATTTGCCCTATACAAAGCAATGGGAAATCACTTTGCTACCTTGTATCAATCCCCATGGTTATGAATTTGGAACCCGCGAAAACCACGAGGGAAAAGATTTGAATAGGCTTTTTAAAGAAGTTGAACCTCCAATAGAGGTTTTTTTTGCACAAACAATATTAAACAACCCCTTTGAGCTGACTATCGAATTACATGAAGATAATGAAAGCACAGGTTATTATCTTTATCAAAAAGGGATTGATGCAAAAGATGATGATTTGGGATTCAAAATATTAGACGCTATAAAAAATATCATGCCCATAAACTTGGATGTTGAAATTGATGGTTCTTCAGCTAATCAAGGAGTTATCGGAAAGGGTATCGACATTTCCACAATGGATTGGTGGCCAATGGCTCTTTATGGTTTAACAAAAGGGGTAGAAAGGTGTCTAACGCTTGAAACAGCAAGCCATTTTGATATAGCAACTAGAGTGAATGCGCATTTAACTGCAATAAAAACCGCGCTTAATTACTTTTCAAATAAAATATGAATAGAAAATAAATTTGACTGAAATAATTTTATCCAATTTTTGGGGAGATAACGGGGATGATGATGGGTTCACCAACTGATAACGCATTTATATTTTTTTCAGAGTTGTAGCTGCTAAGCAGCCAGAGGGGGATTGTATAATTATCATTACAAATTTCCCACAAGGTTTCACCTTTTTCAACACTTCTAATTGTTAATTTGCTGATATCGAAATTGTTGAAAAAGTCTTCTTGAATGGCCTTATGATACTCCTGCCTTCTCTCTTCAAACTTTTCAGGATTAGTTTTTGCAAAACTCACGCGAAGTTGACCGTGAACCGTTATTTCTGCCTTTTTACCAATCTTGTTAATTTTCCGTAATTCTCTCACTGACAATAGAGACCATTCCGCGTAGTGACTTAGTGTCTCATCAAAATCCACTGTGATCGTACCAATGCTTTCTTGATTTTGGGAGGAAAAAGAGACTGGCATGAATGCAGGTCTGTTTTCATTTAAGCGCTTGTTAGTTTTTGTAGCAAGTTTTAAAGTTCCTTCCGGAACAGCGCGCTTAATTTTAATTTCTTTTTTATTATGCTGCTTAGTGATTGTTTTATCTTGCCGGTTCACCGACAATTTAAAATTCTTTATTTTACTTTTACGGGGTGTTTCCTCTGAAGTACTACTGGTTATCTTTAACTTTTGCCCGGAATATAATGAATTAGGGTCTCTCATTCGGTTCAAACTTGTTAAATGAATAACATCTGTGTCAAATCGCTTTGCAATTTTGGACAAATTATCATTTTTCTGAACTTTATAATAACCATCTTTTAAAGAATTTTGGTCGCTTTCCAGTTTAGCTAATTTGATAGACGGACGTGATTGCGGAACTTTTATTCTTTGTCCCGGATGGAGGGAATTAGGGTTCTTTATTTTATTGATTTTTGCCAGATGGTGGGCATCGGTTCTAAAACGTTTTGCAATTTTCGAGAGATTGTCATTTCTTCTAACTCTATACGAAACCAGAGAGTAGTTTTGTGGGGAATAGCTTGCAAGACGGACGGTAGGTTGAGATCTCCCCTTTGGTAGTTGTAATACTTGCCCAATATATATTTTATTTCTTCTGCCAATACTATTGTAAGCTTTTAGAGAACGCACGGTGGTACCAAATCGTAGCGCAACTCCAGAAAGGGTATCACCGCGCCTTACGGTGTACCACTTTGATCGCACTTGCTTTGAATAAAGTACTCTTTCTGGTATTTTTTCATACCTGGTTTGAAGATTGTTTAATTTTGATGAAGGTGCTTGAAAAACAAAACCCTTAGGAATTCGTTTCTCACCATTGAGAACAGGGCGTCTAAGAGATGGGTTTGACTCGGCAATTTCCTCACGTGTCATACCAAAATAATCCATTGCAGTATTAACATGAATATAATTTGGCAAACGAATAGATACTCTCCGATGGGCCTTTTGGATATTAAGATTTGGGAAGTATTTGTCCTGATTTTTTACAACATAGAGAGCAGCAAGAAATTCAGCATAAAAATTTCTTGATGCAAAACCAAAAGTACGGCTTTTATAACTCCTTACAATCTTAGAAATATCGCTACCATGACGCTTTTTCGCGCGCTTCATACCTTGAAGTCCATGGTTATAAGCTGTAATAGCTAAAGGCCAAGAGTTAATCCCTTTGAAATTCTTTTTTAACAACTTTGCGGCTGCATGCGTTGCAAGAATGGGATCTCTTCGTTCATCAACATCGTAACCTACTCTCATAAATAACCTGCCAGTACTGCGGGTGAACTGCCAAATTCCTGCGGCCCCTGCACTGGAATAAGCTCCTAGCTGAAACGACGACTCAACATGCGGAAGAACACTCAATTCTTTTGGTAAATTATTCTTCTTCAATATTCTTAAAATTTCAGTCAGGTAAAGGCCGGAGCGTTCGACACCTGCCCTGAATCGGTCTTTCAGGCCTAACTGTGCGCGTATCTGGCGAGTCGCTTTATAAAAATCTTCTTTTACTAATTTATAAATACGAAGATCTTCACCTTTCAAAGACGATTTATTTTTTGTTTTATTTATACGTCTTAATATCTGCTTGTACTTTTTCTTGACCTTTTCCAGTTTCTTTTCTCTGGAACGGCGTGACAAAGGCTTGTCACCAAGATAGACAACTTCGTAGACAATCCCAAGATCGCGAATGTCGTGAATGACAGCATGTCGAGTCGTATATTCTGAGTAAATCTTTTTCCAAAAATTGACTTGGTCGGCAAGCCCGGGAGGAGTGGTGAAATGATATTCGCTTAGAGTGTGGGTTTCATAAGAAAAATTTGCATTAGCAATAGACAAACAAAATGGTGCCAGAAACAAGGCGAGAGCAAACCCTACACTTCTAATCGTCTTGATCAAGTTATTGCTTTCTATTCAAAAATTAAAAAAAATAATTTAATGGTATATCCATATAAGCATCAAATACGCATAAAACAGTAGATAACATATTGTTTTCTAAGGATATCAGAGGCCCTGACTGAGGTCAAGGTGAATTCAGGTGAATCTTAGTCGTTATACAATGCTTTCCGTTTCTCTTTCACTTTATCTGATTGGATCCTGGATAATTCTGGTTGAGTTGATACACCCAGGCAAGAAGTTCTGCCACCACTTTATATAAAGATTCCGGTACTTCCTGTCCTACATCAATTTCCGAAAGTAAATGAAACAGGTCTTTATCTTCACGTATTGGAATATTATTTTCCTGCGCCATTTTTATAATTTTTTCGGCAACCCAACCCTGCCCCTTTGCGGTAACTTTAGGAGCTGCATTTTTCCCTTTTTTATATTGCAAAGAAACAGCAGACTTGGGTAATACAGGATTCTCCTTTTTCATGTTTTAACACTCAAAAGAGAAGTGTTTTTACTTACAAGCAATTCAATTAAATTGTCTTTAATGGGACTTACCTCATCCCGTGTATGACATTCCACAGTAGCGTTCAGTTCTTTCTTTTTCATAAGTTGCTCAAAATCATTTGAGTTGTTACGAATGAAATCGGCCACATCATCCTGCTCTACCTCCATTTTTACCGCCA
The DNA here is from genome assembly GCA_047610985.1 of Nitrospinales bacterium. Classification (GTDB taxonomy): domain Bacteria; phylum Nitrospinota; class Nitrospinia; order Nitrospinales; family VA-1; genus UBA8687. The sequence goes on along the minus strand of JBLFWU010000030.1, from coordinate 29,636 downwards.
AACTTTCGGGGCCGACTTTAGCATTGATCTTTATATTTCCCAGCGCCGAAAGATTTAGAAAAAATGCCATATTATAAGTTTCTTTATCATCCTTTTTTCCATCGCGCCCACCCTCTGAATCTTCCCGGATGAATAGATTAATTGTCTTTTCGCCTGGACTGAGCGGATTGGGTATCTGTAACACTAGAGGCTGGTTTTCCTGTGTGGCAACCCGCGAAGAAAGCTGGTTCAGCTCAATGCTATCCACAGAAACTTTTACTCGTTGCTGGAATTCAGTAATTTGCTGACTTTGGTTCTGTTTTGATACGTTTGTTATACTTTTTTCGGTTATCTGGAGTAAATCAAGCAATTGCCCTTTTAAGTCTCTGGCAAGTTCCAATCGGACTTTAGGGTCCTCGGTTTGCATCAAAAATTGTTTTACCTTGGCTTCATAACGAACACCTGATTTTTCCATCTGCTCTTCAATTTCAACTTCATCCGGGGTAATTCCAGGTTTTGGAGTCAAAACTTGTAATGTTTCTCGAAGTTTCTCTAGAAGCTGTGGTTGTACTTGTAATTCTTTTAATACTGGGGAACCTAGAATATCGCGGGTCAATTCGCCAACCAGTTTTCCCAAAGGTGTGCGGGAGGGTAAATAGGACTTAATCAATTCAAGGTTCACAGTTCCTGGCTTCTCTGGTGGGTCAAGAAAAATTGGTTTAAAACCACTAGCCGTTTTTTCAAATTGGATACGAATGGCAGTATCCGGCCGGTACAACTTGGCATTTTCTGTCTTAACGAGAAACTCCTGATCCTTAAACTGAACCGACAAGGTATTTGCATCAACAACACGATTAACATTGACCTGTACGATCCTATCAGGAGGAAGTTTCAACTCGCTGAATTTTTCATATTTCAAAATCTCTGGCTTAACACTACGTGAGAGGTTTGTCGTATAGCTTTCATTCTGAACCTTCTGTTGCGGTGGGGGAACCAGCTTCAATATAGGTTCAGGGGTAACTTTTTCAACCCGGGCGTAAATTTTCTGTCCTGGTTTGAAAGAATGTTCAGGTTTTACCGTGGATGAATTATCCTGAGTCTTCTGGCTTGGTAATTCTGCAACAACTTTTTGCCCAGCAATAGAAACCGTAGCCTTCCCCTCGGGAAGTAGTTTAATAATTTCTCCTTGTAATAGTTTTCCCGTCTGCAATTGATTTTTTAAGGCTAAAGGAATAAGTGGCGAGTCTTCCCCAGACAGTATCTTAATTATCTTATTTACAAAATTTGCAAGCGGTAGAGACGGAATGTCCAAAGAAACACCTTCAAGTAAGGTTTTGAAATTCTGGAATGGGACTTAGAAAAAAGAGTTGAGACTACAGGTCTTTTATAGCTTATCGGCCGATGAAAACCGGGCCATTATTACTATTTAAATAATTTTTTCCCTAGAAAAGGGGTTGTTCAAAAAAGGGAGGTCTGGTTCATGCGCGAATATTGATTTTTCCTCCATGATTCCCCTCCAATGGCGAAATTTCCTCAGGTTCCAACAATACTTCTTCAGGAATTGCTTTTTTCTTCAAAACTCGTACCCGCTTTTTTGCACCTGTTTCTGGGTCGGTTTCTTCAATAAAATAAGTATTCTCTGGATCCTGGACTTCCGTGCGCTTCATTTCGTCTGTCACCTCGCGCTCTGTATTTAACTGTTGCGCAGTGACATTGGGTAATGATTGAATTGTCTGCTGTAATTTTTCGGCGTGCGTACCCATCTGCAGAACTTGCTGGGTGTTAACTTGAGGAGTCGTAGGCATGGTTGGCACCATAAATTGTTATTACTTTATAAATATAACCCGTTGGCAAACAATGTCAATCTAGGAAATTCGATTACTTAACCATGAAACTTGAAAAAAAGACATCGGTCACTGTCCCCGTTCCACTCAATAGGAGAGCGTTTGAAGCAGTAAGAATTTCTCTTTTTATTCTCTCTTCTGTATTAGCTCTTTTAAGGGTAAAATCACTAGGGCGTTTTCTTCGCAATATGCCATAAATATTTTTCCGAACTAGCGGTAAAACCTTATCAAGGTCCTTATTAAGCACACTGTTACTCAATAACAGATTTGCCGAAAGTGAAAGAAATCTGCCAGTTTCCTTACCATTATCGCGAACCGGTAGAAAAAAAGGTTCCAGCTTATAAATATTTACCTTTTCAACAACGTTGGTTTCTTCTTCCTTTATTTCTTCCTCGGCTTGCTCCTCCTCTACAGGGACCACTTCTTCTGTACCCGACATCATAAGGTAAACCCCCACACCAATAGCGATGAGTAATACCAATGCCCCGCCTCCAAATATCATAAGAAGCTTTTTATTGGAAAAGATCTGCTGGATTTTCCCCTTTAGACCTGGCGCTGCGGCCTCAGCATCCCCCCCAGCAGTTTCTAATAACGCTTCAAGTTCTTCCGCCTCATCAGAGGATAACTCCTCTCCTTTTTCTTCCTGATCTTCAGCCATAGGTAATATCCATCGAATTAAAACACTTCATCATATTATTCTACGGATTATCGCGAGCGGAACTCAATATCAAGAGGTTGATTTTTCAATGTTTTCCGTCGCCAAAAGGACTAATTTTGAATATATATCTTTAACCTGAGACCGTAAATTATTTTTATCCAATGAATTCTCAAGAACAAAATCTGCATATCCTAATTTTTCTTCACTGGGCATTTGATTTTTGAGTCTGGCAGTTACTTCGGCTTGGTTCATGTCGCTTCGAGCTAGAATCCGGTTGATTCGGTTTTTTTCATCTGAATTTACGACAATAACTTTGTCCATTTCTTCATAATTCCCTGATTCTATCAATAAAGCTGCATCCACTATGACCACGGCATTCGGTTGCTCCTTACAGATAGCTTCATATTCTAGAGCTTCAAGCTCAAATACCTTGGGGTGAAGTATGTTTTCCAGAGTTTTTCTTTTTTCGGGGTCACCAAAAATAATGTCGGCAAGTATTTTTCTATCCAAATTTCCCGATGCAGTAAAAAATTCTTTTCCAAAGGTATCCGAGATCTCCCTCCATGCTGGTTGTCCAGGCTCTACCAGTTTCCTACATATCAAGTCGGCATCCAGAACAAATGTACCGAACTCTTTAAAAAAAGATGCCGCCAACGTTTTACCGGATCCCATTCCTCCTGTAAGGCCCACCAATAAAGACAATTCGCACTCCATTAAACAAAGGTTTAAACAAGGCTTTTCAGCAACTCAGAATAAAGTCGCATCATTTTTTGAGTTATGGGTCCCGGCTTTCCCGTTCCTACGGGGCGATTATCAAGTATCGAAACAGGCATAACCTTTTTCACGGTTCCCGATAAAAATATTTCTTCAGCTTTTGAAAGTACCTCTCCTGGCCATGCGCCCTCTTCCAAAGGCATCCCATTTTCATGTGCCAGTTGAATTACTTTTTCACGGGTGATCCCCGAAAGAATTCCACAACCTTTTTCAGGAGTTAAGAGTCGCCCTTCCATTACAAAAAATAAATTGCTTGTCGTGCCTTCTGTCAATTGCCCCCAAGGGTTAACCATTATGGCATCGACCGCACCCGTTTTTTGAGCCTCGACTCTCGCTAAAACATTATTTAGATAATTTCCAGTTTTGACGGCGGGGTCGAGCGCATCGCGCGAATTGCGTTTGATGGATACCAATGCAACGGGAATTCCCTTTTCATAACTCTCATCAGGTATTTGAGGAATGTTTTTGACGAAGATAATCAATTTAGGGTGGAAACAGGATGAAGGATCAATATCTAGATCACCCACCCCCCGGGTAACAATAATTCGGATATAGGATTCAGGATTGCTTGCAGAATCTAAAGTGATTTGGATCTGGTTTTTTATCCATTCTTGATCATGTGGAATTTTCAATGAAATTCCCGATGCAGAAGCATAAAGCCTTTTTAAATGTTCATCCAGAAAATATGGCTTTCCATGAGTTGTGCAAATAACTTCATAAACACTGTCACCAAACAAAAACCCATGATCCAGAATCGAAATGAACGCTTCGTCCTGAATGTCACCATTGATATTAATTTTGGTTGTCATAAGAAGTCAGTAATGGATATGGTAAGAATAAGCATTTATTTTTTTTCAACAGATTTTAATATATCTGTTAGTTTTTGAATATCTTCTTTAGAATACTCATCCAAGGGCTTCTCACCTTTCTTTGAGTCTCCATCCATGTTTGGTAGAATTTTTTTTAAGTCCTCAAACTGATTAGCCATATCCTTCATATTTTTCAGTTCTTCATATTTTTCCTTCATGCCACCCATATCAAAATCAGTCAATTTTTTGCGAATGTTGAGAGCCTCAGGATTCTGACTTACAAACTTTAAGACTTTGGCTAGATGAGGAGCTGTTTGTGAGTCTTTCATGAATTTTTTGCCAACTTCAGGAAAAAACTGTAGTGGAAATGTAACAGCAACAACAATCATTACACCTCTAGCAAAGCCCACGAACCCTCCAGCTAATCGGTCAAATCCCGATAATTGGGTCGCAGACATAATGAACCCCCTCGCAATCCTTCCCATTAGGGAGATGATAATTGCTGTCATAATGTATATTCCCGCAAACGCAATCAGTTTTGCAATTGGCTTGCTAGGAATGCTTTCCATAAGAAGTTGAGAAAAAACTCCTTGATATTTGGAAGCCATGAGGTAACCGCCCAAATATGAAAGTAAGGAGAATACTTCTTTAACGAATCCCTTAAAAAGGGAAAATATTACACTCAAACCTAAAATGGAATAAACAACAATGTCAAAAGTAGTCATAATTTTTTAGAGGTATTCATTGAAAGCATCTCTCCATATTTTATCAAAATCAATTTGAAAGACGATGTGAATTGTTCTGGATTTTTTTGGATTTCACTTTCAAGAACTCTCAAATTGAAATATTTCCCTTCACTGATTTCATCAAAGTTGATTTTTATCGTAGTATTTGTTCTACAGGTATAGATTTGAGCATGCTCCTGATAAGTTTCCTGACAAGCTTCAATCTTTTCTAAAGGCTTTAATATAGCCTTTATTCCAAGTTCTTCCCATAGCTCCCTATGTGCACAGTCATCATAAGTTTCACCCGAATCGACATGCCCCGCCGAAGAAATATCCCACAAACCCGGGTTTTCATCTTTAGTCATGGATCTTTTCTGTGAAAACAACTCATTTTGGGAATTAAAAACCAGAATATGTATGGAACGGTGCAAAAGATTTCTTTGATGAATTTCTCGTCGAGTGGCCTGACCTATCACTTGATCCGTTTCGTCTACGACATCATAAATTTCATCTTGAACATTGGTCAGCTTAATCACCTGAACAAAAATAGTTTCTCAAGAACCGTCTGGTCTTAAATAACTGAGCTTGCGTGGGAACTCGCCCTCTTCACAATAATTATGTTGAGCAAGAACTTTCACATCCTCAATCGCCTGCTTCGAGCCCTCAAATTCTACGGTTTTATAACCCTTATCTGCAAGAGCACCTCCCGCCTGTAAAAGACTCATCACTGATTTGGCGTTATACTTATCTCCATCAATAAGCATATGCAGATCACCTTCATACTGACGGGCAATGAGAGAAATATAAGTGGAAGGCCGGGCATGAAACCCCAATGGATGGGGAATGGTTACCTCAGCTCGAATATTTTTGACAAAACTTTTGAGGATAGCGGTAGCAATCTTATCCCCCTCCCGCAAGAAATGTTGGCTAAAATTAAAACCAAAATTCACAATATGTCCGAGAAGTTCATCCTTATTGACCATTCGGGAAATGCTCTGCTTGCATTCTCCATGGCGTATATCATCTTCATGACGTTCATAAAAATGGCAAAGCCAGAGTATTACCTCGAGAAGGTGCAGGGGCATGGAAACATAGCCTCTAAAATTGCTTAACTCTTTGTGCTCTTTCTCAAGAGATGTGTTTTTTACATAAGTGTCATATTCTGACTGCACACTATGAATATGTTCCTTATACATGCGAGCAATTTTTTCATCCAATTTGGAAGGAATTAAAGCTCGGAAAGTTTTCACATCATCTGACTTTTCAATTTTCACTTCTTGAATCAATTTAGCAATCTTTCGATATTTTTGACAAAGATCAATTACCCGTTCTCGCTCTTCCTTAACTTCATCATCCAATATGTTTTTCGGTAGGCGCTTGTTAGACTCGATCTTGAAAAATTCATCGTCCGACCCTTTATTAACATCACATTTTAATCCGTTAATCATTCCAGTGCGGAGAACTTCTTCCTTCAAATTTAATATCGATTTATTTATAAATTCCAATAAATGGTTGGCTGCAAAATGAAACTCTTTATCGATCTCCTTAGTTTCCTGCAACTTATAATAAGGGTAGCGATCAAGAATATGTTTGATGTAAAAAGCAACAATCGCAAGGTTTCGAATACAGGCAATATATTCAGAAAAAAAAGACCAGGCTTTATTCTCACGAGCCCCGTGTTCATCCAGAACACTTTCCAGGTATTCAGACTCCTGCATTAGTCTCGAATAAATTTTCCTTGAAACATCATCATTACCTGCAACAATTTTTGCAAAATCGTTGCCTACCATAAAAAAAAGTTCACAGGGTTCTTGAACTATTTTCAAGAATTCCTCTTCGGAAATGATCTGGAAAAGTGATTTGGGTTCCATAGTACCTGCGGGGCTAGTGTGCAAACGAAATACCAGTAATAACTACAACCTTATCATATATATAAATCAAAGAACGCTAAAAGCTTGAAGTTTTAGCAAGCATTTTTTGAGGGATGTACTTTTGCCAGGTTTCAATGTGGGAATCTGGACAGGGTGGAATAATAAAAGGGACAAAACTATAATCTGGTTTGGTTGGTTTGCGCTTCAGTTTCATATCGATTTCCACGGGCGTGTGGTTACCTTTTTTCACGTTACAACTTTTACACGCTACAACCACATTGGTCCAATTGGTTTTACCACCTCTCGACTTGGGCATAATATGATCAACCGTCAAAGGGTGGTCGGAGGTACCACAGTACTGGCAGGTGTAATTATCACGGCGTAATATATTTTTCTTGCTGAATGAGATGCCATTTTTATGGTTGCGGTGAACCATTTTCAAGACTCGAATAACAGTGGGAATGGCAAAGCTTGTAGTGGGCGTTCGAACGCAATAATCAGAGTTATCAAGTTCTTCGGCTCTACCACCAAAAACCATAATCAGAGCATGGCGGGCGCTGCAAAACTGCAGAGGCTCATAGGAATAGTTTAATACCAGGCTTTTAAATGAATCCAGCATAATTCTACACCCCATAAGGCTGAACAGCATGAATTATTTACTCAACCACACAATCACAAAAATTTTACTCTTTATAGCATTCAGCTGTCAACCGACTAGGATGCTTAGAACCTTCAAAGGATATTTCCATTTCCAAGTCTTACTTGAGGATCTAGAATATTTTTGATTTTTTTTAAATCCTCAATACTTTTCTCTCCAACCATTTCATGAAAATATTTTTTCTTCTTCTTTCCAATTCCGTGCTCGGCAGACACAGTCCCTTTCCATGAAATGATTTTCTTTGCGATTGCGTCATATAAAGACTCAGCTAGTTTTTGTTGCGAAGAATCTGGAAGGAGATTGATATGCAAATGATTGTCGCCTAAATGACCAAAAATAACGTATGGAAGTCCTTTGCCGAAAAGCGTTTTTTCATAAAATGCCATCATATCGTCAAAAAATTTATCAGGTACCGCCATATCCGTTCCAATTTTTTCCCTGCCAGCCCGAGAATTCTTCTCATTTACAAGCATTGGAATTTGATGCCTAAATTCATGGAATGCTCGAACATCATTTTGGTCATGAGCAAACCACGATTCATCCATAAGAATATTTTTATCCATTAAAAACTCGATCCATACTTCCAATTTGGCATCGTAATCATTTTGATCGGCAACATCTTCTTCAAAGAATAAAGCTGCTTCAGCCTGTAATGGAATATTTGGGTATTTCTCTCGTAATAATTCTAACGAAAAACGATCAAAATATTCAAGCGAGCAAGGAGAAATAAGAGTTGTCGTTTTGATTTTAGAAACCAGGTCCCAACAGAATTTTTCTTTTTCAAAAAATAGGACACCGCTTAAAAAAGCATCTGGACGAGGAAGCAATTTCAAACATATATTTATAAATATCCCCAAAGTACCATCAGAGCCAATAAATAAGTCCAACCAATCCATTCCAGGTTGCACAAAATAACCCGCAGCATTTTTGCAACTTGGACTGGCATATTTGACTTCAGGAAATACAATCACGCTGCCATCATCCATGCGGAGTGGATCCGTTATTTTTTGGCCACGTTTTACCAGGACCCTTCTTCCATCAGCTAGAATAAAATCTACCGCATTAACAAAATTACGGGTCACACCAAATTTGTAACTGCGCGATCCTGAAGCATTGGTTGCTAAAGTGCCGCCGATGGATGCATTAGTTTCTGTGGGATTAGGGGGATAGAACCAATTGGTATTTTTAAGGTGCTCCTGCAAATTCAGCAATGTCACAGCAGGCTCCAGCCAGATTTCGCCATTCTCAACAATTTCTAATTTATTGAATTGCTCCAATGAAATGACAATACCTTCAGATGGAATTCTGGAAGCAGTTAGTCCGGTTCCCGCTCCTGAAATGGTGACAGGTCTTAAATCATTTTTCAGAGCACTGATGAGCTCATCCACATTTTCAGGAATCAACACTTCCTCTGCATTGCCACCGGAGTAGTTGGAAGCATCTCTCAGATAAGGTGCTATGCCTTCTCTGTTGGTCTTTCGTATCATTCCAAGGTGAACAGATAAATCATTGTTGATTGTTTTCGGAATTTTCCTCTTGCGGGGAAGTTCCTTCTTCTTTCATTTTCCTACGTTCGGCCTCAACCTTTGGTTGAACATGAATGAACTTGGCATATTTCACCAATAGGATCATCATTATCCCAGCAAACACGGCCCCTAGCCAAAAAAACAGATCGTCCACTAAATATTTCTCCAGGAAGTTAAAAGAGTTATTATAACATTACTGGCGAGTTCAAAAAAGAGAGGGTATGTAATGTTATCGTGCCAAATTTAGTCGCATTACTTGACAGTACCCGCTATCAAAAAGTATCCTCTACCAATTATGAATAAATACATATTAAGGAATACATTTTGAACAACGAGAATTCCATTAAGAAAACAATAGTTATTGATGGCACCACCCTGCATCTGAGCAAGCCGGACACGACTCAACCCACTTGGATAGGACAAGATGAAGTATTGAAGCAAATTCATGCTTGCTGGCTGGTAATTTCTGATAAGGATCACCCTCTTTCGCCAAGAATCACAGGAATGCCTGGGACAGGTAAAACCACTTTGGCTATGGTTGCGGCACTGCAACGCAAGCAACCTTTATATATATTCCAATGTACCAGCGATACACGACCAGAGGACTTGTTAGTGACTCCGGTACTTTCGGAAAAGGGGTCCATTTCGTATCACGCATCGCCTTTAGTTTGCGCCATGATTACAGGCGGTATATGTATCCTGGATGAAGGTAATCGTATGAATGAAAAAAGTTGGGCTTCTCTCGCTCCCTTGCTAGATCATCGACGCTATGTAGAGTCTATAATCGCGGGCATACAAATTCATGCCCATCAAGATTTCCGTGCCTGCGTCACTATGAATAATGACGAGTCTACTTTTGAAATCCCAGACTACATCTTGTCAAGACTACAACCCACTTTAAATATGAGTATGCCAAGCTATGCAGATGAATTGGAAATTCTACGATATCACCTGCCTTTTTCCGAAGAAGAGCTTTTAAAAATGACCGTGGATTTTTTACAAAAATCACATCAATTAGATTTAGAGTTTTCTCCCCGCGATGGAATACATATTCTGCAATACGCCCTAAAACGCTTGAGCCAGGAAGCAGATCACCCACTTTCCAAAGATGAGGTCTGGCAAGAAGCTGTCAGTAAGGTATTAGGAGATGACGCACTGGATCTTGATAGTCTTGCTGCCCGAAACCACAGGTCTCTGCAAGACGAAAGAATGCCGATGGGACTCGGCGATTTCTTTTTCAACGACGACAATCCCTTGCACCCAGATAGCGATAAATAAATTACCGATATGGATAAAATTTTTAGACTCAGTGAACGCATTCAATTCCTTCCTGTCGTTCACGGTAGTGGAAGCTTTGCCAGGGAAATCAGAAATCGTATTTTATCAACAAAATGTGACTGTCTTGCTGTTGCCTTGCCTCCCGAATTTCAAAATTCCGTAGAAGAAGGTATTGATTTACTCCCGCAAATCACATTGGCCTCACAACTGGAACCCGAAGGGTCGCTTAATTATGTCCCAATAGACCCCAGCCAGCCACTTATCGCTGGCTTAAGGGTTGCGAAGCAGGAAGGGATTGCCCGCCGCTTTATCGATTGGAGCACTTCCAATTATGAAACTCGGCATACTCATTTTCCCGACACTTTTTCTTTGCAAAAAGTTCCATATGAGAAGTTTGCAAGCACGTTGTTGTTAACTCTAAAGCGGCCTGAAGAAAAATCACAACATTATTGGCGGGCATACTGGATGGCCTACCAGCTCCACTGTTTGGAAATGGATTTTTCCAACATACTCATCATTTGTTCAATCCTTGATTGGCCTTGGATTAAAGAAGCCTTCGATGAACGCAAGCAGTACAAAAAGCCAGCAGATGATATTTCCTCTCCCACTCTAAATCGTGTCGATAAAAACACTTTATTTTTTGCACTGAGTGAATTTCCTTTCATAACTTATCTTTACGAGAAAAAACGTCAAGAAATGAAGGGTGACAGCAATGCCCCCATAGACGGGGTTAAAGAAATTCTATTGCGCGCACGCGACCTATTCCTAAAAAAACATAAAATCCGCTATCACAATTTAACTTCGCAGACATTCCAAACACTCTTACAATATTTGCGCAACCTGACGCTTATGGAATCGAGGTTGTTACCTGATCTCTATACGCTGGTCAACTCAGCAAAACAATTCAGCGGCGACCCTTTTGCTATTTGCGTTCTAGAGGCTGCCAGAGATTATCCCTTTGAAGAATCGGATATTGGCTCCGACACTATATCCTTGGGAATAGATAAGGGAGTTTTTGACGTAGAAGATTCTACGCCCACAAGCATGAAGAATCGTCTTCTAGAAACTCAGTTGGAGTGGCGCACATTAGATTTAAAACCCGATCCTGATTTAGAACAAAAGGAAAACTGGAAACATAAATGGGACCCGCACGGACAATGTTCCTGGCCGCCAGAAGATGAGAAAATTGAAAATCTCAACACCCACGTTCGCGAACAAACCCGACATCTGCTAAGTCATGACTTGGCAAGAACAGAAAAATTCACCTCATCGGTCAAAGATGGAATTGATATTCGCGACACACTTCGGCATTGGTATACGGGCGATATTTATGTGAAAGAAATCCCACCATCACGTGGCGAAGTTGAAATCATCGTTTTCCTGTTCGACCCCGAACCCGATCCAAATCGTTATAACTGGCGACAAACATGGTATGCCGAGCATAAGGATGAATCCACTCTATGTTTTTATGCAACGGAGTATATGGAAAATCTAATCGGTCCGGGAATAGGCCAAGCCACTTACGGAGGTTGTATGATGCTTTTTCCACCCCGCCCTATTCTTGATATCTGGCAGGACCCACGTCTGCGGTTTTCGGAAACTCTTGAAGAAAAACTTTTAGAAGCTGCTTTTTTTCATTCACGCGAAAAACATGTCACCGTGGTTTCACCTTGTTCACCAAAAATGGCATGGCGTCGCCTGGCTCGCCGCTACGGGAAAAAGATCATTCATATCCCACTTAAACGTTTTTCCAACCAGACTCTGGAAAAAGTAAGGCGGTTCCATGTATTGAATGGGAAAGATATCCGTTCTTATGCAAAACGATTTATTCAAGATTTATAAGCTCTATGCCCATCGACATAAAAATAAGAGAAGCCGTTAAATCCGACATTCCAGTTTTGGCTGAATTCAATCAGGCTCTAGCCAAAGAAACCGAAGATATGCAACTTAATCGCGAAACACTGGTGTTAGGGATATCAAATGCTTTGGATAGAGATGAATGTCATTATTTTATAGCGGAATTAAATGGGCATGTTGTAGGACAAACCATGATCACTTATGAATGGAGTGACTGGAGAAACGGCATTATGTGGTGGATACAGAGTGTTTTCGTGCCGCCTGAACAAAGAGGGAAAGGAGTTTTTCGTGCCCTATTTAATCATGTAGACGAGTTGGCAAAAAAACATCCTGATGTTAAAGCCTTGCGCCTGTATGTCATGCAAAACAATTTTCCAGGAAAAAAGACCTACGCAGCATTGGGCATGACCAATTCAGGTTATGTTGTGTACGAAAAAGAAGGCCTGAACTGACATTTCAGTTTAATTTATAAGGCGACGAACCTGTTCTTCCTAAAAATATTTGTTGGACTGGATCGGGAAAGTTTTGGTCGCACTCATTCAAATATTTCATCACAGAAATCATCCAATCTGATTCATGTGGAGAGCGGATAATTGCTATATTCGCTGCTTCGTATTCCTTGCAGATTTTATCTGCGCCTTTCTTACCAGAGTACTTATCCTTTTTTATGACGGTCAGAGGTCGCAAAGGGTCGACCTGGACAATTTCCAATCCCTGATATTTTTCCGGCACATCTTCTTCAATAAACTCTTCAATCGGAACACCATTTACATTGGTCAAACCTGATTGTGCCAAAGAGGCTATATAAATAGGCGCACGTTTAATGACAGCATGCTCAGCATACCCTTCCCTGAAAACGGTTTGATTTTTTTCGGAATCACCAAACACAACAAAGTCCCAGCGGCCTGCGGTAAGTTGCCGTTGTCTCTGAACAATTTCGGTTTTCTCATAAGCTTCCGTGATTTTGTCAAAGACAACCTGATCTTTAGCGCGTAATTTTATTTTGGGCACTCACAACTCCGTTTTTATATGTTTTTCTATTCTATCATGCTGATAGTAGTAACATTTTTTTGTATTTAATGATTTCAGCTTTGTTATACTACTTAAAATGAAGCCTCGGAAATTTTTATACCCCCTCCTTCCCTCCAGATGAAAAACAATGTAAGCAAAGCTGCAGGCGCTGTAAGCGGAATGACTCTTCTTTCTCGGATTTTCGGATTCGCAAGGGATATGTTTATTGCCATGGCATTTGGTTCTTCTACAGCAGCAGATGCTTTTTTTGTTGCCTTCAGAATCCCTAATATGCAAAGACGGGTTTTAGGGGAAGGTGCTGTAGCATCTGCATTTATTCCTGTTTTTTCAGAAACTTTAGAGAATAAAGGACATCAGGCAGCACAGGAACTCACTGCAAATATTTTTAATATTCTGTTACTTCTGTTATCTGTAGCATCTCTTACTCTCTTTATATTTTCTCCTGCAATTATCACTCTTTTTGCACCTGGTTTTCTTGATGATCAAGAAAAGTTTAAGCTCACTGTCGATTTAACACGCTGGATGGCACCCTATTTGTTCTTCATTGGACTTGCAGCTTTTTCTATGGGAATTTTAAATTCCCTTAAAGTCTTTGCACTACCGGCAGCTACCCCCATTCTACAAAATATTTCTATGATCGCCGCAATCTTGATTTTAGTGCCGCAAATGGATGAACCGATTATGGGTCTTGCCATAGGTGTTATTGTTGGTGGTGCTCTACAGACCCTAATCCAATTGCCAACTATTGCTAAAAAAGGTTATGGCTGGAAAAAACGTCTAAACTTCAAACAGCCGGAGGTCATAAAAATTGCCAAATTAATGGGACCGGCCATTTTAGGGTTAGCGGTTTATGAATTAAATCTTATGGTCGACACTTTACTGGCGTCCACACTTCCTGAAGGATCAATTTCTTATCTATATTATGGTAATCGCCTGGTGCAACTTCCATTGGGTGTGTTTGCCGTTGCTCTGGCGGTGGTTCTATTACCCACTCTTTCAGCCCATGCCGCAAAAGGCGAATTGAAAGAGCTTGTGCAAACGGTAAGTTTTAGCATTAGACTCATCCTCTTCATTACTATCCCCGCCACTATAGGACTGATCATACTCAGAGAACCTATTGTCAATACATTGTGGGAACGGGGTGAGTTTTTACAGGCTTCCACTCAGGGAACAGCCGTGGCTCTACTTTATTATTCAATAGGGCTTTGTGCTTATTCCGGGATTAAAATCATTGCTCCGGCATTCTATTCCCTTCAAGACACTAAGACCCCTGCAAAAATCGGCATCTATTCTATGCTTCTTAATATTGTTCTCAACCTCATTTTCATGGGGCCTTTGCAACATGGCGGGCTGGCACTCGCAACATCCCTGTCAGCCTTGTTTAATGTAGCGCTATTGACTTATTTCCTTCGAAAACGCCTGGGACTACTAGGTGGAAGAAAGATTCTGCGAGCAACAATTAAAATGGGTATTTCTGCTACCACAATGGGTATTGCTATTTATTTTTGTAAAGAGGCTTGGTTTGATTTAAATGACCCAATTGGCATTCGCATCATTGTGCTACTGACTTGCATATCATTGGGAATGCTGGTATATGGCTTAATCTCCCATCTCTTAAAAAACGAGGAATGGAGTTATTTGCTAGACATGAGAAGAAATAAAGCTAAAAAAATATAGACTAATGAAACCTGAAAACGCAAAAAGGAAATTTAAATGATTGTAGCTTGTCTTGATCTTGAAGGAGTATTAGTACCCGAAATCTGGATTGCTTTTGCAGAAAAAACCGGTATAGAAAAACTACGCCTGACGACTCGAGATATTCCTGACTACAATGAGTTGATGCGGGGTCGATTAAAAATCCTTAATGAAAATAATTTATTGCTGTCGGATATTCAAGAAGTGATAAAAGGAATTGCGCCACTAGAAGGTGCAAAAAAGTTTCTTACCTGGCTGGAATCGGAGTTCCAGGTAATTATTCTTTCTGATACTTTTAATCAGTTCGCGGGGCCATTAATGGCACAGCTCGGTTATCCGACACTTTTTTGTCATGATCTGATCATCGATCAAACGGGCAAAATTAATGATTTCCAGCTTCGAATACCTGATGCAAAAACAAAAGCAGTTAAAGCTTTGCAAGGACTGAATCTGAAGGTTATCGCGGCGGGTGATTCTTATAACGACACAGGCATGTTAAGACAAGCAGAAGCGGGAATTTTATTCAGAGCGCCTGATAATGTTATTGAGGAGTTTCCGCAGTTTCCCGTGACCAAAACTTACGAAGAGTTCAAGCAAACCTTTATTGAAACAGCAAAAAACCTTTAAGCAAAAACTATTTGATTTCTGAGTCGAGAAGTTTTGTGGCAATCCATCCCATATTAGGTTCTTCTCCCGTCTGAACCTTGAGTTTTACTTTTGACCAACCTCTCTCAGCACCCAAAACTTCCACCTGGGCGCCCATCACAAGCGAACCGAGTATCTTGCTAGTTTTCATATTGGGCAGACTTCTCAAATTGACCAAACCAGTATTGACCTTAAAGAAGATTTTAAAATCTTCATCTTCTGCAATTTTCATTGGAGTTTCCTGTGCGCTGGATGAAAAAATATGCATCAACTTTATATCCAGTTTAAAAACAGCGATTAGCAGGAACAAAAGGGTCAAAAGGCTGATCCGCAACATCGCCTGCGAAAATTTAAGCTCCCCCTCGGATTCCAATTCAGGACCTTGAGGCGGTTCGCATTGTACACAATAATATCCCGGTGCAGGTAATAGCGAATTGCAGCTATCACAATATAAATATTTGCGCTCAGATACATGCGCAAGACTATTTAAATCACTTTGCCCCATAAAGATCTCAATTGAGCCTATAAATTTTTCGATATTTACTCTTAAGATAATCCAAAAATACGGTCGGGTTTAAATCGTCTCCGGTAACTTCCTTGACCAGATCGGCAACAGAAAGCAACCGTCCCTTCTCATGAATTTTCTGATTCAACCATTGTCGTATCGTTGCTAGATTCCCAGATTTAATCTCATTTTCTAAATCTGGCTTTTCCTGTTGTAACGTTTGATAAAACTGGCTGGCATAAATAGCCCCCAATGTATAAGAAGGGAAATAGCCAAATGCAGCCCCGCTCCAATGCGTGTCCTGCAAAACACCCAGAGTATCACTGGGAGGCTCAATCCCCAGATATTCTTTCATTTTTGAGTTCCATAGCTCGGGCAAAGTATTAATTTCTACCGAACCATCGAACAATCCTTTTTCAATTTCATATCTTAAGATGACATGCATCGGATATGTGACCTCATCCGCTTCAACTCTTATGTATGAAGGCTCGCTAACATTAACGGCTTCATATAATTGATCACTTGAAACAGCATTAAAATTTTCTGGGAAGGTTTCCGCTATTAAAGATAAATAACGTTTGCAAAAAGCCGGGCCTTGGGCAATCATCCGCTCCCAAAAAAGGGATTGCGATTCATGGATACCCATACTAAGTGCTTGAGAAGCAGGCAGGTCTCTACCCTCTTCCATTCTACCCTGCTCGTAAAGACCATGACCGGTTTCATGGATAACGGCATAAAGCGACTCAATAAAATTATCTGTTCGATATCGAGTGGTGATGCGAACGTCAGTGGGATGACTGCCTCCGCAAAAGGGGTGCACAGACACATCCATACGACCGCGATCAAAAGCAAAACCCATCTGTTCACTGATGCGGCGTCCTAACCCTTCTTGTTTTTTTACGGAAAAATTTCCCGATAGGAATGAAGCATCGGGATTGTAGCTCGATTTCTGTATATCGCGAATCAATGGGATGAGTTCCGATTTTAATGTCTCAAAAACAGGTGTAATTTTGGCCATTGTTGCACCGCGTTCATAAAGATCTATGTTTGCATCATAGGAAGGCAATTCAGGTGAAACATATTCAGCCCATCGCTTTTTCTGTTCTACCAATTGTTTTAATATAGGGGCAAAATCAGAAAACTTATTATCAGATCGCGCCTTGACCCAGACCTGATGGCCTTTTGAAGATAGTTCTGCCATTTCCATGACCAGATCTTTCGGTACTTTGATTTCCATATCATATTCGCGCCGGGCTTCAATAATATTACATTGTTCGAAAGCATTAAAAGAGTTTTCCTTATCAAGAGCGTCTAATAATTTTCCTATTTCCGGGTCGGTACTTTTTTCGTGGATAGTTCCAGCCAATACTCCCATTTGTCTGGCACGAGATTCTGCGGCACCGCTGGGCATGATTACTTCCTGATCCCAATGGAGTATACCCATGATGCCACCTAAACGACTTGTCTCTTCCAGCCTGTGTACTAACTTTTGATAATTTGTTTCCATTAGTATTCCAATCTATTTATTTAACAGCTGAATTGTCCCGGACGATACGTAACATACCCGATTCTATAATTAAGACTCTTTCTCCTGCTTTCAACTCTTCATCATTGACCTGTACAATCGCATAGGGTTCACCTGCATCAGGCTGAACGATAAATTCAGAAGCATCGCCACCTGTAATTACATTTTCAGTAGTGTGACCTACAATTCCACCGATAACCGCTCCACCCAAGCCCCCTAATGCTCGGGTTGCCGTACTACCTCCCAAGGTTGATCCGGCCAGCCCTCCCGCCGCGGCTCCTGCTGCTGCGCCGGCACCTGATTCGGTTCCTTTTATCGTCACATCCCGAACTGACAAAACAACACCCTTTTTAAAGGTTGCTGGGGCGCCCATCTCTCCGCGTTCATAAGTAGACCCTGAATGGAGGGAGCAACCAGCAAAAATACCTACTAATAGTAAAATTGGAATAATATTTTTTGCCATGGGTCTCTCCAGAAATATAAAGTCAAATTTGTTATAATCTATTCTTACTGTAAATAGTCTACCTCAAAACTAGAGCTTTACGATAGGCTCCTTTTTTGAGTTAGATTTTGAATATTAGTAGTTATTTCAAATTGTAAACCTCACAAAATTTCAATATTGCCAATTGATTATTATGGGAATGTAATAGACCCTCCGCTCTCATTTTTTGTAATTTGAAGTTGTATGTGGAGGAGTTACTCTTACTAAAGGATCGCAAATGGATTTTGATGAAGAAACAATAAGGTCTGTGCAAGGCCGCTTGGGTATTCTACGAAAAAGTATTGTAAGCGAAGAAAATTCCGTCAATTACTATAAAACTCTATTAGAAAAAACCCCTGAAGACTCAGAAGAAAATATTGGTATTCGTCGTATGTATGCCGACCTAATGGAAGAAGAAAAACAACATGTAGAACGGTTTCGCGAACTTATCTCACAATGGGAAAATAAGCTCCATGAATTTAATGGCTAATTTTTCCCTATCGACTATTAGACTTTGAAAGACTTACAATAATGGCGTTAACGTTGACAATTTAAAGGTTTTACCGTATTATTGATAACTATTCTCATTATTATTATAGTTTGAGGATAACTAATTAACAGTGCTAATCACATTAATCACACCATAAGGTCAAAAAGGTCAAATTATTGATGAGCACCCATAAATATCAAATGAATCTCTAGTTATGCGAAATCATCTGCTTCTAAGTACTGAAAAACATTTTCTTATAATTTTTATTTCAATATTTTTCATTATTAGTGGCCCTCAGTCTTCAGAATCCTTCAATCAGGAAACACAAGACAAGGTCAAAAAAATTGTAATGATGCTGAATATTGCCGCAAAAGAATTTGCAGATGGTGTCGTAGAGGGTGAAATTGTTATCGCCGCGGAATATGAAGAAAGTCAGGTTTTTCTACAGCAGGCAACAGAAAGATATTCACGTGCATCACAAGAAATTGGGGATAAAGCTAAAGCAGAAAACCTGGGTAAACATTTCCCAGAACTGATGAAAATGATCAAAACTAAAGTGGAGTCGCAAAAAGTCTGGGACAAAGTGAACCAGATCAACACAGAGTTGATGTCCACTTTTGGAATTGAAATCAACAAACTCCCCATCACTCCTGTCTCGTTGAGTAACGGAAAACAGATTTTTGAAACCAACTGCGCTATTTGTCATGGAATGGAAGGACATGGTGATGGGCCAATGTCTAAAGAATTCGACCCCTCCCCTGCCATTTTATCAAACCCCCAGCTGACGGGAGATGCCAACACAACTGCCTATGACAATTTCGAAGTTATCAACGTTGGCATTGCCAATACCGCGATGATGGCCTGGGCAGGTGTATTGTCTGAAGCTCAAATTTGGAATGTCACCTACTACTTACGTTCATTTTCGAATGCCAATGTGCAACTTCCTCCCGTAAACCTAGATCTTGCCGCATTAGAATCTGCTGGCGAAAGCGGTAAAGAAATTTCCAACCAGGTAATGACCGAAGTTCGCGTTCTGCTGGCTGACAGTTTAACAAAATTCAAAGAGAATAAACTAGAAGATGCCGCTGAAACAGCTTTTGATGCTTATATGACCTATGAAAAGGTTGAATCAAACCTACTCACACGGGACAGAGACCTAGGAATTAAACTAGAGTCCGCATTCAGCCGCTACCGGGGCGAAATCAAACGTGGAGCGACTTTAGAGCATGTAGAAAAACTCAATGGTGAAATCTTATTGGATCTTTCTAAGGGACTGGAACTGCTAAAAAGTGAAGTTGGATTTTCCGGGTTATTCATTCAATCACTTTCGATAATTGTACGAGAAGGTTTTGAAGTCATTCTTATCATTGCAGCATTGATTGCGTTCTTGCGCAAATCTCGAAATGAAGCTCGTATAAAAAGTATTCATATTGGAGTAGTTGTAGGTATCCTTGCAAGTTTTCTTACTGCTTATATCATCCATGAAATTCTTCATTTAAGCGCAGTTAGTCAAGAAGCTCTAGAAGGCTGGATCATGATAGTAGCTGTTGCTATTTTATTCTCGGTCAGTTATTGGCTTGTTTCAAAAATTGATAATAAAAAATGGCAGGAGTACATAAACAAAAAAATGCGCGGCGCCATGTCTAAGGGAAATGCTTGGACTCTGAGCGCGGTAGCTTTTATTACAGTATATAGAGAAGGGTTTGAAACGGTTTTATTTTATAAGGCCCTCTTTTTATATGCGGGAGAGTCATCAAGTGGAATCATCTCAGGGTTCTTCGCAGGGTGCTTAGTTCTCGCAGGAGTCTTTTATTTAATAAATTATTTGGGATTGCGTATCCCCATCAAATGGTTTTTTGGTTTCACAAGTGCCCTGCTTTATTACATGGCATTTACTTTCATGGGAAAAGGTATTCATGTATTGCAAATGGGTGAACAAGTCTCTATGACCATTGCAGAAAATTTACCTAGTATTTCCTGGCTGGGCATGTATCCAACATGGGAAACCTTTATTGGACAAGCCATTTTATTTGCCGCGTTTGTATTTGCATTAGTCTACACCTTCATTATTAAAGCGGAGCTCGGCTCAACACAACTAAAAGAAGAAACAACGCAATTACAAAACAATATCACTCAGGTTCATGACCTGGTTGAACATATTTCTCATCATGCTAAGAAATGCGAAATCTTTCTTAAAGACACACCCGATCAAGATCTACAAGAGCTCTCCGGGCATTTGAAGGAAATTGACATTAAGATTCACGAGCTATTTGGTCATGTTAAGTATGTCGAAAACAAGCTTCAGGATGAATTTGAAAAGCTTGCCAAGCAAGGCTTTGAAGGTAAATAAATTTAGTCTGGGCAAGAGATACAGGAAATTTCTGGCCATTTTTTTCTAACGTTAATTTTTTACGCATGAATATATGGGGAACGCGTAATTTTGAACATTCGTTTATTTAAAAAAAACCGCAACTTTCACAAATGGGCTGGGCTTATATGTGGAGCCTTCATTTTAATTCTTTCTGTTTCAGGTTTCCTTCTCATGCACCCGGAAGAGTTCGGCATACAAAAAGCCCAGATAACGGGTAAATATCTCCCCAGCAAATATTTCAATGTCCAAAGAGTGAACCTTCATATACAGGCATTATTAGTCCCATCATCTGCAAGCCAGACAATATTTGTTGGAACAAATATCGGGGTTTATCGGTCGCAGGATTTGGGAATATCATGGAAGCAAATCAATCAGGGGCTTTTCGATCAGAATATCCGAACACTCTCGCTGCATCCGGATTTTCCTAAGACAATTTATGCTGGCACGGCTTTGGGCATTTTCAAATCCGAAGATGAAGGTGAAACTTGGAATGAGTGGATAGACGAATCATCCGGCTTAACGCATCCAAAAATTCACGACCTTTCTATTGATGCTCAAGATTCAGACATTATTTTTGCAGCTACAGAGGGAGGAATTTATAAAAGTTTTGATAGTGGCGAGTCTTGGGATGTTCTTTATGATGAAACACCGGTATTACAAATTGAGTCCTCTACAATTAATCCGAATATTATTTATGCAGTCACTTCAAAGAATATGATTCGCAGCAATGACGGGGGAGAAAATTGGAAAGATGTTTGGCAAGATGATGTCACTAATCCACTTTTAGTCCTTGCTTTAAATACAGACCCTGAGTTTTTGTATTCTGGTACACAGACAGGACTTTTAAAATCCTTTAACACCGGTAGAAACTGGGTGGTGGACCAAAATTTTTCAGGTACCCCAGTCACAGCAGGCTATGTTTACGCCAATAATCTTTCACACTTATTATTTGGAAGCGGAGAAAAAATATTTCGCAGCAATGATGGCGGTGACTCCTGGCTTTCGCTTGCTTCCCTCGTTTTCGGACGAAATGAAGGCACATCAATCACACACACCCTCACTCAAATCGAAACTCTCGGTGAGAGAATTATCCTTGCAGGAACCACATCCGGCCTTTTTATTTCGAAAGATGAAGGGCGCAGTTGGGAAAATATTAACCTAAGTGGTGCCGCAAACCAGCTTTCGCCAAGTGAGATGAAAATGGATGTGGTTAAACTAATCACTGAAATTCACAACGGCAGATTTTTCGGTTCCTTTTTCATTTTACTTGTGGATATCGCCACTCTTGGATTGATTTTCCTTACTCTCTCAGGCGTTTTAATTGCATATTACCAATCGCGGGTAAAAAAAAGGAAAATCTTGCAGAGTGAACCAGACGAGGCACTTCAGCGGCGTGAAACCGCAGATGTATTAGCTGTGGAAAGCGAAGAGATACACGATATGATTGAGCATATCACCGAGCATATAGAAAAATGTGGACTTGTTTATATGGATCAGGAAAAAAAGGAAATCAGCGAAGTAAGCCGACACCTGACGACTCTAGATAAAAAAATGCACTCCATGATGGAACGATTAAAGGAATTGGAAAACACGAATTAATGCAGAAATTTCTTATCTTTACCCTTTAAGGTAGAGGGATAGGGTTGCTCTCTGTTCATCATATCCATCTTCTTATATTCTTCCCAATTATCGCGGAATAAATTAAAACCAACATAGTCCAACGCTTGCATGATTTCAAGTTCAGAGACCTTACCATCCCCGCCATCAACTTCTCGGATAGCGTCTTCAATTTGCTCGCAAAGCCCAGCAAACCGTTCTTCGTCTTCAAACATCATAAAATCTTTCATAAAGTCAAAACTCATTCCCTATCTCCACTAAAAAACTTATCTATTCATCAAAACCATCTTAAGATATTTTAGAATAAAACGTTTTCACTTCAAACATAAATTCTTCAATATCTTTCTGGATTTCGGAAAACCTCTCATTTTCCATGCGCTGTATTGAATAAATTGAGCCGCCCAATGCGACAGCATCGGCTCCAGAACCTAGATATTTCTCAATGTTTCCCGGTTTTACACCGCCAACCGCCATCAACTTGACCTTATCAAAAGGGCCCTTAATCTGTTTGAAATAATCTGGACCCATTTGCGAGGCTGGAAAAACTTTGACCATAGTGGCACCAGATTTCCATGCTCTTTGAATTTCTGTGGGAGTTAAGGCACCGGGGAAATAAACAAGCTTATTTTCGATACAAAAGGCTGCGACCTCTTCTTCAAGATCGGGAGCAACAATAAATTGAGCTCCAGAATCAAAGGCCTTTTTTGCATCTTCCACAGATAATACCGTACCCGCGCCTATGGTTAATTCAGGATATTTGTCTGTGGCTTGTTTGATGAGATGGAAAGAGTCTTGTGTATTCAGAGTAATTTCCAGAAAACACAGACCACCAGCAATGGAAGCTTCTGCGACACCCTGAAGGGATTCCTCTTTAACTCCACGAAGAATCCCTATTACGGGTGTCATTTCAAATCGTTGTAGATCGAAGTCCATCAGCGATCTTTTATACGTTGGCTTCAGTAGTCAGTTTTTCATAGAATCCAAGATACTCGTCTTTATCCTCTGAGTTTCTTAATTTCATTCCGGCTCGGGGATGCAAATCTAAAATTCCAGTGATCATGTATGGGATGTTGTATCCCCATTCGATCTCCTTTTGAAGTTTTACGAACTCTTTTCCTAACACTTCCAGAATAGGCTTGATATTGAATTTAGGATTCTTTAAAAATCCCAGCAATAATTCAAGAGGACAATTGCCAGCGGCTCGCCCGATTCCTAAAATAGTTCCATCCAGATAATTTATGTTTTGGATTATTGACTCAATCGTATTCGCAAACGCGAGCTGCTGATTGTTATGAGCATGAATACCAATTTCTCGAGTTGGCATAGCTGCTATATATTTTTTAGCCAAATAGGCAATTTGTTCCGAGTATAGAGCGCCGAAGCTATCAACCAGATAGACAACATCTACCGCACTTTCTTTTTCTATCTGAACAAGAGCTTCATCCAATTCTCTTTCTCTGGCATGAGATACTGCCATTATATTGATGGTTGTCTCGTAACCCTTACCGTTCAATGTATTGACGAATTCGATCGCTTTGTCTATATCTTTTATGTATGAAGCGACACGCATCATATCGACATAACTTTCAGATTTTGGAATAACTGCCTTGGGGTCAAACCTACCAATGTCTGCCATAACAGAAACTTTGCAGTTCAGTTCAGTATCACCAATTACATTTTCCAGATCTTTTTCAGAACAGAATTTCATCGGTCCATATTCGCCCCGCTTGAATTGATTTTCATCTGCCTTATAACCCAATTCAATATAGTCAACTCCGGACTGGTTCACCGCTTGAAAAACACCACGGACCAAATCATCAGTGAATAGATGATTGTTCATCAACCCACCATCACGAATGGTACAATCTAAAACTTTTATTTCTTTTCGGTACATGATTATAAAACCTCCCAACGGGTATTTAAGTCACCCGAATAAAACGAAATTGCAGTATAATTTTCAACAAATTGGAGAAAGTGATTATATTTCCATTGTCGTTTTCCGTCAATCAGATAATTAACTCTTTCTCCTTTAAACTCTTTGTTAAAATAGACTTTTATAATAAATAAATCTTTCAAAGTAAACCATCCATTCGACACTAATAAGGTAATTTCTAAGAAAGAGCATCTAAATATGCAAAATAAAAACTCTTTTTGGACGGTAAAGCAGGAACCCACTCAATACAGCTGGCAACAGTTTGAAAAAGACGGCGGCACTTATTGGGATGGAGTACGGAACTATCAGGCGCGAAATAATTTAAAGGCAATGAAAAAAGGGGACATGGTTCTTTTTTATCACAGTGTGATTGGCAAAGAAATAGTTGGTATTGCCAAAGTAACTCGCGAAGCCTACCCCGACCCGACAACGGATGACGAACGTTGGGTTGTCGTCGACTTAAAACCAATAAAGCCTTTTAAAATACCCGTAACTCTTGAGGATATTAAGGGACACAAAGAACTTTCGGAAATTGCATTGATAAAACAATCTCGACTATCTGTCATGCCGATCACAAAAAAGGAATTTCAGTTACTACTAAAACTTGGGAAGACAACCATGCCAAAATAACAGCTGGAGGCAACTGACTAATCTTCCTGATATTGTGATTGCCTTAAATTATCTGGAAGTTTAAATTCAAAAATCCTTGATATATGACAGGGGTATTAAATGAAAATTATATTAATGGTATTCTTATCACTCCTGGCCTTTGCCTGCTCAGGTGAAGTAGAAAACAATCAGACTCCCAAAAACAAATCTACACCAACAGATATTAAGACTTCCAAGCCATTGACCTTGCAACCACAACCCAAACAGACTGAAGAGCATATCAGCGGTGTTGGCGAACCACGTATATCGGGTGCACCCTCTTCATCTCATATTAGCGGGCAATAATTCGATGGCCAGAAGATTGGTGTTTTTCTTAATCCTATTATTATTACTAAGCGAGTCTTCCTTCGCCAGCGAAAAGGGGATTCCTGAATGTCTTGCTCACATCAAGCCCTTACATATACAACGAGAACGGGTGGCGGAATTAGATGGTATCTGGGGACTGTTTGAAAAAAATCGTGTACTTCAAGGAAACTCTGCCATAGCAATCGACTTGGATAAAAACATCAACTCAATAATTTTCCATCTACAATATCTCTGCGATACTCTTCATGGCATACCCATGAATGAGATTGCGCGATATGTACAAGATGGTATAGCAGTAAAGGGTGAAAAAGGTTTTAGCGAAGAACTGATTATTCTCGGAAAGACTGAGTCCGAAATTGACTTATGGTTTGAGTTCACTCGTTTTTCTATTAAAAATAAAGAGCGCCCCTTAAAGCTAAAATCTATATTGAATTCTATTAAGGGCTCAACCTCTTTCTTAGATACTTATGTTTCTATAGCTCAGAAACTTGATCGTCGCGAGATCAAAGATTCTCATGAAAAGGATTCTTTTAAAAACCTTGTTATAAAACTATCCAAAAATATCGAGGGGTTCTTTAAATCTGACCCATATATGCATCAGGCTTTCAGAGAAAATGCTAATATCCCTTATTATGATATCAATGAGAGTTCTGGCGGCTCCTGACTTTTACAAACAATATTATGAATATGTAAAGAGGTTAATTATGGGTAATTTTTTAGTCATTGGTGGAAGTGGTGTTATGGGCCAGTCAGCAATTAAGGCCGTTCGTAAAAAATTTGGTAGTGATGCCAATATCATTGCAAACTGGTTTGGTAAGGAGGACCCAGAGTTTACAGTTGAAGGAGCAGATAAAACTGTTTTTGGGGATATTTCAGATACGAAATGTATGGACAAAATCAAAACTGAAAATCCGGGGCAGTTTGACTATATGTTCTACGCCACTGCTTTAGGTGAAGTGGGTGTACCCATAAAAGAAGCAGAGCCTGAATCGATAGTGCAATCTAACCGACTGTCATTTGATCCCATTCCCGTACTAGAGGAGCATTTAGATATAAAAACTACTGTGGCCTACTCCACATTTTATGTGATACGGCATCAATTAGCCACTTATGGCGCTATGGGATATTCCAAAGAGGCCATTGAAAAATGGACCTTAGATGCGGGGAAATCCCAACATGCCTGTATTCGAGCTGGTCTATTTGAATCGCAGTCTTCAAGAGGCATAAAACTGCTTCTTCGAAAATCGGCGAAAAATCCGGAAAACATCAAAGACCCTTTATTGAAAGCTTATTTTTCGGGAAAAAGCTCCAAAGAGGGCATTAAGGAATTTGAGGAAGGCATTTTTAAGGAAGAAAAAGAAGCCTATGGGGATTGTAGAACTAACGCAGAGGACCTTTACCAATCACATCTAACCCTTTTTGAAACCGAAAACCCAAAATTTGTTAATGTATGCGGGAAGAAAATATGGCTATCTGATGATCCACAACTTCTCAAAGATTATTTTTAATTTAATGAGCGTTTTCTCAATGAATTTGGAAATATCAAACAAAACTATAACTGCATTTTTCCCAATTGAATTGATTTAATTGTTTTTTTATTTCATAATTAAAGTTCATACAATAAATAATCAGATCACTAAATAGCGGTTTATAGAACTATTTTTATGAACGATAACTCTACTGAAAAGAAATCTTCGATTCGTCTTTCTCCAGATGAAAATCTAAACACATTGCTGGAAAGTGTGGTTAGTGAAGTGACGGTTTATGCCGAGCAGCTGGGAGGACAGATAAAAAAGATGTCCGATATTGGTCGGGCACTTTCAGGTGTTTATGATCTCAACACACTTCTTGAAATGATCGTTGATCAAGCACGGAGTTTTACCAATGCCGATGCAGGAACACTTTATATAGTTGAAGACAATACCCTACGCTTTCAAATCGTGCAAAATGATAGCCTTAAAATTCGTATGGGAGGAAAAACGGGGGAAACGATTCCCTTCCCACCTGTTGAATTAAAGGAATCTAATGTCTCTGCCTTCGTTGCATTAAAAGGGGAATCCGTCAACATACCCGATGTTTATGACACCGATTTATTCGATTTCACTGGGCCTAAAAAATTCGACCAGTCGACCGGGTACCGATCCAAATCCATGCTCGTTGTTCCCATGAAAAACCATGACAACGATGTGATTGGAGTTCTGCAATTACTAAATGCTACGAACCCGGCTAACAATGAAGTTATAGAATTTTCACAGGATTACGAAAACCTTTCTGAATCGCTAGCATCACAAGCAGCAGTTTCTATAACAAATGCAAAGTTGATTTCAAACATGACTGAACTGTTTGAAGCGTTCGTTAAAGTAATGGCAACAGCAATTGATGAAAAATCTCCGGTCACCGGCGGTCATATCAGGCGTGTAGCAGATTTGACCCTCACAATGGCAGAGGTCATCCATAATCATGATGAGGGAATTTTCAAGGAAAGAAAGTTTTCTCCCGATCAAATGTATGAACTGCGAATCGCCGCTTATATGCATGATATTGGCAAGGTAACATCACCCGTTGAAATCGTTGAAAAAGCTAAAAAACTACAAACCATTTTTGACCGAATCCATTATGTTCGGTTGAGAATGGATTACATGATTCAGAAGGTTAAACTTGAAGGTCAACAAAAGAAAATTGAATTGTTGGAGAAAAAAGCTGACCCCGCTGAGATAAAAATAATAGAATCTGATTCAGAAAAGCAAATTCAAGAGTTAGAAGAAATTCGTGCTTTCATAAACAAATGTAATGAGCCTGGTGAATTCCTGGAGGATGAGACCCTTGAAAGACTCAAGGAGATATCCAAGAGAACTTATTTGGACAATGAAGGCCAGGAGCAACCTTTCATCACAGATGATGAGCTGGTCAACCTATCAATACGTCGTGGCAGTATTACTGAAGCGGAAAGAAAAAAGATGCAAGATCATGCTGCGGTAACCTTAAGAATGCTCAAACAAATCCCATTCACCAAAAAACTTAAAAATATACCTAGTTTTGCAGGTGCGCATCATGAATTCATAAATGGTAAGGGTTACCCGCTTGGCTTGAAAGGCGATGAAATTCCCTTTGAAGGGAAGTTGATGGCGGTAACGGATATTGCCGAAGCCCTGACCGCGTCTGATAGGCCTTATAAAAAAGCAATGCCCTTGGAAACTGTATACAGAATTCTCAGGTCTATGGCGGGAAATGGAGAACTAGACAACGACATGGTAGAACTATTTATCAATGAGGAAATATATAAGATTTACCAAGAAAAGCACGAAACCACCGCCTCCAAGAGCTAATCCTTCCCAACCGATTTACACCATCCCAGTCAAGGCTAAACATACCTCGTCTTCGTCACAAAATAAAATTCTAAATCGAACTCCAGGAAAGACTTTAGAATCTAATTATTTTGTCTTAGGTTTATAGGGGCCTGTACGCAAATAGTTATCGTTCATCTTCACATGTAAGTCAATTTGTGGAGTTCCCTGTTCTTTCCCTTCAGGATGGCCATCATCGAATTTTTTAGATAGTAGACTTTTGGTTTTTTTTGATAGGATGGAAGACCTTTTTCTTCTGGTCTGTATTTTACGATCTTCAAATGCTTCTTTATATTTTTTTTTGTCCTCATGGGACATATTTAGAATCATAGTGCCTCGGCTGATAAGCTAAGAATTTTAAATGTCATCTTAATTAGATTACGCTAATTTTGATATAAGTTGGAAGTTTTTTATGCCTATTGAGAAAATTAAAAATTCGCTAAAAGATGATAATCTTGAAAAATCGGCCCTGACAACGCTTATCAATCAGATTGATCCCTTCGAAATCGCCCGTCGGCTAAATGAGTTTTCAACGGACGATAAAATTCGGGTATTTCACCTTCTCGATGGTGACATCAAGCGTCAGTCCCTACTCTATGAAACCGATATGGACAGCAGGCTGGAAATTCAGGATACATTAGATAGAGACTATCTGGCCAACCTTTTGGATAATATGCCAGAGGATGAAGCCACCGATTTAATTCAGGAGCTACCCAGTGATACTCAGGAAGATATCCTGAGTAAAATGGAAGCGCAGGATGCAGAAGTCATCAAAGACTTGATTCAATATGGTGAGGAAACTGCCGGAGGTCTGATGACCCCAGAGTTTAATAAAATTAAATGGAACCAACCTGCCGCTGAAATTTTTTCAAAAATAAAGCAGGAATCCGGATCCTACATGCAGCCGTATTTTTATGTTGTGGACGACCAAAACAAATTATTAGGTGAGAACGGCGGAGTAATAATGTACCAGTGAGTCGTTGAATATTTTTTGTTTTGGCGGAGTAAAAGTGTACCACTCACGTTAAGCTTTCTATCCTGTAT
>JBLFWU010000029.1:0-33994 GCA_047610985.1 Nitrospinales bacterium | reverse complement strand
TTGGAGAGATTAGCAATATCATTAATAAAATAAACGATATTTCCAGCACCATTGCCAGTGCAGTCGAAGAACAAAGTGCAACAACAAATGAAATGTCGAGAAATGTTCAGGAAGCCGCAAAGGGAGTTGGAGAAATTTCCCAGAATATCTCGGGTGTTTCGACGGCAGCGGAAGAGACTACACAGGGTTCCAGCCAGACCAAGGATGCAGCCAATGAGCTTTCAAAGCTTGCAGTTGATCTTCAAGGCTTGGTCAGTAAATTTAAAATTTGAGAAAATATTAACTCAGAGGGTCTTAACAGGAAATTTTACAAAATTTTACCGGGGCGGCAGCTCAAAGCACTACGCAGGGAGCTACCGAAATGCAGAACTCGGCTCAAAATATGGCGTCAATTTCCAGAGAGATAAAAGGGCAGTTGAGATGTTTAAAACTTCTTAAATACATGTTCTAAGGGACAGTATCTATGGGCCTATTCTCGTTTTCTTCTGCAGAAGATGAGCTAGGCCCGGTACGCAGTAATTGCCCAATGGTTTCGCGATAATACTCCCGCATCTGCACTGTGTGCATTTCGTAGTCTTTCAGTAAAGCATTGGCAAGGCTATCCTCATCATCCCCCGTATAGGACATCAGTCGAGCAATTTGCGCCAGGTCGCGCACTTCCTTCGGAAGATTATTGGTAGGATTCTCATGAATAATCCGCAACGCACATTCCAGTCTCCTCAAAAACAGATAATTTCCCTTCGCCTGGTCTGCTTTACTCTGATCTATCATTCCTTGGGCGACAAACATATCAAGAACGCTTAGTGTATTGGTTTTTCGGAGACGTGCATTTTTTTTCCCGTGCATCAATTGTAATATTTGCATTGCAAATTCTATATCTGCAATTCCCCCAAACCCGAGCTTTACATTTTTACCTTTAGTTTTTTCTTGACCCAACTCCAATTCCATTCGTTCCCGCATCCGCGAAATTTCTATGAGCGCGCTATATTCAAAATTATCCTGAAATACAAAACTATGAACTCGTTCAATAAACTTTCTCCCAACTTCTTTGCTTCCGGCTACCACGCGCGCCCTCACCATTGCCTGTTGCTCCCAGATTCTTGCTCGCGTCTTGAAATAATGTTCATAGCCTGCGATGGACATAACTAAAACCCCTGCACCCCCTTCGGGCCGAAGATCCGTATCAATTTTGTAGGCGTATCCCGCAGAAGTCATTTCAGAAGTCAGCTTGTAGATCAATTGGGAAATAGCAGCATAATGGGTTCCGTTATTCTCTTCAGGCTCCTCATAAACAAAAACCACATCTAAATCAGAACCAAAATTCAATTCTCCACCACCCAACTTTCCCATACCTACAATACAAAAATTTTTAGCAACAGGATGGCCGCTCTTCCGACTCACTTCTTCACAAGCGAGCTTAAAAACCGCTTGCAGATAAACATCAGCAAGGTTTGATAGATCAGAAAGCGTACCTTCTAAATCTGCCTCCTTGATAAGGTATCGCACACCTATCCTTAACTCCTCGGCTTGTTTAAATCGACGTAGAATAAGTGACTTTTCATTTAGGGTGGTGCCCGCCAATAAATACTTGTCTAAATCTTCTGAACTTTTTTCAAGTGTCTTGAATCGATAAATCGCGTCCATATCCGTTAGCAGGTCTACCAATTCAGGTTTTTTTACAATTATTTGGGAAAGAAGACCGCTACTTCCAAACAGGATAAGCAAAAGTTCCAAAAACTTTTCATTCTCTTGAAATAGGTTCAGAAAAGATTCCCTTGCTCCCGTAGCTTCGACAAACCGGCACAGGTTTTCTATTGCCGCTCCGGGGCATGGAACCCGGCCGCATTGGTCAATAATTTTGGGAAGGATAAAATTGAATACCTGAATACTTTTTTCCGAAGGATGCGAAAATGCGGAGCCGTCACGAAGTACTTTTAAAAATCGAAATGCCTGAACCGGATCTCTAATTAAAGGAATGGATGCAAGAACATCTTCAGAAAATAGTATCTCGCCTTCTCGAGATTGTTCCCATTCACGCGAAATTTTTTCTGCAGCTTCGCGCTTTTCCTTTTCTGCAAACTGTTCGGAAAAAATTTTCCCAACAAAAGAGGTGTGCGATTCATAAATCTCCATCAGGTTGGCGGCCAACTCTTCCTTTGTCTTTCCTTCAATACGCATCTTTTTCGCAAGGACTACTCTGTCCGAATCATTTTCTGGGAGTTGATGAGTTTGGAGGCCAAAGGTTATTTGCACCCTATTTTCAAGATGTCTTAAAAAAATATAAGCCTCGGAAAGACATAAATAATCATCTTCAGCGATAATGTTTTTATCTCTCAAAACCTCCAAAGCCATCAGCGATCCTCGAGTACGTAATTCTTTATCTCTACCACCGAACAAGAGTTGATAAGCCTGAATAAAAAATTCAATCTCGCGTATGCCCCCAAACCCTAGCTTGATATTTCCGGATTTTTTACCCTTCAGAGTTTGGTTGATACGGTTTTTCATAGATTTAATTTCTTCTATAGCTTCAAAATCCAAACTACGCCGATAGATAAATGGCTCCATCATTGCAAAAAACTCTCTGCCCAAAGCCTCACTGCCAGCCGAAACCCTGGCTTTTATCATGGCCTGTCTTTCCCAGGTTCTTCCCCAAGACTGATAATAGGTTTCGCAGCTAGCTAGCGAACTTGCAATTTCCCCGCTAGGCCCATCGGGTCGAAGATCCAGATCGACACGAAAAATATTTCCTTCGGAAGTAATTTCATTTATGTACTTGGTAATTTCCCTAGCCAATTTCGAAAAGTATTCATGATTGGATATTTTTATTCCTGAGATCGACTGGGAGGGATCGGGTTGGGTTTCACCGTGGCTCGAAGTATAGATGTAAATAAGATCGATATCCGAACTGTAGTTGAGCTCCTGCCCTCCCAACTTCCCCATTCCAAGGATGGCAAACTCTGATACTTTTAAATTCCCGTCCGCATCTTCATACGAAGGAATTCCGTGTTTTTTTTGCAAATCTCTATTCGCCTTTTCATAAGCAATTTGCAAACAAACATCTGCCAGGTTAGAAATATCACCTACCGTTTCCATTAGCTCGACGTTTCCGAGTAAATCGCGAAGGCCGATGCGTATGTATTCTCGTTTCTTGAATTTTCTGAGGAGGACTGAAATATTTTTTTCATCAAAGCCTTCC
This sequence comes from Nitrospinales bacterium, assembly GCA_047610985.1. Classification (GTDB taxonomy): domain Bacteria; phylum Nitrospinota; class Nitrospinia; order Nitrospinales; family VA-1; genus UBA8687. The sequence continues at coordinate 30,798 of JBLFWU010000029.1, read as the reverse complement.
CATTCATAAAAATCTCTTATCAAAATATCTTTTGATTTAGATTTTGTCAGAGTGTCGGGTCGGCTCAGCCAATTCACATAGGAAGGCTCACTGAGAAGGGAGTCTGTAAGTATCTGGCTTCCTGAAAACAAAAAAACCAATGCCTCCAGTAAGGTTTTAGATTCCGAGAACTGCGTGAACAAATGATCTTTGTCGGAAAATTTTCCAGAAAAATGTTCGAGGTTGTGCAATGCCAAATCTGCATTATGCGAGCGTGCGGATAATTCTAATAGTCTTGAGAAAAATTGCGGATAGAGTTTTTTGAAATTTACATCTTTGGCAAGAGAAATTAAATCTTTCCAGCATTTTGAAGGGACCTGGAACCCAAAATCCATTAAGCCAGATTCTAACTGGCTATCCCAAGGTTCACCGTTATGGATTTTTTCTATTAGTGTTTCTTTGGAGTTCAACGAATCACCTTTTGCAAAATAACTAACAAAAATGCAAACCTCTCTCAAAGAGATAAGAAATCTTCACTTCGTATTCCCGAAAACAAAAAAAAACCCCCTGGGTGAACCCAGGGGGAAATTACATCTCCGTTACTCTCCGGCATTCACCAAATCAGCAATCGTAGTACATTTGAAATTCAAGTGGATGCGGACGCAATCGCAATGGATCAATTTCATTTTCTCTTTTATAATCGATCCATGTATCAACTACATCCTGAGTGAACACATCTCCCTTAAGCAGGAATTCATGATCTTCTTCCAAAGCCTGGATAGCATCTTCCAAGGAATGCGGCAGAGTAGGAATATTTGCCAACTCTTCCGGTCCGAGAGAGTAAATATTTTTATCCAATGGCTCACCGGGATCGATCTTATTCTGAATTCCGTCCAATCCTGCCATCATCATCACAACGAAAGCGAGGTAACCGTTACAGGAGGGATCTGGGTAGCGGATTTCCAAACGTTTTGCTTTAGGACTCGGAGAATACATTGGAATTCGAATCGCAGCACTTCGGTTGCGACTTGAGTAAGCCAAGTTCACCGGTGCTTCGAATCCGGGCACCAGTCTTTTATAAGAATTGGTGGTTGGGTTAGAGATCGCACAAATGGCTCTGGAATGTTTCAAAATTCCACCAATATAATGCATTCCCATTTCACTAAACCCAGCATAGCTGTTTCCAGCAAACAAAGGTTTACCATCTTTCCAAATACTCTGATGGGTGTGCATTCCAGTTCCGTTATCGCCATACATGGGTTTCGGCATAAATGTCGCCGTTTTACCGTGTGCCTTGGCAACATTTTTAACAATATATTTGTACCACATCAGCTTATCAGCGCAATCGACGAGTGACGAATAGCGCATCGCGAGTTCACACTGACCGCCTGTTGCCACTTCATGATGATGACACTCCATCTCGAGACCGACCTGTTCCATCGTCAACATCATTTCTGATCGAATATCCTGAAGCGTATCGGCCGGAGCCACTGGAAAATAACCTTCCTTATGGCGAGGTTTGTGACCGAGGTTCGGACCTTCATCACTACCTGTATTCCAGGCACCTTCTTCTGAATCAATAGAATAAAATGATTCGTTAGTCGTTGAGTCGTACTGAATATTATCGAAGATGAAAAACTCAGCTTCAGGACCAAAATACGCAGTGTCGCCGATTCCAGTAGATTTAAGATAAGCTTCTGCTTTTTGTCCTATGTTTCGTGGATCTCGACTGTATTTTTCCTTGGTGATTGGGTCAACAATATTACAAATCATGCTAACGGTCGGATGCTTCATAAAAGGATCCATAACCGTTGTAGCTGGATCTGGAATAACCAGCATGTCACTGGCGTTGATAGCCTGCCAGCCGCGGATGCTTGAACCATCGAAACCCAGCCCATCTTCAAACATATCTTCTTTTAATTCACTGGTGGGAACAGAAAAATGCTGCCACGAACCCAGCAGATCCGTAAATTTCAAATCGATGACACGAGCATTATTTTGTTTAGCGAAATCTACCGCCTCTTTGGGGGTCATTAACGTTTCTCCTGCAAAAATTAATTAAAATAAGTTCACTAAAATAAAACGCAAAAGTTCAGCGCCGCATAGCGACTGCTGAACCAAAATAAATAAACTTTCCGGGATCACACTGCAAGCACTTATTACAAAAGCTATACAGCATCTTCTCCTCGTTCTCCAGTACGAATGCGAATGGTGTCCTGAAGGTCAATTACAAAAATCTTCCCGTCTCCAATTCTACCCGTCTGCGCGGCTTGCATAATTGTGTTGATGACATCTTCCACCTGGTTATCACTGACAATGATCTCCATTTTTATCTTCGGAAGAAAATCTACAACATATTCTGCTCCCCGGTATAATTCGGTGTGACCTTTTTGTCGACCAAAACCTTTTACTTCGCTGACTGTTATCCCTTTTATGCCGATTTCGTTAAGCTTGTCTTTAACTTCATCCAGCTTGAAAGGCTTAATAATCGCCTCAACCTTTTTCATAAGTAACCTCTAGCCAATTTGTTCAGATAGATCAGGGCTTGGTGACGACTTTATCATCAGGTTAGTATACTGGCACCTGATTGATTCGCTTAAATAAACCCCCTTAAAAACACCGTTTACCCTAGAGAATACAATTTTCATGCCAACTTTGGGGGTCGACACACTCATGGGTATCTAATCAAAAACCTATACATTTAAAGGAGTTAATGAAGCGAAAAAACTATACCATACCCCCCTATTAAATTCAAACCCGAACCCGTGCCTAATTTTGGGACAAAATGCCCATAAAAATGGTTAATTTTAAAGCGTTTTTAGGCTATATCACATTTTGAAGAAAGCTGGTTTAACTGCGTTTCAAGTTCAAGACGTTTTTCTTCAACCAATACTTCTGAAGAACGCGAAGCAAGGTAAATAGGAGAACCAAATTTGATGCTACAACGGGTAAAGGGAAGAGGCAGAATAAACTTGTCCCAAGTGTTCAAAGTTACTTTGCTCTTTGCCGAAAAGGTCATTGGAAACAAAGGCAGTTTGGTAATACCCGCCAGTTGCACAGAACCCGACTGAGCAACACAACGCGGACCACGGGAACCATCTGCAATGATGATGATTCGTTGACCGTCGCGCAAAACGCGAATCAGAGACCGGGCCGCAGGCACCGCTTTTTTGAAGGTAGACCCGCGAATCACAGAATATCCCATCAAATGTGCAAGTTTTGCCAACAGATCTCCATCTGCACTGGGGCTGATTAATAAAAAATAATCAGGGCGATTTCTTAGATAGTAGAATAGATAAAAAATCCTTCCATGCCACAAAGTTAGAATATAAGGTCCGGTCAAACTCTTGATTTGATCTTCCGCCTCGCTATTCAGGTTCTTCATGCGAAGTGTCGCGCACCACAGATAAACCACTCCATATAGAAGATAGGGAATTACATAATTAAAGAGAAATTTTTTCATGTGGCGTTATTTTTGATAACGAATCAGCCATGCTTGTCGCAACGGCTTTCATCACTCCCGGACTGCCCAGTTTTTTGCGAATTAGCAACAACCGGTCTCGTACTTCCTGGCAGTGTTCAGGGTTTTTTAAAAATTTCAAAGTTTCTGCGGCAATATTATCTGCGTTTGCCTTACTCTGGATCAATTCTGGAGCAATACCTTCTCCCGCTACGATGTTGACCAACCCATAATAAGGGGTATTTATTAGTATGAGAGCCAACCAATATGTTAATGGATTTAGTTTATAAACAATCACCATCGGACAACCTATGATTCCCGCTTCAAGAGTCGCTGAACCCGATGCGATTATCAGAGTATCGCAAGTGTTCATCACATCATAGGTTTCACCATGAACTAATTTTATATCAAGCGGATTAGAACCCAATTTCTGTTGGATCAAATCAGTATCAATCGATTCAGCAACGGGAAGCAAGAACTGGCAAGAGCCTAACTCTTTTTTTATTTTCTCTGCGGCCAGCAACATTTCATCCAACAAAGAAGTGACTTCATTCATCCGGCTTCCAGGAAGAAGGCCAACAATTTTTATGTCTGAATTCAGAGAAAATTTTTCCAGGCTTTCTTCACGGGTACGAGTCGGGTGAACCAGCTCGATAAAGGGGTGACCCAGAAATTCTGCATCAACACCTGCTTCGCGGTACATCTCTTCCTCAAAAGGCAAAATAACAAACATTTTATGTACTGATTTGCGAATGTCTTTTATTCTACCTTTTCTCCAGGCCCATACTTGCGGGCTAATAAAATAATAAACAGGGCAATCGTATTTTCGGGCTTGCTTTGCAAGCCTAAGATTCAAGGTAGGGTAATCAATCAGTATCACTGCAGTATATTTACGCGATGCAACTTCTTTCATCAAGGCACGATAGACACCAAAATAATGACCAAAATCGGCAAAAACTTCTATCAGGCCTACTGCCCCCATGCGCTCGATACCAAACAGCGTATTGACGCCAGCAGCGCGCATTCGGACACCCCCCATTCCGGTAAACCGGGCTTTGGGGTAAATATCTAATAAAGATTGAACAAGTTTTTCTCCATGCAAATCTCCCGAGTCTTCACCCGCTACTATCAGAAAATGAGGCTCGACAATGTTCATTTCCCTCATTCCTTCCAGATCAGAGTTCACCATACTAAATACATGTCACCGAAAGCTTGGCTTCATCAGACATTTTAACAACTTTTTCCTGTTCCACCACCATCACGCGTTCTGCCTCTAAAGCTAAAACCGAGGCTCCGCCTCCTATCAGAGTTTCTATGGTTTGTGGACCAATACCCGGACTATCATAGCGATAGTCCTGATTCGTTCTGCTGACCTTTATCACCACGCAATCTCCTTTGATCAATTCACACCCACGTTGAATGGCCTTATCCGTTCCTTCAAACGCTTCAACGGCAATGACCGTTTTGTTTTTGACCACCAGAGTTTGACCAATTTCCATATCTGCCAGTTTTCGCGCAATGGGCAATCCGAATTCAATATCTTCCAATTCTTTTTTAGAAGGTTTTCGACGGGTCAGAACACCGGTCTCGGGGTAGACTTCTGCTAAAAAATCTTTCTGGTTTAAAACACGCATGCCTTCTTTTTCTAGCTCATCGATCACCCCTAAAAGTAAAACTTTATCTTCATGGGTAACAATATTTTTTAAAAACTTGATGAACTTTAAATCGGGCAATTGAAGTTTATAGATAACGCTCTTATCTACTTTTCCCAATATCAACAATTCTTCTACGTTATTTTTTTTCAACGCATCCAGAATTTTACCGGGTTGCCCGACTCCAAACGAATAGCATTTCTCGGAATAGGGCGATAGGTTGGTTTGTATCTCATCCGAAAAGCCAATGCTTATCAACTTTGTTCCATTTTGCTGGGCTTTTCTGGCGAAGTAGATCGGAATTTCTCCGGTACCCGCAATTAATCCGATTTTTCTTGTAGGGTGGGATGGCATTTCTAAAATTCAGGCCAGACGGTTAGCCCTGGCTTGTAAGGGAGGAAATATTAACAACATATCTATAGTAACAAACTTGACGATACTCTCGGGTTTCAGGGGCATCGACCTATTAACTACGTCGGCTCGTCGCTGGCCTAATCGCCGATTCGAAACTATTTTTGATATTTTTTATTGAACTGATCAAGAATATCCAAAGCAATTTCTAAAGAATATAATTCACTATCGATAGCTACTTTTCGTTGGTGGCCATTCGTTGCGCAGTCCAGAAAATGTTTGAGTTCCAGTTTAAGAGGATTGTCTTTGTGCACAAAGATTCGTTCAACCAACGATTCTTGTTTATACCTTACAGAATCTTTGCTCAGTTTATGCTCTGAGGAAGATTTTCTATGTACATAAATTTCCTGATCGGTGTAATCCAGAACAACATAAGAATCTTTTTGAGTGACCGAAAGAGTTCTAATCTGGTTTTGTGAAACTCGGCTGGCAAGAATATTGGCGATACATCCATTTTCGAATTCAAGTTGAGCGTTTACCAAATCATCCTTTTTCGAAAATACCGATGCGCCCAACACATGGGTGTTGACTACTTTTGACTTAATAAGATTTAAAATGATATCGATATCATGGATCATTATATCGAGCACCACCCCATCATCTTTAATACGATCTGTAAAAGGCCCCATGCGCTTACATTCTACAAAAATGGGCGAATCTACAATTTTATGTAGCTCCTGAACCGCTCCATTAAAACGTTCTACATGACCAATATGCAAAGTCAGGCCTTTATCTTCAGCAATTTGAAAAAGTTCGCGAGCCTGATCGAGGTTATTAGCGCAAGGCTTTTCAAGCAATACATGAATACCTGCATTCAGTAAATCTTTTGTTATCGGGTAATGCAACCCTGTTGGAACAGCCACCACAGCAACTTCAACCTTGCCGTAAAGATCTTGATGGTTGTTGAAACCTGGGGTTCCATAATTTTTCTCGATTGCTTGTAGATTTTTTGAGTCTGTATCTACTACCGCAGCAAGCTCCACGCCAGGTAATTCTGCAAGAATACCCACATGATATGTACCCATCCTTCCTACTCCAACAACACCTACTTTAACCTTACTCACTACTTTGTCACTCCTCTAGTGGAGTTTTTAATAAAATCCAACAGATGATTAATCTCTTTGTGCATTTCAACTTCCGACTTTATTTTTTCCAGGGACTGACTGGTATTCAGATCGGGCTGAGAAATTATTTTAAAAGCCTTTTTTATCGCGGCTCTTACATTTGGTTTAAAGTTTGCCCGCTTTAATCCTACCGCATTGACACTCAATAAACGAGCAGGCGTTCCTTCCACCATTGAAAAAGGCAAAACATCCTGATTCACTCCAGCCATTCCGCCTATCATCGAGTTTCTACCAATTCGGACAAACTGATGTATGCCTACCAGACCTGAAATAAAAGCCTGGTCTTCCACGATGACATGCCCCGACAAACCTGTACCATTTACTATGACTACCTGGTCGCCAATTTCACAGTCATGGCCCAAATGAGAATATGCCATGAGCAAGCAATTTTTTCCAACCCGCGTAACGCCATCTTTATAACCTGAGCGGTGTATGGTTGCATACTCACGTACAACCGTTCCATCACCTATTTTTACGGATGAAGATACATCTTCAAAGCCCATGATTTGCGGTTCGCCACCTATTGACGCACCGTGAAAAATTTTACAACCTTCTCCGATTACCGTGTTGGCTTCAATTAAGGCATGAGGTCCTATGACCGTTCCCTTGCCTATGTGTACATGTGGACCAATAATAGAAAATGGCCCAACCGAAACACCTTCCCCCAGTTTTGCGCCTGGGTCAATGATCGAACTGGAGTGAATGGTCAAGGTTTAAAAAGGGTGATCTGGTTTCAAATTGGGTTAAGCGTCTGAGATAACTAATAAAAATCTAATCATTCAGATTATTCGTTACCCATCATGGCTTGTATAGTGCACTCTGTTGCCAACTTCTCATCAACAAAAGCTTTTCCTTCGAACCGAAATAGAGTTTTGCGTTGTTTTATTTTTGTCAGCTCTAGACGCAACTGATCTCCCGGAACCACTGGTTTTCGGAACTTCGCCCCATCAATCCCTGTAAAAAAAACTGAGCCCTGCCCCTCTAATTTTAGAATTTTCAATCCTAGAATGCACGCTGTCTGCGCCAAAGCTTCAATGATAAGAACCCCTGGCATCACCGGAAATTCCGGAAAATGTCCTTGAAAAAAAGGTTCATCCGCAGTTACATTTTTTATACCTACTATGCGGGACTCAAAATCACATTCGATTATTCGATCTACAAGGAGAAACGGATACCGGTGGGGGATGATTTTTTTAATCTCATTTATATCCATCATAAGAAAATCTGCTTTTAAACTGACTTAGTCAATACAGTAAATTTTTATTTGAAATTAAATACGTCCGACTAAAGCCGCAGCAAAAGTTGGATGGAGTTTACTTATTACTTCTATTGTAGGTCTTTGTTGCCAAACTGGTCAGGTCATTCCCCTTATCGTGGTAGAGAACGACTTTCTGCTCAAGGATCATTGTGTATTTTTTATCTTTACCAATTTTTTGAATGACCTTCATCATTTTTAGAAGAATTTTTTGTGTCATTTCTTTTTCGCTTTTACCAAAGGCTTCATTTTGATCCTGCACATATCTTTCAAAGGCCACTTTTTCTTTGCGAAATTGATCTTCTTTCTTTTTCTTCAATTCAGAATCAAGTACAAAACTTTGCTTATTTAAATCTGCCAGCATTTTTTTAATCCTAGCTTCTCTGGATTTTATCTTTTTCTTCTCATTAGCAAAATCTTTCTTAAAATCTTCGAAGCTCCTTTTCCACTCTTTAGTGCTTATGACGGCTTTTTGAATATCCACGAATCCAACCTTACTCTCTGCCGCAAATGGGGTTGTTGCCATAGGTCCAAAACATAGCAATCCGATTAAAAATACTGAACAACAAACTACTTTTGAAAAAAATGCCTGCATAATACAAATCCTTACATGTGGTTTAAATTAAAATGCGCTGCCTGCGGAAAAATGAAACTCGCCTGAAGTTTCTCCCGTCTTCCGGTCAAGTTTGATGCCATAAGCAAAACCAAGAGGACCAAAGGGGCTGATAAAACGAATTCCAGCACCTATACTATTCCTCATTACACTCAGATCAAAATCTTTCGCAGTTGAACTTAAGTCGGGCCCTGGTCCATAAACGTTACCCCTGTCATAGAACACAAAACCTCGTAACGACTTGGTAAAGGGATATTGCATCTCTAAATTGAGAATCAAAGCCTGGCTACCCCCGAGTGGGTCGCCATCAGTATCTTTAGGCCCTACGTTTTGAATGGTAAAACCTCTCAGCGAGGTAGGCCCTCCCATGAAATACCTTTCAAATGAGGGTAGCGTCTCTCCGCCATAACCTTCTGCAAAGTTTACCCTCGCATGCGCGGCCCCCACCAATTTTCCCAGCAGAGGGTGATAGTAGGTGATTTCATAGCTGGATCGAGTAAATTTTGCGCCCCCTAAACCAGCAAATTCAAATCCTACCACATGCCTCCACCCCTTGGAAGGGTTTAAAAAATTGTCTCTACTATCATAGACATAAGTGGGCGAAACACGGCTGGTTGTGCGGGTTTCATTCTTAAGGAATTCGGTTGTATCTGCTGCGGAAACGCCTGTAACTTCAACGCTCTCAAATCTATACCCCAAACTTAAAGATTCAAATTCTGTAATATTTTTTCCAAGCCGAAGCCCTGATCCCGTTGTTTTCGCATCAAAACTCAAAAAATCCTGGTCTTGATTAAAAGCATCAACCCCTGCAGATATTTCGGAATCAAACAAACGCGGCTCAGTAAAGCTGATATTAAAATCTGTCCTAATGGAAGATAATGAAGCCGTTAGGTTTACCCGATGCCCATTTCCAAACAGATTATCCTGTGCTATAGAAGTGGTGAAAATTAAGTTCTCAATCGAACTGAAACCAGCACCCACAGTAAATGAACCCGTTGGTTTTTCGGTCACAGTGGTTAGGATATCGATCAGTTCTGGATTTTCTCCTCTTTGGGTATCTATCTTCACATCTTCAAAGTAATTCAGATTGTTGATTCTTTGCTTACTTCGTTTTAGCTTGGAACCATCGAATACTTCACCCTCTTTTAATCTGAATTCCCGTCGGATCACATTATCTCTGGTTTTGATATTCCCCAGCATATTGATATTGCCAACATAAACCTTTTTACCCTTATCAACATCTATCGAGAGCTCAACTACACGGGTTTCATCATCAATTTTCGTTACTGGATTGACATCTGCATAAGCAAACCCCTTTTCCGAAAACAAATCTCCAACTGTAATAATATCCTGACGGAGTTGCGATACGTTATAGATATCGCCTTTTTTTGTTATAAGACTTTTTAAAATTGCTTCATGGGGAATGGTGTCATCCCCTTTTACTTCCAAAGATTTGATGCGAAATTGCGGGCCTTCTTCTACCGGGATAATGATATGAATTTGACGAGCTTTTTTGTTGATATCAATCCTGGGCTCCAGAACTTTGATTCTTAAATAACCATTATCTTGATAGAACCCCTCAACTCTAAACATATCCAGTTTCAGGATATCTTTTTGATAAACCCCCGAATCATCAAGAAAGGAATACCAGGTTCTTGCTTTTGTTTCCATTACCTCAGCAAGCTTCTTATCTTTAAAAGCCTTGTTCCCAGAAAACCGGATCTTTTCTATTTTTACTTTTTCACCTTCACGAACTCTTATCACCACATCAACAAGGTTATCGGAATTCTTTTTTGTTTCAATGCGTGTTTCTGCAAAAAAGTAACCCTTCTCCTCATAAACTCTCAGAATTTCTTTCTTACTCTCTTTAACAAGATGTTCGTTAAAAGTTGCGCCCCGCCGCAAACCAATTTTTTCACGGATATCATTGGTTTCTAGTTTTGAGTTCCCCAAAATCTCGACATCCCCTATCGAAGGAATTTCTTCAACAAGAAACTGCAGCGCGAGACCCTCAAGACCGTTCTGAGTATCCACTTGGATATCCTTAAACTGTCCGAGGCTGAAGATCTGCTCGATATCTTTGCGGATTTGTAATTTGGAGAGGACTGTACCTGGCTTTGATTGGATATAATAAAGGATGGTCGATTCATCAATCCTTTTATTACCCACAATTTTTACAGACTCGATAAGCTCACCTTCTTGCGCAAACACAAGAGGAACCCACAGGAAAATAACCGCTACCAAGGCGGTTAAAAATAGCTGGAAAAATTTTACCATTTTCCCTGAACTAACTGAAATTTTACGAGTTATAGCGATAAATTCACATCCCAAGTTTAAGCCAAAAAAAAGTATCAAGCCTCATCGGAGTAACCCTCTGAAACTTAATACTTTATCTCTTTTTTCATTGGCGCTTTTTTTAAGCGAAAAAATTATTTTTCATCCAACATTCACTGCATCTGTTTTCTCTACAAACACCAGACTATCATCCTGAAGACTAACTTCGATCAGACCGCCATCCTTAAAACGGCCTTTGAGCATTTCATCTGACAAGACATCTTCAAGATGCTTTTGGATCGCGCGCTTCAAAGGTCGAGCACCAAATGTGGCATCAAACCCTTTCTCAGCGATCCAACGCTTGGCGCCATCCGACACATCAATAGTTAGACCTTGCTGAATAAGCTGTTCATTCAAGGCTTGCAACTGAATATCCAAGATACTGACAATATTCTCCAGCTCCAAAGGCCGGAAAACCACTGTTTCACTCAACCGGTTTAGAAATTCCGGATTAAATGTCTTTTTCAGATCTTGTTTTAATTCTTTCTGCATTTTATCGTAGTTCAACTCATCGTCGTCTTTATGAAACCCGAGGCTCGTACCCTTTTCCAGCATCCTTGAACTGATGTTGGATGTAAGAATGATAACGGTATTCTTGAAATCCACAACACGACCATAGCTGTCCGTTAAGCGACCATCGTCCATAATTTGCAATAAAAGATGGTAAATATCCTGATTTGCTTTTTCAATTTCATCAAAAAGAATTACCGAGTAAGGCTTTCGACGAACTTTTTCTGTCAGTTGACCGCCTTCCTCGTAACCGACGTAACCTGGAGGCGCACCGGTCAATCGAGACACATTGAACTTCTCCATGTACTCCGACATATCCAGACGAATCAGGGAATCCCTGTTTCCAAACATAAATTCTGCCAGCACATTAGCCAATTCGGTTTTTCCCACGCCTGTCGGACCCAGAAAAAGGAAGCTGCCAATCGGTCGCTTCATATCTTTCAGCCCAGACCGAGAACGGCGAATAGCTTTGGTAAGAACTTTTATAGCCTCGTCCTGACCTATAACTTTACCAGCCAACTCGTTCTCCATATTCAACAAGCGAATACTTTCTTTTTCTTCAATCCGAGAAAGAGGGATTCCTGTCATACTTGAAACAACATCGGCAATATCGTCTTCTGTAATCTGCGGCTCACTGGTGTCTCGCTGCTTGTCCCATTCTTCTTTAACGCCTTCCAGTTTTTCGATCAGCGCCTCTTCTTTGTCACGCAATTCGACAGCCTTTTCAAACTCCTGGTTTTCGATACAAACTTTCTTATCTCGAACAACCAAGTCCATCTCCTTTTGAATCTTCTTCATATCCGGAGATTGAGTTATTGCTCGCAAACGCACCCTGGAACCTGCCTCATCGATAACATCAATAGCTTTATCGGGCAAAAAGCGGTCCGTGATATAACGCTCTGCAAAACGAACAGCCGTGACAATAGCTTCATCAGTAATTTTGGCTCTATGATGAAGCTCATAGGGGACCTTAAGTCCTTTGATAATTTCAATAGTCTCATCTACTGTCGGCGGATTCACAATGATAGGTTGAAAGCGTCTTTCAAGCGCACCATTCTTTTCAATGTATTTTCGATATTCTTCCAACGTGGTTGCCCCAACACACTGAATCTCACCGCGAGAAAGAGCCGGCTTCAACATATTAGATGCATCTACAGATCCTTCTGCAGCGCCTGCACCTACAAGGGTATGCAACTCATCCACAAAAAGAATGACATTTTCATTTGCCATGATTTCTTTCATAATACCTTTGAGACGGGCTTCAAATTGGCCTCGGTATTTAGTCCCAGCAATCAGCGAACCCAAATCAAGGGACACAACTCTCTTATCATAAAGAGTATCAGGCACTTCACGCTCGATAATCAATTGCGCCAAACCTTCTACAATCGCCGTTTTCCCAACACCTGGCTCACCAATCAAAACAGGGTTGTTCTTTGTGCGACGGCTTAATATCTGAATCACACGTTCGATTTCTTTAGCTCGCCCGACAATCGGGTCAAGCTTACCATCCAACGCCATCTTGGTAAGATCGCGACTAAACTCATCCAAAGTCGGGGTTTTACCAACTTCACGATTGGCCTCGGTGGGCTCTTTGAACATTTCAACAATTTTTTCACGGACATCATCAAAAAACATTCCAAAACTGTTGAGCACTCGACAAGCAACGCCTTCTTTCTCCTTCAAAAGACCTAAAAGCAGATGCTCCGTGCCAATATAATTATGATTGAGCGAACGAGCTTCCTCCACCGCGAACTCCAACACTTTCTTGGCTCGTGAGGTAAATGGAATATCGCCGATGATCAGAGAATTCGAACTTCGAGGCAAACTCTTCTCCAGTTCTTTTTTAAGCTGGGTCAGATCTACTCCGCTTTTTTGCACAATGGCCACAGCTATGCCACCACCGTCTTTGATAACGCCTTGCAAAATGTGCTCTGTACCTAAATATTCATGGCGGTAGAGCTCTGCTTCCTCGCGAGCGAGAATGATAACTCTACGCGCTCTCTCAGTGAATCGCTTAAACATGATTCAACGTTCCTTAAAAAAAAGCGGATTTATAATGTGAAAGAGGCCCGCATTCAACTTCTTCTACTTCAATGCGGAACAACATCCTGTATTAATTCTGGTTTACGCCAATATCATTTTAACAAATGATATCAATTATATAAAGGTTTTATTTAGAGCCTAAATACAACGCATAAACCACCAATAACAAAGGGGTTATTCCGGCCCAAACGGTCTTACAACACCCGATTTTATGACCGTTAATACCCTGTTTATCGGCAAATTTTCATCTTTACTGAAGACAAACTCTTTTTTGCTAAAATTAGCCTAGGTGAGCAAAACAACCAGTTTATCAACTATAACTCGCATCTTTATGAAAACAAATGACAGCTGCAGTGGTGCTCGGCGGATAAAACTCATTGGCATCCGTCAAAGTCACTCCTAAATCTTCTGCTCCTAGCGCATCCCATATAATGGAATTGCCTTTCAGCTTTGTCAAGGCGGGGTACCCTGGACTGTACCGTTGCCCACGATTCTCTTTTTTGTAATTTGCTCTAGTTCGTAACAGCTGATGAATATATTCCGCCATATCCTCAGCTACCCGATCACTCAAACCCTGCAAATATAAAGCAGATTCGCTATCATTTTGCTCTTTAAATAATTGGATTCCAGCTTCAACCCCAACTCCCGCAGTAGTTATTTGCAGACCAATCGCATCCAACTGACCGGAGTCAACTGAATGAAAATATTGGCCCATAGAAAATTTATCTTTCCTCCCCTTACCAATACACAAATCAAAATCAAACCGGCCCAGCTCTTTCTCTTTTTTTTCGGATTCATAAAAAACCACTTGATCGCCATCCGCCTGCGCTGGGAAAAGTCCGAAGCGAGCCTTTGGAATAATCCAACGATTTTCCTCAGCCTTTTCTACCCACTCTTTTTCCAGCCGCTGTAACTGCTCGATAGTAACTCCCTTTTGAATCCAACTCGATTTCTTTCCAAACTTCCAGTTCAAAGAATAAAGACTTTTCCTATCCAAAGACAATTTATGCAATTTAAATTCTACCTTTTTTATTCCATATCCTTCAGCGGGCACTTCATGATGACGAAAACTCACTTTCCTTCTCGGCAGAGTTTCCAGAAGCTTATCCTTCTCCTCCTTAATGCCTTTGGCTTTTTTATATTGGACCAGGAGAGCCTGCTGGTTTTCCTTTAACAACACAGGCCTTTTTTCTTTATCCATCAAGAGCCCCATCGTGTTGACCCCATCCATGCCGCTGTCGCAATAAAAAACATTGTCAAGAATAGCGGACGTGTCATCGCCTCCCTGCATAGCGACATAACCCGCATGACGATGGTTCACCGGTGCCCCGCCTATGAGAACGGGGATTGAAAATTTTTCCTCGGTCAACATGCGCGCAACTGTAATCATATGATTTGAGGTTTGAACTAGAAGCGCGCTCATGCCAATCGCATCTGCTTTCTCAGTGCGCGCCGTTTCAATAAATTTTTCCAAAGGCACCTGCACACCCAGATCAATCACCCGGTAACCGTAATTTTCGAGAAGTGTTTTAGCAAGATCTTTACCGATACTGTGCACATCCTGATACACCGTGCCGATCACTATCACCCCTTTATAGTCGATAGCCGCGCCTGGCTCGATACCACTTTGAAACCGCATGAACGATTCAAGAAATTGCATTACATGGCGCATCACATCGGCACTTTTCAATAAATGCGGCAGGCTCACTTCGCCACGGCCAAATGCATCACCCAACTCACGCATGGACTTCATTAGGTGACCGCTTATGAAAAGCAACGGATCATGTTTATTAATAATCTCTGCAACATCGACAACTATTTTGTCTTTATAGGGAAACTCTCCGCCTTCTTTTTCTATGATTCCTTCCTGCTTTTGCTTGAATCCATCTTTGATTTTCTGACAAATACTTTCTTCTAAAGAAAGATCGTCGTAATCAATTTTTTTAGCCTTAATCCCGGTTTTTTTCGTCTGCGCTATTTGCTCCAGCTCTTCAAACGCAGTCATGTCGCGGTCGAGAATCACTTTTCGAGCCAACACCACATCGCTTTCAGTTAGGCTTTCGAGGGGCACATAGTGGTTGGGATTCAATATGGCGCAATCCAGCCCCACTTTCCTCGCCTCATCCAAAAAAACGCTGGTCAAAACTTTTCGCATATAGGGTTTCGAAGCCAGACCATTGGTCAGGTTTCCAACTCCAATGCTCGTTTTTAAATCAGGATGAATCGCTTTTATTCTTGGCAGGCATTTCAAGGTTTCAGCGCAAAAGTTTAATCCTTCGATGGACTCCGAGCCGATGGGGTAAGCATTGACATCCATAAGTATCTGATCGGGGGTCACATTGTGCTTTTCCTTTGCCTGCTTAACAATTTCAGCAGCCAATTCATATTTTTCATCCGCTGTCTGACCGGGACCTTTGGGCCCATTCACTAACGCCACATAAACCGGATTATGCTGACGGGTAATCGACAAAACCGCATCGAGCTTGCTCACTCCCTTTTCATATTCTTCAAGACTAATGGAGTTGATAATAGGCCTTCCGGGATAAAACTCGATAGCCACCTGCAACGCTTCAACAGAAAAAGAATCGATGCACATCGCACCCTTGAAGTCACTGGTCGTTTCATAAATGACCTGCGGCAAAACCTTTTCCGTTTCGACAATATTACTATCCATACAAACATCAATGATATCAATGCCGAGGTCTTTAACCTGCTCTTCTACAACCTCCTCCAAAACTCCCATTTCGATTTCATCGTCACGCTCCACCGCATCACGGACTTTTTTACTACCACGCACGTTCAGCCGCTCGCCGATGCGCACCAAAGCCTCGGAACTGTCGATCGGCATAGCCTCTTGCGGACCCGAAACAAAAACCCGCTTCTTTATTTTTTTCCTGGCAGGCGCCACTCCTTTTAATCGACTCGATATCGCACGGATATGCTCTGGAGTTGTCCCACAACACCCACCTATAATTGAAACTCCCAAATCTTTTACAAAGCGTTCTACATAATCCGCCATATCTTCCGGTTCGAGCTTGTAACAAGTCTTGCCATCTTCCGAAACCGGCTGACCGGCATTGGGAACGATAGAAATTGGCAAGCTGCAAACCTTGCTCAATTTTTCTACTGTTTTTTGCATCAGCTCCGGACCCGTGTTGCAGTTGATACCAAAAGCAGAAATACCCATGCCTTCGACGGCTACGAGAGCCGCATGGATGTCTGTGTTGAATATTTGCATCTTGGAAAACCCATCCACCGTCACTTGCGCAATAATAGGAAGTCGCTTGCCTGATTCGTCAAACGCTTTGTTGGCACCTATAATCGAGGCCTTCAATTCCAGAATGTCTTGTTGTGTTTCGAAGAGAAGCACATCGGCGCCGCCCTCAATCATCCCTCTTACTTGCAAAAAATTGTTATCTACAAT
Source organism: Nitrospinales bacterium (assembly GCA_047610985.1). Classification (GTDB taxonomy): domain Bacteria; phylum Nitrospinota; class Nitrospinia; order Nitrospinales; family VA-1; genus UBA8687. The sequence goes on along the minus strand of JBLFWU010000029.1, from coordinate 13,993 downwards.
TTGATCCCAATTGGCCTTATTTAGATCAGCTTCGGTTTTAGAGAGAACATAATTGGAGGGGCCAATGGAACCCGCCACGAACAGCGGCCGACCATCATATTCCGGCTCATCCTTATAACGATCAATGGCTTTTTTGGCAATCCGGCAACCTTCAACATTTAAATGGTGTGTGATAGCCGAGTAATCGGATTTTTTTAAATCCAGCCCCTGTGGAATCGCCTTAATATCCGTAATATCTATTTGAGTAAAATCGAATTCTTTTAACCGCAAAGGTGACGCTCCGAAAGTATCGGTTTCGATCAGGTTGGCACCGGCGCGCAAATATTCCAGATGAATCCCTTCCAGATCTTCAGGGCGTGAAAAAACCAACAAATCCGTCAGCATCTTGAAAGCAGCACCGCCAAATGCCGCATCATCTAATTCCAGGTTCTGCACCATGGTGCCCATGGCACCATCGAGAACAAGAACCTGCTTTCCTAAAACATCTTCAAATTTCATATTCAACTCATTTTGTGATTTAAAAAGGACAAACGAAGGGGGACAACCTACTTAAAACCAAATTACTAGGAAATCGACAGGTTTTCAATGACATTATTCTTAATTTCCCCGCTGTCAATGTAGAGTCGGGGGAGGGCCCTCAAATCAAACCACCATTTTTTGGGGCTTTTCAGGTTTTACTCCAAAAACCCGTTCCATAAAAGACGGTCGATCCTTAGCACAACGAAAACCAATATCTTTTTTATAGGCTAATGGTCCAATATGCTCACGAAAAGAAGCGCGGGATTTCATAGCAACCACCTTTAAAAAATCCTTTTTACTAAAATGCCCCACGCCCATATATGACATGCCACGAACCACATAATGCTTTTTATCGTAAGCTGGGGATTCGAATTTGTTACCCGGGTACGGTTGATAATAATCCCAAACCCACTCCCACGCATTGCCAACCATGTCGTGCACCCCATAAGGACTCACCGCTTTTGGGAAACTGCCGACCGGTTTTAATCCTTGCCCGGTTTTGTTTCTTGGGGAGGTGGCCAAGTTAGCGATCCCTGTTTTAAAATCGTCTCCCCACGGGTAAATGAACCCCGCGCGTCCGCGTGCCGCTTTCTCCCACTCCATCTCATTGGGCAAGCGTTTGCCAGCCCACAAGGCATAAGCCGCAGCATCGAAAAAACCGACATAAGTAACGGGTAGATTATCATCCCCTTCAGGAAATTTCTGTCCCCGCCAACTCCGAGGCGGTTTATGGTCTGTGGCCTGGCAAAAAATATAGTATTGTAAATTCGTCACCTCGTAGCGATCGATATAGAAACCGGGAATATCCGTCCGCCTCTCGGGCGACTCATCGGCATACCAGGGTTTATCGAGTCCGAGTGAGAGAGCATGGTTTTTCAGGTCCTCTTCATTAGTGCCAATGGTAAACTCTCCTGACGGAATATAAACCATTCCCGCAGGCACATTTTCAAAACACCCCGCCAAAAACAACGGCGAAAGAAGTAAAACTAAAATAACTCTTAAAAATTTTTGCGCTTTTATAAACATGGAAACATTAATATCAGTCCCTTTAAGTGAATTAGACCTGAATGACAGGTTGACCGATTTCTCTATGAATCCGAATGGATGTCCGGAAAAGTTATTAGACTCGGTAAAAGAAGTCGGCATACGTCATCCTATAAGTATTTGCTCTGCTAATAAACCCTATAAAATAATCAGCGGACATAAACGAGTGCAGGCCACTATCAAAGCGGGACTCACCAACATCTCTGCATTCTTAGTTCCCACCATGGACGATGCTTTGGTCACTAACCTGAAAGAAAACTTTGCGCTAAGGCATTATAGCGATATTGAAAAAGGATGCATTCTCAACAAACTTATCGCAGAAGGAATTGAAGAAGACACCATCATTGATTTGTATATGCCCTTACTGGAACTGGAACGCAGCAAAAAAATTTTCCAAGATCTTATTTTAGTCGAAAAGATAGGGTCCGAATTGCAAAAACTTTTGCATCACTCCAATGTACCCGTCAAAATTTTTCAGGTTTTTTTCGCATGGGATATTGAAGATCAGGAGGCCGCAGAAATATTTTTTACTACCACGCGGCCTGGAGTAAATAAATGGCGGGATCTTTTGGAATTAACAGAAGAAATATCAAGACGGGATGAAATATCTCCAAAAGATATCTTTTCCTCCCCAACCACTTTAGAAACTCTGGAAGATAACAGTCTCACTCCCCCACAAAAATACGATCGAGTTCATCAAGCTTTGCGGGGAAAAAGATATCCGGTTTTATCTGATTTAAAAAAGCAGGTACTGCGCGCGCTTGATGAAATGAAACTGAATGATAAAACTCGATTCAAATACGATGACGCCTTTGAAAGCGATGAAATGAAGCTCGAACTAAAATTCCGCGACGAAAGAGAACTATCACAACAGGTAGAAAAAATTTTTCAAGCCCTGCAATCTGGCTCTATCGAGAAACTCATTCAAGTAATTAAGGGATGAGAATTTCAGATACCAGAAAGTTTCCCACCTAAAATGTAAATGAAAACACTCCGCAAAATACTTAATATGGATTTTATTTATAAAATAGAAACTAAACGTGGTCAACCTATACACTCTGGCAAGCATAGCGTTGAATACTCAATTCCCCCCTCACCTTAATCCTCTCCCTCAAGGTGAGAGGAAATGTTTAAAACTTCATCCAGAAGCTTGAAGGCATTTGTATCGCAGAAAGAGAATAGACCCATTCCCACCGGGCGTGACCCGGTTAGAAGTAGCGTTTGCGGGGGGTGATGACTTTTTTGAATTCGTTGGGGCCGGTTTTATATTTCGTGTAAAGTTCTTCAAGGTGTGCACGCGACAGAGATAGTTCTTTTAACATTTTTTGTTCAGATAAAAATCTCTGGGTGATAATGCAATGGGTGATCGCTTTGGTTCCGGACAACCTTTCGTCGTAAGCGTCACTGAGACATTCATGAGCTTTGATATGCTCAGGATTAAAATATACCACCTCACGAAGGGCATCGATTTCTTCCCCCGCCTTACCATTAACCCTTACACTCATACTTATTTGAAATAAGTTTTCTACCAGAGTGTCGTTCGCAGTTTCGTTATCGGGACTCAACTCCACCGCTTTGCGCAGAGGTTTTTCAGCAGAGGTATAACGCTTAAGCTTCATTAACGCGGCGCCTAGCTTGAAATAACCTTCCGCTCCATGCTTTGGACTGTGTTTAATCGCCCGGCGCAGAGGAACGATACAATCTTCGAATTTTTTCAATTTAAAATAAAGCATTCCCAGCCTGAGATTGGGCATGGAGGCAGTTGGGTCTACAGATATCGCCTGCTTATAATGTTTGATGGACTTTTTTATATTTTTTAATTTGCCGTAAACTTCACCGAAGTTGTAGTGCGCTTGTACCGTCAGGTTCTTATCAAAGTTTAGAGCATCCTGAATTTTACCCAACGCATCATTGTATCGCCCCAACTCGGCATAACAAATTCCCATTGATAAATGCGCCGGCCCAAAGTTCGGGATGATTTTTATGGCTTCTTTAAAATGATTTTCCGATTCTTTCTGGTTTTTCATCCGCCCGTAAGAGGTAGATAGATTGGAATGGGCCTGGCAAAGAGATTTCTTAACTATTTCGCTTTGTGGGTCTAGCCGCATGGCTTCTTTAAGGTTCTCTATAGCATCATCGTCACGACCCATTTCCATCTGTGCACGACCCAACTGCAGGCGTGCGCTTTTGTAGTCAGGCTCTTTATTTATTACTGCGCGTAATGGCGGGATCGCTTCCCCATAGCGATGCATTTCCATATAAACCTCACCGAGGTCATACAGAATTTTTATATCTTCAGGAGTTTTCTGCAAGGCCGCTTTAAGCCGCTCGGCCAAAGCCTTAAGTTCTGCAGGAGTACGGACAGGAACATCTTCTTCCGCAGGACTGTCCTTACCCCAACTCAACAATTTTTCGATGATGCCTTTAAACCAGTTCCGCAACTTATCCATTATTATTTATAATTATTTTCTTCGCGTTAACGCGTTTTGGGGGAATGTTTAAGGAACTATAATAAAAGGTAAGAAAGGTTTCAACTTTAGTAGAGCAAATAAATTAGGAAGCTCTATTGCAGAGGGTTAGCGGCGAAATTTGGCTATCAAACCTTGAACGGTATTGATGACTCTTTCAACATCGGCTTCTGACATTTTAGGATACAGCGGAAGGGAAAGGGTGCGCTCAGAATAATTTGAGGCAATAGGGTAGTCTTGCGGCTTGGTATTAAAATTTTTCACATAAAATGGTTGAAGGTGGAGAGCAATATAATGTACGGCAACGCCTATTCCTGATTCCTGCATGGCATTGAGAAATTCATCTCGGTCAACAGTCAACTGTTCGAGCCGCAATGCGATGATATAAATATGGTGGGCGTGATCAGAATCATTATGACGAATCAGGGTTTCCAGCTCAGGAATATCTGCGAAACCACGATCATACATGGCAACGTATTTACGGCGGATCTCTAAAAATGAGTCTATTTTTTTTAGCTGATGAATTCCAATCGACGCATTGATGTCTGACATATTGCATTTATGTCCAGCCATTTTTTGTTCCCAATGGGTGTAGCCCGACTTCCCATATCGTTTCCAGGCATCACGACTAATACCTTGCAAACGCATGGTTTGAAATTTCTCGGCTAAATCATCATCATCGGTAACCACCATTCCACCTTCCCCTGTGGTGATATTTTTATTTGCGTAGAAACTAAAAGATGTACTGTTGCCCATGTTACCGACCTTCTTCCCTTTATATTTTGTTTCGAGGGCATGTGCCGCATCTTCAATCACCAGTAAATTATGTTTCTCTGCCAAAGCATTGATCGTATCCATATCGCAGGGGTGACCTGCAAAATGAACCGGTATGATAGCCCGTGTTCGGGGTGTGATTTTTTCTTCAATTTTTTTGGGATCAATAAGTAAGGTGCCTGGCTCAATATCTACCAGAACCGGTTTCATTCTTTGCAGAAGGATTACGTTGGCCGTTGCGGGAAAAGTCATAGGAGTGGTGATGACTTCATCCCCTTCAGGAAAACCCTGCACTTCCAAAGCCAGGTTCAAGCCTGCCGTACAGGAATTTAAAGCTACAGCATGTTTACAACCAATATAATCGCTGAAGGCCTCCTCAAACTTTTTGGTTTTTGGCCCGGTAGTCAACCAGCCGGAGCTTAAGGTATCGGCAACTTCAAGATGCTCCTCTTCTCCTATCCAAGACTGGTGAAAAGGCAAATCAATCTTCATGCTTTGGTCTCAATGGCCTATTTAAGGGCATGGCGGTCGGGATCTGGCATCGCTAATAAACTTTCTGAATCGATATGGACATACTCTTTTTTCTCCCACGCATCGTTGTTATTTGGAATGAAGTACAAGGTGCTCATTCCACCACTAATAGAAGATGCGTCGACAAGAACCGTAATAGCCCATTTACCATCTATTTTTTCCCAATAATCAACATGTGGGCGCGTCATGTCAAATGAAATATCATCGCGAACCAAAGCAGGGTTGATGCGCTCACGACCCTTTAGCATAATTTTTACCATGGCATATTTACCATCTTTACTAATAGAAATTTTTTCAAGCTCGTATTTTTTAACAATAATAAAAGGGTTGTAAAACCACTTGTAATAATGCTTCCTTGGAAAACCCAAAGCATCCTTTTTATGAAAATTCTTTTTAATATAGTTTATAGGTGGGAGCATTCCCCCTGAAATATGCCCCAGCACCCCATTTCGATATCCTGAAACAAGACGCCCTTCAAAATATAGAAATTCTTCGATAGAAATTTCTTTCTTATATTTGGGATGTTGGTACTGGTAGGCCCCTCTCAAATCGTTATTCAATCGTTTTTCAAAATACTCATTTTCAAGTTTCTTGAGTTCCTGAGCCTCCTTTAAAACTGCATCGGCCACCTCGGCCCAACTGGCATTGGCTGCTGAAAAACCGCCCAGAAAGACCAACCCAAAGAATAAGTAAACCGTTGTCGTTAAAAACTTTTTCATTCCAATTCTCCTGTTCACAAATAAACTCAATCGACCGTAATAAAATCCGTAATTTATACTTCTAATATATCCTCATATGGCATCGTTCTCTTAACGGCAACTTCCAACTTTTAGATTAGCCTCCAACTAGCTTGGGAAGAAATAGGTAGATAAGTGTATAGCGAACAAACATCGCGGAGCATTTTGCTATAGTCCGTCAACTTTTCCTGAAGGCGTAGCCTTGTGGATTTTTTCTGCCAACTGTTGCGTGATCCCCGGAATGACCATCAAATCTTCCAGCGATGCTTTTTGTATGTTTTCCAAACTACCAAACTGTTTCAACAGCAACAGACGACGTTTTTTTCCAATTCCCGGGATCGACTCCAAAGGCGATTCCAAAGTGGTCTTGGTTCGCAGTTTACGGTGATAGGAAATTGCAAACCGATGAGCTTCATCGCGAATGCGCTGCATTAAAAATCGCGAAGGTGAACTTTCGTGAAAAAGCACGGGAATTTTCTGGTCCGGTAGATAAACTTCATCAGTCGCCAGATTGTTGCGGAACTTCCCTTTGGCAATACAAGCCAGATCGACCCGATCCATAAGATCAAGAGCTTCTAACACCTCGTGCCCCGCATTCAAATGACCTTTACCTCCATCAATGAGTATGAGATTTGGCAAGGGCGCATCTTCATCTAGTAAACGGCTGTAACGGCGAGTCATCACTTCTCTCAACATGGCATAATCGTCAATACCTTTGACCGTTGCAATTTTATAACGACGATATTTAGATTTTTCAGCTAAGGCGTTTTCGAAGACCACCATCGACCCCACCGCATGCTCTCCAGAGATATTTGACAAATCAAACCCTTCAATAACTTCTGGAAAATGCTTCAATCCAAGAGCGGTTTGCAACTCTTCCAGAGAACGAGTTCCCACTTCTCCCTTGTCGCGCTCCATTCTCATAGAGAAGCTGGCGTTTTCCTCTGCCATTTTAATGAGGTCGCGTTTCTTTCCCATTACAGGTACTTCCAGACGCACGCGCGTGCCTTTTTTCTCTGACAACCAATTGGCGATTAAATCAGCATCTTCTACAGGATGCGGTAATAAGATTTCTGCCGGCAGAAGGGTCTCTTCAGCATAATACTGTTTAAGAAATGAAGAGAGCGTCTCATCTTCTTCCATTTCGTTGAGCGACTTCAGTTTAAAAATCTTTTCCCCTATCATTTTCCCGGCGCGGATGATCAACACTTGTGCCATTGCCTGATCTTTTTCTGAGCAGTAGGCAATCACATCCTGATCTTCCAAAGAGGTAGAAATGATTTTCTGTTTATCGAGTACCGTTTGTACTGCAGCTATTTTATCCCGAAGAACAGCGGCCTCTTCGTATCGCGTTTCAATGGATGCCGACTGCATCTGTTCCTTAAGACTCTTCAGTAGTGTGGTATTTTTCCCCTTTAAAAAAAGTGAAACGTCCTGTACCACCTGCGAATAATTTTCAGAGGAAACCAGGCCCGCACAGGGTGCAAGGCAACGACCCATTTGGTGATTGAGACAGGGACGACGCAAAGAGCTTCCATCCAATTTATCTTTGCTCTGCCGTAGCGGGAAAATTTTGTAAATCAGACGGATGGTTTCTCGGACCTCTTTCACCATCGTATAGGGACCAAAATAAGTTGCCTTATCTTTTTTAACGCGGCGTACCACCTCTAACCGAGGATATTTTTCCTGTGTGGTCAGACGTAAATAGGGGTAATGCTTGTCATCCTTCAACAATACATTGTATTTCGGCTGATGTTTTTTTATGAAATTGCTTTCAAGGATAAGTGCTTCAGCCTCTGTTTTCGTAGTCAAAAACTTGATGTCATCAACCTTGCCTAGGAACATCCGCGTTCGGGGATGAAGGCCCTTCGAATTTTGAAAATAGGAGCGCACGCGGTTTCTCAAAACCTTGGCCTTGCCTATATAAAGAATTTCCGACCGGTGATCCTTCATGATATAAATTCCGGGTAGCTTGGGAATGTTCTCTATAATATCTTTGATCTTTTTTTCCAGGGGGAACCTCCCGTATGTCAGCAATCCATCACCATAAAAATATACTCCCATTTACATGAAGACCGAAAACAATAATCAGCGAGGATTATGGGGAAGTCGACTGGGCTTCATCCTAGCCGCATCCGGTTCCGCGATTGGGCTCGGCAATGTCTGGAAGTTTCCTTATATAGTAGGCGAGAATGGCGGTGGCGCATTCGTGCTTATTTATCTCATCTGTATATTCATCATTGGCACACCTATCATGCTGGCAGAGTTTACACTGGGGCGAAAGACTAACCTGAACCCTGTCGGCGCATTCGCTTCCCTCAAACCAAGGTCCTCCTTTATTAGTATTGGTTATATGGGGGTGCTTGCCGGATTCCTCATTCTCTCCTTTTATGGTGTGGTAGGCGGTTGGACGTTCGCGTATGTGGTGAAGTCCGTTACGGGTAGCGTGTTGTCATTCACCTCACCTAAGGAAGCCGGAGCCTTTTTCGGAAACTTTATAAGCAATACAGAAGAAACACTTTTTTATCACGCTCTGTTTATGGGCGTTTGCATTGCCATCGTTCTCAGAGGAGTCCATGGCGGCATCGAAAAAGCTTGTTACATTTTGATGCCCACGCTGGTGCTATTCCTAATTCTTTTGATGATTCGCTCACTTACTCTCGATGGCGCAATGGAAGGTGTTGCCTTTTACCTGTATCCCGACTTCAGCAAGATCAACGGTAACACGGTGCTCATTGCCTTGGGGCAGGCATTCTTTTCTCTCAGTCTGGGTATGGGATGCATGATCACCTACGGCAGTTACCTTTCAGATAAAGAAAACCTGATCTCCTCCACCGTTTATGTGGTGATGTTCGATACTCTGATCGCCTTATTGGTAGGGATGGTAATTTTCCCCGCTGTTTTCGCGATGGGACTCGAACCAGCAGAAGGCCCAAGTCTGGTGTTCAGCGTTTTGCCCACCGTATTCACCAGCATGCCCATGGGCCATGTTGTGTCTGTCATATTTTTTACTCTGTTAGCAATAGCCGCAATCACCTCTGGCATTTCATTACTCGAGGTGGTGGTTGCGTATTTCATCGATCAGCGTGGGTGGGAACGGAAAAAGGCAGTGCTTATTGTCGGGCTGGCTATTTTTGCATTTGGCATTCCCAGTGGTTTGTCGTTCGGAACCATGGCAGATATTAAACTGTCGGGTATGACCTTCTTCGACCATGTCGATAATATTGCCTCGAATTATCTGTTGCCGTTAGGAGGAATGTTGACGGCGATATTTGTCGGTTGGGTTTGGGGGACTAAAAACGCGCATGAAGAAATTGAAAAGCATGAAAATGTCTTCAAATTCCCCTGGGCGCAATGCTGGGAATTCTTGATACGCTATATCACACCCGTTGCGGTAGGCATTGTTTTTCTCGCCAAATTCTTCCCTCACTAAAGAGGAAACTTAACAAGTATTTTTCTGTTTCTTTCGAGATAATGCCGTCAAGGCGATAGCTCTGCGGCCCATTCTTTATCGCCCAGAATTTCGTGCAAACTTTCAGAAATAACACTAAAATCAACACTGTCTTCAGCATTTTTCTCTGCCTTTTTATAAAGGCGGCGTGCCTCTTCTCCATCTCCGAGCTTTTCTACAAAACATTCGGCAAGCCCCAAAAAATCACAACAGTCTTTGGCCTCGTCTTCCGCTTTATGATATAGCTCACTGGCCCACTCCCCGTCACCTAGTTTTGCGAAGACGTTATCTGCAAGCTCATAAAAGTCAGAATACTCCTTCGCATTCTCCTCAGCTTTTTTATAAATTTTGAGCTGCCACTCCTTATCCTCAAGAATTTCTGAAACGCTTTCAGCGAGGTCGCACAATTCACGAATATTTTCTGGAAAGTTTTCTGCCTTCTCGAATAATTGTTTCGTCCACTCTTTATCACCAAGAGCTTCAAAAATACTATACGCTAGCCAATTCAGGTCGAGACTGCTCTCGGCATGTTCCTCAGCCTTCTTGTAAATTTTTTTAGCCCAATCTTTATCATTGAGGGCGAGAGCAACACTATAGGCAAGCCAGTTCAAATCGAGGCTGTCTTCGGCCTTTGCTTCGGCTTTTTGATATACGTTTTTTGCCCATTGCCCGTCTCCCGCTTCTATTAATTGATCTGCAACTTGTTTGAGGTCACAAGCATCATTCGCATTGGCTTCCGCAGTTTGAAATTTATGAGTTAGATACTCATCGTTGTTAAGGGGTCTCTCTTCCTCCAAAACCAGTACTTTTTCTTTTTTTGGCTGCTCTTCACTCTCAATAACCTTTAAATATTCGAGATAATGAATTTTGTCTCCTGCGTAAAGAAAACTTTTTTCGTACTTAGTTTTGGGCAGATACTTTCTTTCATGGTCAATTCCCGTCTCTTGATTCACATTTTGCACTGAAGCCTCTGCATTAAAATAATCGAGTATCTCCATAGCATAGGATTCACTATCCGTAGCCAGATGGACGCGACCTTTGGGAGTCAGCTTCTGCGCAATCAGATTTACCAGTTCGGGTTTAATCAGCCGGCGTTTGAAATGTCGTTTCTTGGGCCAAGGGTCAGGGAGATTGATATAAATCGAATTTAATTCTTCGGATTGAAAGAGGTGGGGAAGTTTTTCCCGGACATCTCCAAAAATAACACGTATATTTTTTAGCTGGGAGGTACGAATACGCGCTAGTAGTTTTTGGATGCCGTCCTGGGAAAAATCTATGCCGATGAAATTACTATCGGGTTCTCGTTTAGCCATGGAGATTAAAAAATCCCCCATTCCAAAACCAATTTCAAGCTTTAAAGGATGGCAGTTTCCGAATTGGCTTTGCCAATCTGGGTTCTCTTTAACATCAATAAAACAAGGATCTTCCACTACGAAAGTTGTGGAAGAGGGTCTGGCAGTCAATAATCCCATGGCTAATAGAGCATTAGATTATTTACCTAATAAATCACTGGCTTTTTTAGAAGCATCTTCCATGGTTTTATCCAGTTTTTCACCTGCTTTTTCTGCTTCACCTTTTTCTCCACAACCAACGGTGCCGAGTACAGAAACAACTAAAACCAATGCGATCATTAACTTTTTAAAACTATTCATTATTCTCCCTTTACACAAATTATTGATTAAAAAATTTATTCCTGATTCTATTCGGTTCTCAATTAAAATGGAATCTAAATATTGTGATAAGGTGTTCAAGAATAAATTTTACTATGAATAGAATCCTACAAATATCGCTGCTCCTATCCTTGGCCTTCTTGACCTCTTTCGCCTATGCTCACGGCATGTCAGAAGAGGAAAAACAAAGCATTTTACAAGGAGGCAACCTTCAGTATCTGAAGATAGGTGCCACCCATATGCTGACTGGATACGACCACCTTTTATTCGTACTTGGCATTGTATTTTTCCTGACAACTTTCATGGATGTCGTCAAATATATTACCGCCTTCACCATCGGTCACAGTATCACTCTCATTACCGCAACGTTAATGGGAGTAACGGTAAATTATTTTTTGATCGATGCGGTGATCGCGCTCAGCGTTTGTTATATCGGCTATGAGAATCTAGGAGGATTCAAGGAATTATTTAAAAAGGGGTTGAATATGATTTGGGCCGTTTTTATCTTCGGCCTGATTCACGGATTAGGACTTTCCAGCCGACTGCAACAACTCCCATTAGGGGAGGAAGGGATTGTCTGGAGAATTCTTTCCTTTAACCTGGGGATAGAACTAGGACAAATAGCGGCATTATGCGTGATGGTCGCATTACTCTTTAAATGGCGACGTACTCCATCTTTTCAGAAATTCAGTAACATCTCTAACAATGCACTGATTTATGCAGGAGCCTTTTTGTTTTTATTCCAAATGCACGGTTACTCCCATACTCTTGACCCTGATGAATTCCCCTTCCCGGAAGACAGCCATTCCCACGCTCACGAAAAAATGGACAGCTCAACTCAGCTACCGGGAGAGGAGTATTTAAAAACCCCTAGAGAAACACTCCCCGATCCGCTCGACTTATAATTAATCTTCTATCACCTGAGCCTATCAAAGGATACCTCTTCCCCCTGATAACTCGAACAATAGAATACGTTTTGTTCGATGGGATTGAGGGGGTTACTATAGTTTTACTGAACTAGAATAGTAGAATATGCTTTTTTTCAATAGGTAGGAATGAACTACCACAAGAGTGACTGACCTGCCGGACAAATGGACTTGAATTTTCTTTAAGCCCCTTTATAATACAAATCTTCTTAATATAGATGTTGCCGAAGTGGCGGAATTGGTAGACGCGCATGATTCAGGTTCATGTGCCCGTAAGGGTGTGGAAGTTCGAGTCTTCTCTTCGGCACCAACTATTTGAAAAGGTGTAAAACTCAAAATCCAGTAGGGGCAACCCCGTGACGGTTCGAGTCCGTCCTTGAGCACCAAATATTGCATAAGTTAAAACATAAGTCAACTTTAATGCGACTTTTTTTACTACCTTGGTATCTAAAATGACTTTCGTATTAGAAGAAACTACTCTCAGCTCAAGAATAAAATTTGCGAGAAAAAAAGCAGGTTACAATCAAGAGGAAATAGCAGAAAAACTTCTAATTACTAAGCAGCAGTTTTCAAAGTATGAAAAAGAAAAATCCATCCCACCGTCTGACAAGCTTTTAAAGATTTCCCAGCTTTGCGAAGTTAATCCTGGCTGGCTTCTTTCTGGAGAAGGCAATCCTTTTTAAACGCTAAAATTGAAACACAAAAATACAACTTATGATTATGCAGAATTGCAAAAAGAATTACTTCCCCAATTACGAGAAACCGTCTTCCACGTAACCTCAGGCAGTGGATTAAAAAAAATTCTTGCGGAAAAAAAGATATTACCAAATATTAATAATTGCTTTGAATATTCCCACCTTCAATCAAAGAACAGTTTTGGCATAAAAAAAGGTTACGTTTGTTTATTTGATCTACGTGATAAAACAGCACAAACTTTAGAGCAAACCCTAGACTACCAATATTTTCTAAGCAATCATAATTGGAATATTAATGCCTTTTTAATTCTAGATGTTGCAGCACATAAAGATTTAATTCCTAATGAAGCAGCCGTTGGATCAAACAAGATGCATATTCCAGAAGTAGAGGTTTGGTCATCAACTCCAATCCCTTTAACTAAAATTTCAAATATTATAGAAGTCCAAATAACTAATAGACCAGATCCATTTTGATAAAGATTTAAACCTTGCAAAAGTTTCCAAAGAAAATCAGGTTTGGCATCTATTTGGCGAGGAAATTTCTTTTAAGTTTTCATAAACATTCATAGGAATATTACATTTAGAATGGGGAAAAAACGCAACCATTATATTCCTATAGCTTACCTAAATAATTTCTGCAATGAAGACGGTGGAATCCAGGTTTATCTAAAAGATTATCCTGATAAAAGCATCCCTCCTCAAATCCCTAAAGATATAGGTTTCGAGAAATATTATTACTCCCAACCTCTACCCGATGGAGAGAGGGATAATAATACCCTCGAAGATTTATTTTGTGAGCTCGAAGGTAAATGGCCGCCTATAATTGAACAAATCTGCCACCAGGAAAACACACAAATCAACGATAGACTAGAAGATATTTTTGCTTTTATGGCCCTTCAACGTGCACGTGTACCGGCTAGCCGAGATGTTAGTGAAAAAATGTTGGCTGAAACCGTTAAGGCTACCTTACGACAATTAGATGCTTCCGGTAAACTACCTCCAAAACCCAAAGGATATGAAAACATGCTGGACCATTTGGACGTATCGATTGATCCTCATAAATCCATGAGTTATGGTGATATCTGGTGTATGAGGAATGAGGAGGCGGCGTCCCCTTTGTTGTAAAATTGTTTTCTTCGAGAAAAACAATAAAAGCAAAAGGAGGCACCACCATGATT
>JBLFWU010000028.1:0-35688 GCA_047610985.1 Nitrospinales bacterium | reverse complement strand
AGGGGCATATCAGTCCTTATTAACCAGAGTCGGATACCATAATATTCAAACGACAGCAGATCCTGCCTGAGACAATAAAAAAAAACACGATCTCCCAGATGACGAAAGAAAAAGTGAAGACAGAGAATATACGATTTCCTAAATGGTAATCATCAAGACCCTTTTATTTTAATCGCCCTTCTTATAGCAATTTTGTTACTCTAAAATTAGAGCAATTACCAATGACTAATTTTCAGGAGGAAGACACATGAGATTAAAAAATATTGGCATCTTGTTTTTTATTTTAATGTTTCCGGCATCTGCATTGGCATCCAGTTACGGCCAACTTGAACTTTGAAAAAAGTATAACAAGTTCATGAACGGTCCTTGCGGGCATTGCGCAGACCTTGTCACAATTAAAGACAATAGAGATTGGCCAGACTTTCTTCCTTACGACCTTACAACACGTGAGGGCTATTTCACGGCAAACATTAATGGTCCTGCTGGCACATTAATTACCTTATATACACTTAAAGACTTTCGAGAGAATATGGGTTATCTGATTATTATGAAAAAGGATGATTCAACAGTCGAAATTGATGACCTACTAGCTTTTCCACCTGGAGAGTGGACCGAAGTAAAAAAAGAAAAAGGATCGTATTCTGCTTTTTACCAGCCGCATGAAGTTTTTAAATTTATGATATCTTCCGTAAAATGGGGTAAGTGGTGGGAAGGCTCTGCGCCAATAAGCAATAACTAATATCAATATAAACAGAAAGTAAAATAAGCTCTCCCTTATCTCCGATCGATTTTGGAGGTAAGGGAACCATCAGTCAAACTTCAGTTTCATAACCAATAAGGCCAGCGCAAAAATTAGAGTAACCACATTCCAGAAAATCATCGGAGCTTCGCCAAGCAATACTCCATAAACAAGCCAGCACAACACCCCCAGGCTAAATGCCGAAAACATCCACAACGAAAGATCTGAAGCAGATTTACTTTTCCAAGTTTTCAATACCTGCGGAATAAAAGAAACGGTCGTTAAGAACCCTGCAAAATAACCTATCATTGTTGCACTATCCATTTAGCCCCGCCCTTTTCTAATTATTTAAATTTTCCGAACGAGCAAGAATCCACCAACCAACAACAACACTCCCAGCAAACGTTGAATATTCATTTTCTGAACGGGGAAACCAAGCCAACCATAGTGGTCGATTAAAATTGAAACAACCAATTGCCCCGCAAGTAGCAAACTAACAAGAGCTAATGCTCCTATTTTGGGTCCCGCCAGAATAGAACCCAATACCACTGCAGCACCAATCATTCCGCCTCCCCAAAGCCATACTGGAAGGGAAGTTACCTGACTCAAACTAGGAAGAGGAGCTTTAAAAATTGCAGCACCAATAATCAGACACATACCACCAACTAAAAAAGAAACCAACGCTGCCAAAATTGGACTATTTATATATCTAGCAAGCTCTGCATTGACACCCACTTGAATAGGTAACAACCCTCCTACAATAAAAGCCAGCGTAGTAAGAATATAATTCATCGAATTTCCTTTCTGCCGATGCTTATTTTTTTATAGTAATTCAATCTTCATCCAACTCTTGTGCCAAATCTGCTAACATTTGTATGATTCCACACATCATAAGTCGATCCTCATCTTCCATTTCTTGAAGGTAGCTTTCATATCCATTTTGCTTAAGCAAAACTAAGCCCGTCATACCATCTTTAACCTCCTTATCAAGTTCAGCAAAAGCAAAAAAATCTTCCTTGGCTTGATTAAAAATATTGGAGTAGTCAACGCTGGTCATAACCAATTTGTATAACTTCGAAGCTTGTGGCAATTGACCGGCCATCTCAATTAAAACGGGGTTTCCTTTAGAATTCATGTTATATTTTCCAAAATTTAATGTTCTTAAAAAAGAATCCAAATACTTTAAAATTTCAAGCATTCACGGACTTTAAAATAGCAGTTATTGTTTATCAGGTAAAACCTTATCCAAATTATTTTCATAGAACCAAAATGAAAGAGGACGCCAATGAGTGAAACGGAAAAATTAAACCTAGAAGACTTTATGACTGGCTTGATCAAGAGAAACCCAGGAGAGACGGAGTTTCATCAAGCCGTAGAAGAAGTCGCTGCAACCGTCATCCCTTTCATCAATAAAAACCCTATCTATATTGAAAACCAAATACTAGAGCGCATGACTGAGCCAGATCGCACTATCATTTTTCGCGTATGCTGGGAAGATGATAACGGAAAGATTCGCACAAACAAAGGCTACCGAGTTCAGTTCAATAACTCTATCGGACCCTACAAAGGCGGATTGCGTTTTCACCATTCGGTCAATCTCAGCATCCTAAAGTTTTTGGGATTTGAGCAGACATTTAAAAATAGCCTGACAACTTTACCTATGGGAGCAGGAAAAGGAGGTTCCGATTTCAATCCAAAAGGAAAATCGGATCGTGAAATCATGCGATTCTGTCAATCCTTCATGACCGAATTATCCAAGCACATCGGGCCAGATATCGATGTTCCTGCAGGAGATATTGGCGTTGGGGCACGTGAAATCAGCTTCATGTTCGGCCAATACAAGCGATTAAAAAATGAATTCACTGGCACCTTAACAGGAAAAGCATTGGAGTTCGGCGGCAGCCTTATAAGAAAAGAAGCCACCGGTTATGGCGCCGTATATTTCATGGAAGAGATGTTGCAGCATCGAGGAGATTCAATAAAAGGGAAAAGTTGTCTGGTTTCTGGCTCAGGAAATGTCGCGCAGTTTGCTGCGCAAAAAATTATGCACTTGGGAGGAAAAGTTTTAACCCTCTCAGATTCATCAGGGTTCATTCACGACCCTGAAGGCTTAAATGATGAAAAGCTCAACTATCTAATCGACTTGAAAACCGTCCGGCGAGGAAGAATTTCTGAATACGCCGAAAAATACAAATGTCATTTTCACGAGGGCAAACGACCTTGGGCGATAAAGGCAGATCTTGCTTTCCCTTGTGCAACCCAAAACGAGCTGGAACTTCAAGATGCCAAAGACTTGATAAAAGGAGGTATCATAGCGATAACCGAGGGGGCCAATATGCCCACCACTCATGAAGCAATAACGGCCATAAAAAAGGCCAACCTGGTTTTTGCACCGGGTAAAGCAGCTAATGCGGGAGGAGTCGCCGTTTCAGGCTTAGAAATGACACAAAATAGTATTCGTCTGGCTTGGAGCCGTGAAGAACTGGAAGAACGCTTGAAAAATATTATGAGCGAGATCCACCAGCAATGCGTCAATTATGGAACAGAAGACAAACAAGTAGATTACATCAAAGGTGCCAACATAGCAGGGTTCGTTAAAGTAGCCAATGCAATGGTAGCTTATGGAGCTGTTTAGATTAAATAACTGGGCGTCTAAAAACCCAATTCAATTCCAAAATTTCAAAGGACTTATCAATGGCCTCAAATAATTCTTCGTTTGACATCACCTCTGCAACGGATCTTGCCGAGATTCAAAACGCCTGCAATCAAACCATGCTGGAAATTCGCCAACGTTTTGATTTCAAGGGTAGCAAAAGCCAGGTAGAAATCGATATGAAAACGGCGGAAATAAAAATCCTTGCGGATGATGCTCACAAACTAAACTCAGTGATCGATATACTCCAGGGAAAGTTAGTGAAACGAAAGATATCCATCAAGGCTTTGGACTATGGCAATGTGGAAGCCGCATCAGGTGACACGGTCAGGCAAACCATAAAAATTCAGCAAGGAATCCCGCAGGAAAAGGGCAAAGAAATCGTCAAGCATATAAAAACCTTGGGGCTCAAAAAAATGCAGGCGCAGATTATGGACGATCAGGTTCGGGTTACAGGTAAAGACAAGGATGATTTGCAGTCCGTCATAGCGAGCCTCAACCAAAAGGATTTTGGTGTTGATATGACTTTCACAAACTACCGTTGATCAATCTCGCAAAAGTTCAAGGATCGCTTCCCCAAATTTTTCGCCAGACCCCGGATCATTTGAGGTAATGATTCGATCTATAACAACAAGGTTTTTTTCTTCAGGGAAGGCACCGACATCTTCCAATTCCTTTAGAAACGCCTCATCGTTTAGCGCTGAAACTTCACATCGAGAAACTAAACCAGCACGAGCCAACGCGACCACAGACAAACCAAATGCTCCTAAAATTTTTCCTGCTCGAAAATGGTCTGTGAGTATTTGAGGTAAAATCGTGTCTTCCCAAATAGAACTCTTGGCACCCTTTCCACCAATAACAATGACAGCATCATACTTTTGTTTACCTTGTAAAAATCGATTCCAATCAACCAGCATACCATCGGGTTGAAACAGTGTTTTTGCTTCACCTTTCGCTTCTTTACCCGATTTTGATAAAACCCGACATTCTCCTGTCCCTTTTTCGAGTACTTCTTTTAAATCAAACAATTGTTGTTCGCAAAACCGGTTTTGTGGGATCACCAACAAAAAAAGGGCTGCACTCATAAGTTACTCCTACGCCTGTTTAACACAATAAATTACCGTATATTTTTCAATATTTTTTACATTCAACAGCATTGCTAGATGATAAGACCAAAGCTAAATATATCAACTAAAAGACAAAAAACGTATAACCAGAATTTTTTGACATGTTTTTTTAACTTATGCTAAACAATATTTCCTTACCATTTAAAGAAAGGGCACACCATGACTAATGGTAAAGTGACATGCTTTAGCAATCAGAAAGATTACGGCGTTATCCAGACAGATTGTGGAGAAGATATATTTGTGCATTTCTCCGCAATTCAAACCGAAGGATTTAAAACTTAATCCAAGGACAGGAAATAGAATTTGAAATCAGCGAAGGGCTCAATGATCCGCAAGCAGCTAATGTCACCACCAAATAAAACCCGCCAAGACTTTTTATTGAATTCCAGCAGACCCTCCTGCCGGTTTTTGCTTTCCAGTCCCTATCTAAACAATTGGAGTAATTCATGCCTATTATAATGACTGCCCGCTATCAGGTACGCCCGCAAGCGGTGGATCGGTGCAAACTAGCAATAAATAATCTGGTGGAGTATGTCAAAGAAAATGAAAAAGGGACTTTATACTACATCGCAAATCAGGAGATATTAAACCCCTATGCCTTCTTGCATATGATGATTTTTCAAGACGAAGTGGCATTGACTATGCACCGTTCATCTGAGGCTGCTGAAAGATTTGTGAGTGTTATTTATCCGGCGGCCATCGACCCTCTCGAATTCAAAGAATATAACGAGATCGGGCATAATTTCAACTTTGGTAGTCAATAGCTTCTAGCTGTTTATATCTTTTAAGAGATCGGCCACTTCCTGCATATTATTCTCAATGTTCGGGGGTTTTTCAGAAAATTCAGCATTCCCATTTTGGCTTGCGGTATTAGTTTCATTACCTTCCGCGGAAAAATATTTACTCAACTGGTAATGCGAATCAACCCTCACCCAGCTTTTTCCATCGCCAGAGATTTCGTCACTACCCAACAAGGCTCTTTTTCTTATGAAAGTGCGGAGTTTTTGGGTTGGGACACTGGGAATGGTCACCGATCCTCGCCGAACCATTACAACTTTGACAGGGGTTGTTTTTTGAACCATAACTCCTCCGCTATACCGGTTTGTTTGATGGCTCAGACGGTTTATCTCCCACAAACATGTCTGCCGCCATAAACATTACGCCTATTGTAATACAGGAGTCAGCAACATTGAAGGCTGGCCAATGCTGATTCTCTATAAAGAAATCTATAAAGTCGATAACTTCTTTATGTAGAACACGGTCAATCAGGTTTCCTATAGCGCCACTAAAAATCAAAATCAAACCTGTTCGAGCTAACCGTTTTTCTTTAACTGTTTGATGGAATATTGCCAGAATCGCAACAATAGCAATAACAGAAACAAAAATCAGGAGATAAGGTTTTAATTCTGATTGCTGATCAGAAAATATTCCAAATGCTACTCCCGAGTTACGAATATGAGTTAAATTAAAAAAACCTTCCACGACCTTGATAGAGTAATTCAAAGGTATATGTAACGTGACCATAAACTTAGTGTATTGATCAATTACAATCAACGAGCTCGAGACTATAAATAAAAATAAATAATTATTTCTCAAATTCTATTCTCCGGCGTCTAGCAAATGTACCTGACAACGTTGGCAATTCAGGCTATCATTCGCATTCGGTTCCGCAATAAAATAATGCCAACATCTCTCACATTTCTGCCCCGGATGCCTTTCAGTAAATATTTTTACTCCGATTAATGAATCACTGACATATATTGCTTCATCTTCCCCCAAGCTATCTACTAATTCCACCTTAGAAACAATAAAAATAAACTTCAATTCTTCTGAGTATTGGCTGACAGTTTTCTTGATGGAATCTGGAAGCTCCAACTTAATAATAGAATCCAGAGAATGACCGATGACCTTATCTCTGCGGCTCGCTTCAGAAGCCTTACTCACTTCTCCTTTAAGCTGAACCAGCAGTTCCCAGTTACGGGTCAACTCTTCACCAAATTCCAAATCCTCACTTACTGGAAACGAAGAATGGTGAACGCTTTTCTCTGCTGCACTTCCCTTGGGCAAATAGCGCCAGATTTCCTCTGCGGTAAAGCTCAAGATCGGTGCTATCAATCGCACCATTCCCATCAAGAGGATATGGAGGGTGGTCTGCCCTGCCCGCCTACCCTGAGAGTTTGCCGGGTAGGTGTACACACGGTCCTTTAAAATATCGAGATAAAATGCGCTGAGTTCGACAACACAAAAATTTGTAAACGAATGATAAAAAGTATGAAACTCATAATTTTCAAAAGCCGAAAGAATCTTTTCCCTTAGAATATTAAAGCGGCTGAGAATATATCGATCAATTTCTGGCAGAGACTCCAGCGGCACGCTGTCCTTATTCGGATCAAAATCATATAGATTGCCAATAAGATAGCGGATCGTGTTACGAATCTTTCTGTAAGATTCTGTCAACCGTTTCAAAATCTCATTGGAAACACGAATATCTTCTCGGTAATTTTCTGAAGCCACCCATAAACGTAAAATCTCTGCGCCATGTTGATCAATGATCTTTTGCGGAGCAATCACATTACCGGCAGATTTCGACATTTTCTTGCCCTTGCCATCCACTACATACCCATGAGTGAGTACAGCCTTATAAGGTTCTTTACCTCGTGTTCCGATCGACTCAAGCAATGAACTGTGAAACCATCCCCGATGCTGATCGCTGCCTTCAAGATATAAATCCGCTGGCCAGCTTGGGTCTGGACGGTTTTCCAAAACGGCCGCATGACTGACTCCTGAATCAAACCAAACATCTAAAATATCATTTTCCTTTTTAAACTCTTTGTTGCCACATTTTCCGCATTTCGTTCCTTTTGGAATTAATTCTTCAACAGGAGTCTCAAACCAAAAATCTGCCCCGCGTTTTTCCACACCTTCGGCCACACGCTCAAACACTTCTTTAGTATTTACAAATTCACCGCATTCAGTGCAAGTACACAAAGTGATAGGGACACCCCAAGCCCTTTGCCGAGAAACACACCAGTCCGGACGGTTTTCGATCATGCTATAAATTCGCCCTTTGCCCCAATCAGGGATCCACTTCGTCCGCTCTATTCCTGCCAACGCATTTTTACGCAAGTCTTCTTTTTCCATGGAAATAAACCATTGGTTCGTCGCACGAAAAATTACCGGCTGATGGCAACGCCAGCAATGCGGATAAGAATGCTTGATATCTACATGATGAATCAACGATCCATCTTGTTTCATCTTTTCAATTATTTCAGGATTCGCCTTCCTGACAAACATGCCTGCGAAATGTTCTACTTCCGCAATGAAGATACCGCCATCGTCTACGGGATTGTAAGGTTCCAAACCATATTTCAAACCTACAATATAATCATCCTGACCATGGCCGGGAGCGGTATGAACACAACCTGTGCCCTGCTCCAACGTAACGTGTTCTCCTAAAATAACCTTTGATTCACGATCAATAAACGGATGCTGACATGCTGCATTTTCCCAGTCCTTACCTTTACAACCGCCGAGAATTTTATAATCCTTAATATCCCATTCCAATACCAGTGACGACAACCGATCTTCTGCAACTACAAATACTTCATCGCCAACGGCAACCGCAACATACTGAAACTCTGGATGCAGACTAATGGCTAGGTTTGCCGGTAACGTCCACGGGGTCGTTGTCCAAATCACCATATAAGCCTTGCCGATATCACCCAAACTATCTGGTACACCGGATTTAATGGCAAATTTGACATAGACGGAAGGTGAAGTATGGTCAGCGTGCTCCACTTCGGCTTCCGCTAACGCGGTGCGGCAAGAAGTACACCAGTGAACCGGCTTCAAACCCTTATAAACCATGCCTTTTTCTACAAACTTACCGAACTCGCGAACGATGGTTGCTTCATAGGAATAGTCCATAGTCAGATACGGATTGTCCCAGTCAGCAAAAATGCCTAATCTTTTAAATTCTTCACGCTGAATATCGACGAACTCCTGAGCATAGGTACGACATTGTTTCCTGATCTCGCTTTTTTCGAGACTCATCTTCTTTTCTTTAAGCTTCTTACCAACCTGATGCTCAATAGGCAATCCGTGACAGTCCCATCCCGGGATGAATTCAGCATCGTAGCCCTTCATGCTCATGAACTTCACAATAAAATCTTTAAGGATTTTATTAAGCGCATGCCCCATATGGATGTGACCATTCGCATAGGGAGGGCCATCGTGGAAAACAAATTTTTCTTTTCCTTTTGAAGGCCGCTCTTCGTAGATTTTTTCTTTCGCCCACCATTCAAGCGTTTCAGGCTCACGCTTAGTGAGGCTGGCTTTCATTGGGAAGTCTGTTTGCGGTAAATTGAGTGTGTCTTTAGTTTCCATGAGTCTCTATTTAAATTTCATCGCTTGTTTCGCCCTGTCGAGAGTGGAAGTAGCAACCAACTGCGCCTTCTTTGTCCCTTCGGCAAGTATCTCTTCTACATCTTTTGGCTTTTTAACAATCTCACTGCGCTTTTCCATCATAGGACGCATACCTTCCAGCATGGTTCCAGTGAGCATGTTTTTACAATCGCCACAGCCGATTTTTGCAGACCGGCAATTATCAGCCACTTCATCCTGCATCGATTGCGGTGAGTAAATTTTATGAAAAGGATACAGGTTGCACACATCCGGGTCACCCGGATCATCCCGACGCGCTCTGGCCGGATCGGTCAGCATCTGCTTCACCTTTTTTGTAACCTCTTTTTCCGTATCCGAAAGAAAGATAGCATTGTCGTACGATTTGCTCATCTTCCTGCCATCAAGGCCATTCAGTTTAGGAATGTCAGAAATTTTTGCATCTGGCTCGATGAACACCTTCTTCTTATAAAGATTATGAAAGCGTCGCACAATTTCCCGCGATAGTTCTAAATGCGGTGCCTGATCAATGCCAACCGGAACAAAGTCTGCACGATACAAAACAATATCCGCCGTCTGCAATACAGGATAGCCGAGAAATCCATACGTACTCATATCGACTTTTTTCACCTCTTCCTGCTTTTCTTTATAAGTCGGGTTTCGCTCCAGCCAAGGAACAGGAACCATCATCGAAAGCATAAGGTGAAGCTCGGCATGTTCAGGGATTTTCGATTGTAAAAATAAGGTGGATTTTTCCGGGTCCAACCCGGCACTCAACCAGTCCACCGTCATTTCATACGAAAATTTCTTGATAAGGCTGGGGTCTTCATAAAGCGAAGACAGAGCATGCCAGTCGGCGATAAAGAAAAAACACTCAAAATCGTCTTGCAGGTCCACCCAGTTTTTGAGAGCACCAAAATAGTTTCCAAGATGCAGTTTTCCCGAAGGCTGCATTCCACTCAATATTCGTTTCATCGGAAATTTTTCATATTACGCATCAGGCGAAACTCGCCTTCAATACTTGAATGATCAATGGGAATGTTTCCTGACTCAGGAAAGACACCGAATAGTTAATGGGGTACATCAAAATGGTTCCGATAATTCGCGTGCCTGCAAACTGATCCAGTAAGAAAGCACCTAAGATCAAAAACGCTCCGAACTTGTCCAAACCTGTCAACTTCTCAGCAACGTGATCAGGAACCAACCCTTTCAACACACTCGATCCATCCAGAGGATACATCGGCAGCATATTGAAGATCGCCAAAGCGACATTGATCCATATACCATAAGCTAAAATAACAAACAAATAAGAAAACTCAGGCGAAATCAAGCGGATAAAAAAACTGCACCCCACCGCCATGGCAATGTTCGCAAGCGGCCCGGCAATAGCCACATACATCATGTCTCGGCGCGGACTCTCAAAGTTTCTCGGATCCACAGGAACCGGTTTCGCCCAACCAAACCCGACAAAATAGAAGAACAAAACACCCATGATATCCAGATGCCGAAGCGGATTAAACGATAACCGCCCCAAACGCTGAGCCGTGTTGTCGCCAAGCATGAGGGCGACACGTCCATGGGAATATTCGTGAATTGTTAAGGAAAACAAAACAACCGGGGTCATCAATACCATCAATTGTATTTTGGTCAAACCGAATGCCTCTTGGTGTCAATTATCGAAAGGGGAAAAATCAGGCTACCGCGTAAAACTAAAGAAGGGCCGATTTCGAGGTAAAATCCTTAACTGGCAACATTTTAACATAGAATTAACCGCCGATGAACACAGATAAATACAGATAAATAATCCCTCTCCCTCCTAAGGAAGAGGTTAGGTGAGGGTGTTTAAACTATCTGTCCACTAAAACAGGGGAAGATCACCCCCTCTTTTCTAAAGAGGGCTGAGGTGATTTACATTTAGGAGGGTTCTGCCACCTGTGTCGACAGGTTCAGCTATTTTTCGCTGTATAGATATTGAGCAACTGTCGGATCATCGTCACCTGGTTGGTGTTTGGGAGTTGGATCAATCAAAATTGCTTCATTTGTTCGAACTAAAAAATTCTACTGTTAGCGATGCGACAGAACAGCTAGGAGACGCATCGCTTATACGCGATGCTTTTTTGGGTTTTCAGAAACATTTATATGAGCGCCGAGCCGAATAACTCGAGAATTTTCGACTGGCTCAGGGTGAAAATAACAACCCAAATCATGGATTACAAATCACCCCAGCCCCTCTTTAAAAAAGAGGGGGTTTTAAATCCCCCTCACCTAATCTCTCCCTCCGGGGGAGAGGAATTATCGGAGAGAGTCTTTGCATATTTCTGGCGGGTATAAGATGCAGCGCTTTTGGCTAAGAAAAAACCTAGATAACCTTCTCTAAAACCTTGTTTTAAAACATAATTTTTAAAAAATGAGAAGAGCGCCCTTAGGTATAAATGCGTCCAGTTGGCGCGGAATCCATTGGCTATTTTCTCTTGCGCATAGAGGGTGGAATAACGATCTTGGCGTTGAATATAGTCTTCCCGGTCGGAATAGGAATAGTGAATCAGTGGGTTCTTTAGTGAGCCTGCGTTACCGTCGGGAGCCAGCCTTTCATGTACCTGAGTTTCGCTGAAGGCGACCTTTTCTTTATCGTAAAGCCGCAATATTCGGTCGGGATACCAGCCACCAAACCGAATCCAGCGGTCACCGAAATAGTTCTTCCGAGGTAGATGATAGACAGAATAACTCGGCTCCACTTTTAAAAGTTTCTGGATTTCTTCAGCCGATTCGGGGGTCACAACTTCATCGGAATCAACATTCAGAATCCACCGATTTTGAGCTTTGGCGGCACAAATATTCTTTTGTTTCCCATATCCATGCCAAGTCTCATTGAAAACCTGACCGGTGTATTGCTTGCAAATTTCTACGGTTCGATCGTCACTATCGGTATCGACCACAACAATTTCATCGGCCCATTTCAGACTTTCGAGGCAACGACCGATGTTTTTCTCTTCGTTTTTGGTAATTATAGTTACGCTTATTTTTTCCATTTACTCTCTTCAAATACAAGAATATCTTTCCGATTATAGCACCGCTATTTTCCTCCAACTGATTAATTTTACTGCTTTTCTGGATTTTTATGATACTATTAAAGCGGAAAAAAAACCGTCTGTGCCCGGTCATTTTTCGTCCAGCAGACATCAGATTTTTCGCATCGGGTCACGGCTCTACTATGGAAAACGGATGATTTCATTTTTGTTTTTAAGGACGCGATTATTCATCAACACCCCTCGTTCTAACCAACTCCAATTTATATATGATTGAACAATACCTCCAAGTCGCACTTGAATTCGTCAAGGAAATCTGGTTTCAACTGGACTCTCAGTTTGGGCTGGAAGGAACCGAAGCTTTCAAGTTCATCCATCCCTATCTGCTTCAGCTTGAAGATAACCCAACGTATATGGGAATTGCTTTTGCCGCGTTGGTTCTGGTTCCCTTCGGCTTATACAAGGTGAGAAGCATTTCTCGCGAACGCGAACGGAAGCTTGATGACTTGATGGAAGAGATGGAAGAGGATGAGCTTGATGAACTTGATGAGGACGATCCAAGTCGATTACGCCGCCCTGCCCCAGATGATGAAGAAACAACTTCCGAAGTGGATGACGAAGACGACGAGGAAGATGATAAACCACTGTTTGAAATGGAGGATGAAGAGCCACCCCCTTATATGCAAATCCTGGAAAAGCTCGATGAAGAAGAAAGTGAAGATGAGCTTGATCTAGACACACAAAAAGTTATGGGGGAGGATAAGGTTCTTGAGCCAGTCAGTTCCGAATTGGCTGAATCACAAATTGATAAAGAGTTAAGTGAATTTGAAGAGTTCGAATTCGACAGTGACCCAGTAAAAAACGATTCCCCTCATGATCAGGCTATTCAAGAGCTTCAAGAAGATGGCCAACTGACAGAACTGGAGGGTGAGCTTTCCCCCGACGATCCTTTCGCAAACTATTCGGAACTCGACGATGACGAGCAGGACCGCGCCATTCAGGAGCTTCAAGACGAAATGGAATCGACGATAAACAAACTAACAGAACAACTGGAAAGCACCCCAGAAACCACTTCCGCAATCAAAGACCTGGGTGATATTCGCATAGGCGATGGAGCAACCATTGATGAAGAATATATCTTCGATGAAGAACTCTCTCTGGAAGAACCTCCAGAAAAAAACGACCCTTCCCCTGAACCTCTTTCGCTTGAGGCATTAGTTTTAGAGGATGAGGTTGAACCGGCCATCGAAAATATTGAGCCTGTAATCGAAGATATTGAGTCAATAGTTACTCCATTGCAACCTGTCCCTGAAAGAGATTACGCAATTGAAGAAAAACCAGATCGGCAGGTAGACAGCCTTATAAATAGGTTAAAATATTTCCAGGAAAACCTGGACACTCGATTTCATCATGACGAAAAGCGAGAATCAACACCTGCACCCAAAACAGTAGATATCGTGGAAGAGCATCACTTTGTCGAACAACAAAGCTTCGCAACGAAAAAAGCTCCTGTAGACAACAAAAAATATATGGAAGTGCTGGAGTCCTTTATATTCTTGAAGGACCAAAACAAACATAAATAAAAAGTTTTTGGAGATCGTCCCATTAAAGTTTTAGATTCCATGACATCCCAAGTTAACATAATCGCTGTCGGTGGCGGCAAAGGCGGTATAGGTAAAAGCCTCGTTTGCACCAATCTGGCAATCGGAATGGCTTTGAGCGGTCAAAAAGTCATCCTA
Source organism: Nitrospinales bacterium (assembly GCA_047610985.1). Lineage (GTDB taxonomy): Bacteria > Nitrospinota > Nitrospinia > Nitrospinales > VA-1 > UBA8687. The sequence goes on along the minus strand of JBLFWU010000028.1, from coordinate 22,003 downwards.
ATGGATACGGATTTCGGTGCATCCAACCTGCATGCTTTACTGGGAATCCATAATCCAGCCCACGGATTTCAGGATTTCTTTAAAGAAGATGTTTCTAACCATAAATCTCTACTAATAGATACGGGTATCAGCAATTTGAAGTTTGTAAGCGGTGCAGGCGACAACCCTGGTAGCGCAAACATCGATACGGAAAAAATTAACAAAGTTATCTCCTTCATCAAAAACCTTGAAGCAGACACGATTCTTTTAGATTTAGGTCCTGGCACCAATTATAACGTCATCGACTTCTTTAATATCAGCACACAAAATGTAGTGCTAACCACGCCGGAAATGACTTCGGTTATGAAAACTTTCAGTTTTATTCGTTCCGCTTTATTTAGAAGAGTTTCTCTGGCATTTCAAGATAATCCTGATATCCAGAAAATGGTAGATCACTCAAAGCCAGGTAGCGCAGATATTGAAGCCTACACCACCGGATTATTGAGAGACCGTTTTGTAGAAGACTTTCCAGAGCAGTTGGAACAATTCAACAACATCGTAAAAGATTTCACTCCAGGCCTGGTAGTAAACCGTGTACGTAGTAAGAAGGACCTGAAGACAGGCGACAACCTGATAAAACTTGTAAAAAAATTCCTCGAAGTAGAAGCCACCTATCTAGGCTACATTATTGAGAGTGATCGCATCAGGGACTCTGTAGATGAAATGATTCCGTTCCTCATTAAAGACCCGCAAAGCAAGCCTTCTGAGAACCTTCAGCAAATCATAGGGGCGCTAACCAATACTGACCTGCAATTTGTTAAAAAAGACGGACAAATTTTCGTTTCCAAACAAGTACGTCTCTCGTCCGGTTGGGAAGTTTAAGCACTTCCCTACGATCCGTTTTACCGCTTGCTATATCTTCTTAAAAGTAAACATCATCTAAATTAGAACCTTACGCACTTTGTGTTTTCCGTTACAATACTACCAAAAACCATTAAATCACTATGCTAGATACTCAAATTCGAGCCCTATTATTAGAGTTACTTAATTTTTCTTCCCATAGAAAAATCAAGATTTTTGTTGTAGGCGGTACATTGCGCGACCATATATTACAAAAAAACATTTCGGATATAGATCTAACCGGAAAAAACATCGCAGAGTTAGCAACCCAATTCGCAAAATCACAGAATTTCAATAGTGTTCCACTAGACAAAACTCCAGGGCGAGCAACAACACGAATAATCCTTCCTAACGGAGAGCATTTTGACTGCACAGATTTGCAGGGAAACAAAATTGAAGAGGATTTATCGAAAAGAGACTTCACTATAAACGCAATGGGGCAAGAGCTATCCAATTTCCTTGAAGGAAGAAAGGAACTAATTGACCCCCTCGAAGGGCAAAAGGATATAGAGAAGAAACACATCAGGATCGCTTCCAGTACTAGTCTTAAATCCGACCCTTTAAGAATGCTGCGGGCTTTTCGTTTTGCAGCAACATTGAAGTTCACTATCGATGAGAGAACCTTAAAAGAAATTTCGCTGAACAATGAAGGTATAGCGATGACAGCCAGTGAAAGAGTCTGGCAGGAGCTTTACAAATTTTTCAATACAGACAACACAGCAAAATTGACAAACTTAATGAAAGAAACAGGATTACTTTTCAGCTTACTGCCTTCTCCCTCTCCTGACTGGGAAAAAGTGTCAACCCATTACAATCGCCTGGAGCATATCATTTCAAACCCTGGTTTATACTTTCCCAGGAAAGATATCAGTCTCCCAGAAAAGGCATTATTAAAACTTTCCCTTCTATTAACAGGAATCGATACAAATCAATTAGAAAATACAAACAGTAAGGATTTTGGACTCCCAAAGACGTATGAATTCTTAAGAGGTTTAAAGGTAAGTAACAGCGATATTGCTTTCATTTGCAAATCCATTCAGAATTTTCATTTTTTCTCCAAAACATTATCAAGCAACTTAAGCGACTCTTCCCTATACGACATCTGTATTGCTTGTGGAGACAAGCTTCTGCCGGGCATTTTATTACAGGCATGCACTCTACCCATTAAAGGCACGCTGGAGAACACCAAATACGAAAAACTAACTTCCCATACAAAAATCCTAGATTTCTATTTATTGCGCTATCTTCCTGCATTAGGAGAAAAAGCTTTGCTAAATGGAGATGATTTGATAAAAAACTTCAACATAGCGCCCTCCCCTGTTTTAGGCGATGTGTTACAAAACATTCAACGAGCCCAAGTTTTAGGAAACATAAAAAATCCAGCTGAGGCAAAAGCCTTTGCTACCAAAATTCTTCAATCCCAAAAACAAAACTGAGACGATGACGATTCAATACCAAAATGTCGTATGGAATAATAAAAAAGTAATAATAGGAGAACCCGCTACAGACAAAACCGAGTCGGCTAATTTACTTATAGGGTTTCATGGGGCTGGGTCGACAGCAGAAAATATGCTGGTACAGGGCAACCGATTAAAGCTCGACAATACGATATTGATTTTCCCAGAAGGTCCCATAGATGCTGGCGAAGGCCGCTGGAGTTGGTGGAAAGATGGGCCCAGCCAACAAAAATCGGTTGAAGACTTTTTAGTTTTCGCAGATGAAATGATTCAATCGGCACACAATCATTTTAAAAATCTGTCCACTATCTCACTTTGGGGGTTTTCACAGGGAGGTGCAGCATCTCTTGTGTATGCCTTGTTAGGATCACAAAAGATTTTCAAAGTAGCTTCGGTATGCGGTTTCCTACCTGAACTTCCGTCAACAAACATAAGTCAAGCGCCCCCGACGCAAATCCTTGGTGTCTATGGCCAGAACGATGACGTGGTACCCTCTTTTCTGGCGGACTATGCTTTGGAAGAAATGAAAAATAAGGGACATCAAGTACAAGTCAAAGAAACTTCACAGTCGCATGAATTGAATTCAAAAAATTTATCCGATGTATGCACTTTTCTCAACTCCTGACTAGCTGGATTGACTTTTACAAGTAATTTGTTATTCTTCGTAAAATTCGCTGGGGTCGGTCACAGGAAAGACGGTTAAAATCCGTCGCGGACCCGCCGCTGTAACCGGGGACGAATCTCGCAGATTGCCACTGTTTGTTTGCAAATGGGAAGGCGCGGGAATTCGATTGATCCGGGAGCCAGAACATCTGATTCTGACCCTATCAAACTAAACCTTCGCGGCCTGAGGTGAGTTAAGCTGAACTTTGTGCTTTGCTCCCACCTCATTTCGCTGGAACGAGGAAATTCCGGTGAGACCATTTATATTCAATTCATTTTTTTGCAGTAACACCAACGGCCAAATTCTTAGAAAAGAAAATCATACGTTTTTAGGCCTTGGCATTATCCAAACGATTTTATTTGTAATCGCCCTCTTTACGCCCACATCTCTCCTTTGGGCAGACAATACAAAAGTAAGTTTCGCAAGCCGGATCATCTCCGCTTCACCTTCTATCACTGAAACTCTTTTCGAACTAGGATTGAAGGATCGAGTAATTGCTGTAACAGATTTCTGCGAATATCCCGAAGAGGCCTGTCAGCTCCCAAGTATTGGAGGCATGCTCAATCCCAACATGGAAACAGTAGTTTCCTTAAATCCCGACTTGATCATTCATCAACCTGGAAATCAAAGGTTTCGTAACAACGCTATAAGTATAGGAATCAAAATGCTCGAAGTGCGCATGGGGAATTTGGAAGAAATTTTTGAGTCCATCAAAAAACTGGGAGTCGCCTTAAATTGTCAGGAGCAAGCAAACAAATTGACCCTGCAGCTAACTACAGGCATCGCTTTTTATCAGGAGCGATTAAAAGGCTTGCCCAAAAAAGAGGTTCTATTGCTCTTGGGAGATAGCAGTGACCCAGCCCGTGATTTATATGCCGCAGGTCCCGGCACTTTTTTAAATGAGCTTCTGAATATTTCTGGGGGAGACAATATTATCAGAGACTCCCCAGCTCGATACCCCAAGTTATCTAAAGAACATATTATTGAAAAATCACCGGAAATCATAATTGAAGCCGGTCCTAAATCAAACCTGTCGCAAGAAGAAATTGACCATAGAATTCAAGAGTGGAATCGATTTCCAACCATTGAAGCCGTAAAAAAAAGACAAATTTATTTTATCGGCGCTGATTATATTTTGATACCGGGTCCCCGGCTTCTAAAAATAATCGAACTATTTTCCAAAGCCATACATCCCAATTTGTTTGCAGACCTAACCAGAAAAACAAACATCGAGAAAAACCTAAGCCCATGACCCCCGAATTGATGGCGGCAGAAAATATTTCATTTACCTATGAAACCTCGCTGGTATTGAAAGATCTCTCCGTTTCGATTCAGAAGCAAGACTTTATAGGGCTAATTGGTCCAAACGGATCTGGGAAATCTACTCTCTTAAAAATCATGGGAGGAGTTTTAAAAGCGGATTCTGGTTCTATTCTATTTAAAAGATCCCCCGTATCAGAAATAAACAAAAAACTTTTCGCTCAGTCTGTATCATGGATTCCTCAAGACCATCCTATGGTTTTCCCTTTCAAAGTTTCTGAAATTGTAATGATGGGTCGACACCCTTATCTCTCGGCTTTATCGTTTGAAAGTGAGGAGGACTTCGACATAACCCGGCGCGCCATGGAAACCACAATGACCTCTCAGTTTGCCGATAGATACTTTAATGAAATAAGCGGTGGAGAAAAACAACGTGTCATGATAGCCAGCGCGTTAGCGCAAAACCCGGAAATGATGCTCCTTGATGAACCGACTTCCGCATTGGATCTAAAGTATCAAATTCAAATTTTAAATATCCTGATGAACCTAAATGCCAATCACGACATGACTCTAGTTATTGCCATGCACGACTTGAATCTCGCGTCCCGATTTTGCAACCGCCTTGTGCTTTTAAGTGAGGGGGAAATCGTGCGTGACGGCACTCCCGAACAGGTACTCGAAAAGGATATTCTTGAGCAAGTCTATGGCATAGGTATCGATTTAAGCACTAGAGATGGCCACATTATGGTCCATCCTGTGATAAGAAGCTAACACTAGGCATTTTGATATGAATTTACGGTCTTACTCAACTACCCTTTTAATATTTTTTTTATTATTCTTTGTTACTCTTTGCATCACGCCGCTTATAGGCTCCAGCGAAATTAGTCTGGCCCGAGCATTTTCTTCAACACTGGCTATTTCTAACAATGTGGATTCCAACATTCTATTCCAGGTTCGGCTTCCGAGAATTCTTTTGGGTGCCTTAACAGGTGCCGCATTATCTGTCGCTGGTGTTATTTTCCAGGCTCTTTTAAGAAATGATTTAGCCGCCCCTTTCACATTGGGGGTCTCTAGCGGGGCTGCTCTTGGAGCGGTAATTGCAATTGCCTTGAATTTAAACTTTGCGATACTGGGCTTCTCGGTAATTTCATTGTTCTCCTTTTTAGGCTCTCTCGGCGCTATTTTTTTGGTATTCAGTCTGGTGCGCACTCGCCACGGAGAGTTCCCGACCGCAGTGTTGCTTCTAGCAGGTGTAACCGCCAATTTCTTTTTCGCGGCCATGGTAATGTTTATTCATTATATGGCAGACTTCAGTCAGTCGTTCCAGATCATTCGCTGGCTTATGGGTGGACTAGACATCACCGACTATAAAACAATTCTCAGTGTATGCCCGGTAGTTTTTTTTGGAATATTTATTTTGATGTTTATCAGCAGAGACATGAACCTAATCAGCACCGGGGTTCATTCTGCATCCAGCCGTGGTGTGAATGTTGGCAGAATTCAAAAAGTGGGGTTCATCACAGCCTCACTCATCACCGGAACCGTTGTGGCAATCAGCGGCCCCATAGGTTTTGTTGGGCTGATCGTCCCTCATATCGTTCGACTCTTTGTCGGACCTGACCTCAGGATACTTATTCCCACATCCATGTTATTCGGCGCCAGTTTTTTAATTATCTGCGACACTTTTGCCCGGACCTTACTGGCTCCCACCGAAATCCCCGTGGGTATCATTACGGCAATGTTAGGAGGGCCCTTTTTCGTCTGGCTTTTAAAACGTAAGAGGCCTGCTTAAATGACAGCTAAAACTTTAATGATACAGGGAACAGGCTCGGGAGTTGGGAAGAGTATTTTGACCGCTGCCATCTGCAGATATTTTTTTAAATCTGGATATAAAGTGGCGCCATTCAAAGCTCAGAATATGGCTCTCAATTCCTATGTAACGAAAAACGGAGATGAGATGGGGCGTGCCCAAGTCTTTCAAGCAGAGGCATGTGGCATCAGTCCGGATGTCTTGATGAACCCTATATTATTGAAACCTTCTGGAGATAATAACTCCCAAGTTATCTTAATGGGAAAGCCGAGTGAGTCGCGCAATGCAAAAAACTATTACGCGCTCCATGAAAAACACAAAAAAATTGTTCTTTCTGCTTTACAAAAACTAAGAGAAGAATACGACCTGGTTATTATCGAAGGTGCTGGTAGCCCTGCGGAAATCAACTTAAAAAAATGGGATTTGGTCAACATGTTCATTGCAGAACAATCAGACACTCCGGTTATCATTGTCGGTGACATCGACCGGGGTGGTGTCTTTGCCTGGATGAAGGGAACCTATGACCTACTAACCCAGAGCGAAAAAAATCGTGTACAAGGATTCATCATCAATAAATTCAGAGGCGATGTCGATCTATTATTACCCGGCGTAAAACAATTTGAAGAAATGGTTTCAAAGCCCGTACTCGGAATCATTCCCTACTCCAAGAACCTAGTTGTAGACGAAGAAGACTCCATCCCCAAATGGTCCTATTACGCAGAGCATGATGCCGAAGGTGTCTTAGATATCGCAGTGATTTGGACACCTAGAATATCAAACTTTACAGACCTCTCTCCCTTGGCCTACGACCCATCTATTTCTTTACGCTACATCAATCATCCTACACAATTAGGGAGTCCAGATTTAATAATCCTTCCAGGAAGCAAAAACACCATTGATGACCTCATCCACCTAAAGCAACAAGGGATGGAGAAAGCGATCTTAAGTTGCCACAAAAAAGGTTCTCTCATCATGGGTATTTGTGGAGGATTTCAAATGCTTGGCAATGTCATTCGCGATCCTCAGAACGTTGAAAGCAAAAGTAGTGAATTGACAGGCCTGGGATTATTTGATTTAGAAACTACTTTTGACTCTGAAAAACTGACACGTCAGGTTGAACTCACAACTGTAGAAAGCAGCATTTTCAATGCTGGGTTGACCTGCCATGGCTATGAGATACATATGGGCCGAACCACTTTTAAAACCCCTTATCTCTCGCTATTTACCAGCCCTGAGGATGAAAATCCTATGAATTTTGGTATCATTGATCAAGGAGGAACGGTCCTAGGCACTTACCTGCACGGTTTTTTCGACAATAATCTCTTCCGTCAAAAGCTACTTTGTTATATAAGAGAACTACGAAATGTAGACAATCCTACAAAGCCTTTCGACTTCACCCAGTTCAGACAAAATGAATTAGATCGTCTTTCCGATTTGTTAACAGATTCAGTAAATATGAAAGAGGTATCAAAGATAATAGGAATTTAATTTAAACATTTCCGGTCAAGGGAAGCTTGGTGTAAATCCAACACTGCCCCGCAACTGTAACGGGTCCGAAATTCGCTTCATGCCACTGTCATTTTTGATGGGAAGGCGCGAAAACTAGATAGCCCAAAGTCAGGAGACCTGCCGGAATATCATCTCGAGGGAGAAATAGTATGAAGTATTCTGCAAAACCACCACACCACCCGCTTCTGGCATTCACTTTTATTAAAATAAAAGTGGGCCGTTATAGCTCTAGCCTCCACATTAAAAATCACCAACTAACATCATCCTTTGAAAAAGGATTTAAAGGGATTGCTTTATGAGAAAACCATCAGGGGCAAATAATAAAAAACGAAAGGGATTGATTATCGTCAACACGGGAGATGGGAAGGGGAAATCTACCGCCGCATTCGGACTCGCCATGAGAGCTGCTGGCAACAAGATGAATGTTTTCATCCTGCAATTTATGAAAGGCCAATGGAAAGCTGGAGAAAGAAACTCTTTTGAAAAACTAGCCCCTTACGTTGAAGTTGTCCCAATGGGAGATGGATTCACATGGGACACGGAAAACATCGAGCAAGACAAGGCGACTGCTCGCAAGGCTTTTGAAATTGTTAAAGAGAAATTAAATAGCGGCAAATACCAAATGGTAATTTTTGAAGAAATCAACTATGTACTGGATTATAAATTTTTACCAGAAGATGAGGTACTGGAAACAATAAAAAACAAACCAGAAATGACGCATGTTGTCTGCACAGGAAGAAACGCCTCTAAAAAATTGATCGAAATGGCAGACCTCGTCACAGAAATGAAAATGATCAAACATCCTTTTGAAGAGCAAGGAATTCCTGCGCAAAAAGGAATTGAATTTTAATATTTTTACCCATGAATTTTATATTTTATTTTTAAACCATTCTGAAACAGGGAAACCGGTGCAAATCCGGTACTGTCCCGCAACTGTAAAGGGTTTGAGAACCGTTTTTTGCCACTGTCCAAAAGGATGGGAAGGCACGGAGATCGATAAGCCCCAAGTCAGGAAACCTGATCAGAATCTTAACCCCGAGGAGGGAAACTATGTACAGATTCATTTTAATACTCGCATTCAGCTTTTCAATTTTAACCACCAACCTAATACTTGCCAGTGCAGAAGATGACACAGAAGAAGAAAAGGAAACAGGACAAATTGTTTTAGAACCGGTCACAGTTAAAGCAACAAAGATAGAAACTAAAGATACGGAAGCAACCTTTGCATCAGAGGTTTATAGCCATGAAGAGATCATAGCATCAGGTGCAAAAACAATTTATGACTTTTTAGGACAAAGTACATCCGCAACAGTTGTTCCAAGTTTTGGCAACCCATTTAGCCAAACAATTGACTTGCGAGGCTACGGGTTCTCCGAAGGCACCAGATCTGTGGTCATCACCGTTGATGGACGTCGACTGAACACTATAGATTCAGCCCTTCCAGATTTAAGCATTATCCCGCTACACAATATAGAGCGCATTGAAATCACAAAAGGCAGCGGATCAGTAGTTTATGGTGATAGCGCAATGGCCGGAGCGATTCATATTTACACACGCAATACAACAACAACCAGCCTCTCGGGTGCGAAAGGAAATTTTGGAATAGCAACAATGTCTCTCACTACCGGATTTTCAACAGATAAATTTAGATTCTCTGTATTAGGAGACACTTATAAGCAAGATGGTTTTACCGACAAAGGGCCCGATGATAAACGCGATAATGCTGAGAGGTATAGTTATAAATTTAAACTACAATATTTGCCCACAAAATCCAGTAAATTTTTCATTGAAAATGAAAATACGCAAGAAGAGTCAAGATTTGTAAACTCTCTTAAAAAAGCTCAATTTGAATCAAACCCTGGCTCAAACTCGAACGTTTTCAGTGGGAACCCTGCAAATTTCAACATATCTTTAACTAGAATAGACAGAATAGGTTTGGGAGGAACCTTCAAATTAGGAGACAATTATGAGGCAACCCTAATTTATGGCCATGAAAATAAGTTTAATTCAATTTTTAACCATTTAAAATTTAAAACCAACACTTTTGATGCCAATCTGAAATTCAAAACTGGTCCCATCAAGTTGGTTACTGGAGTACAAACGTGGACAGGGAGTAGAAAATGTGACACCTGTACCGCCAATGGGACAGCAAAAAAGGAAAACAGAGGAATCTTTCTTCAAGGTTACTATGACTTTGATGAGACTATTTTATCTATTGGAGCACGGAAAGAATGGGTTGGAGCCACATTTAATTCTATTGATAACGATGATAGCTTTGAATCTTTTGATATCGGCATTAACAAAACCCTTGGGAACCACCTAAGTGTATTTTCAAACTTCAACTATGCTTTTCAAACTACAAACCTTGACTTCCTGTTTGACTTCAACGGTGCATTTAATGGTTTCATTGAACCTGCCAAATCAAAAACTCTCAACTTTGGACTGAACCATGTAACATCAAAGAATAAGGCCTCACTTACTTTATATGGATCTAAAATAAAAAATGAAATCTTTGCCAATCCTGTAACAAATAAAAACCGCAATATTGATGAGTCAACCAAGTATGGATTGGAATTGCACAATAAATATTCTTTCAACAATACCCTTTCGGCTTCTGTTACTTATGGATACACTCGCGCGATTATTGATGATGTGAGTTCAAATCTCAATTGTATTGACCGCTGTAAGGGAAACGACCTTCCGGGAGTATCGGCCCACAATGTGAAGTTTGGGTTGCATTATACACCCATCCAAAATTCAAAATTAATTCTGACACAAATTTATAGAAGCGAAGCCTTTGCTTTTGATGATTTCAGCAATAGCTTTAATCAAAAACAAAAGGCCTATTACACAACAGATATTGCATTCCATTACTCCTTTAAAGATAGAGCTGGCAATGAAAGATGGAGAAAGGAGGGTTTCAGCCTCCAACAAATTGATTTTTTTGCAAAAGTTGAAAACCTGTTTGAACGATCCCACGGAATATGGAAAAAGGACGATCAAGTTAATCCCTATAATTTCACTCGAAACTGGAGGATGGGAGCTGAAATCAGGTTCTAGATTAAAGCCTAGTGCACCATTCTAAGTTAAGGAGGGAGCATCTCCCTTCTTGACTTGGAGGTATAACAACCTATGATGAAAAATACTCAAAGAGGTTTAAATTATCCCTTGGCCATTTCTTTGGCCATTCATGGATTAATCATTGCTTTTTTTTCGTTCTTGTCCGTGAATTTGCCAAAGAAAATAGCTGAGGAACCACCTATACATATCAAAAATATAATTTTTGAAAAAAAGAAGACGGCACCAGCAAGAGAGACAAATAACAACAAATCAGTAAAAGCTCACAAACCCACCAGAGCAGCACAATCTTTTCGCAATAGGAAAAGAACTCCAATAGCTCAAGCTAAACCCTTGCCGCGCAACACAGAACCTTTAAATAAGTTTGTCCCAATTAACCGTGTTCCAGAAAAACCCAATCGATTTCATAAAACTGACCTCCACCCCATAGCCCCCATTTCGTTCGTGCACAAAATCACTCAACCTGCCACTTACGTGGCAACGAACTACAAACCTAAACTCAGACTTACGGGAAAAGTTAAACCAAAAAGCTTTTCAGGTTCGTTTTCAGTCTCAGCTATAGAACCCGTGAGAATGGCAGTTACTACCGAAAATTTTTCTCCCAAGCCTTTTGGAAAACCTATGCAAATTACCACAGTCCCTAAAGGATTCGTCAACTATCTTCCAAGTGAAAATAGTCTTGCAAAGCTTTCCCCAAAAGCGACTCCTGGTATAAAACATGGAGTTATAAATTCTAATGGAGATGACTTGAAGGCATTAAGAAAAGGTTATTCATCTCAGATTTGGAGAAGAGTTGCCGATGCCAAGTTTTACCCCAGAACAGCTCGAAAACGTGAAATGGAAGGAAAACCCATAGTCGAATTTGAATTGCGGAGTGATGGGCAACTGATGAACTATTTTATTGTTCGTAGCTCATCTAACAAAATTTTAGATAAGGCCGCCATTGATGCGGTAAAAAATGCCAGCCCCTACCCTGGCATCCCAAAACTATTGAAGCTTAAATCCATTAGATTCAAGCTACCAATATCCTTTATATTAAACGAACCCTAAGCCAATTTACGAACATGTCTATTTATGCAAGAGATTGAACCCCTACCCGATGACTATGCAATATGTCTTGTAGGCCATGGAACTCGGGACATAAATGGGGTTATTGAATTTTTGGCTCTTTCCTCCAAACTCAAAGACCGTGAACCGGATAGAGTTATAGAGTGTGGCTTTCTGGGACTTGCAGAGCCAACTTTTGAAGAAGTAATTGCCAAACTTGTTCAAGATGGAATTAACAATATAGTGTTGATACCTGGGTTATTGATAACTGCAAGCCATGCAAGAAAAGATATACCTGACAAGGTCATTAAACTGAAACGCAAGTACCCCGCGTTAAATATCAAATATGGACGCCCTTTAGGTATTCATCCCAAAATATTAAAAGTATGCTCAGAACGCATTGAAACAGCTGAAAGCAATTCAATATTTAGTATTGCCAGAGCAGAAACATTATTAATGACTGTAGCCCATGGTAGTACTGATCCCGATGCAAATTCAACTACAGAAAAAGTATCGCAAATGCTTCGAAAAAGCATGGATTTTGGCGGGTCAGAAACCAGTTTTATTGGAGCAAACCAGCCTCTGTTGTCTGAAGCATTGGAAGCATCCATAAAAATGGGATTCAAGCGAATCATCGTTTTTCCTTACTTCCTATTCAACGGAGTACTGACCAAAAGAATCGCTGCAATAGTTGATGATATGAAGAAAAAGTACCCTGAGGTTGAACTTCTGAAGGCTCAATATTTAAACTATCACGAGTTGATTATAGATGTGTTCCTGGAACGTGCACGTGAAGCGCCATTTGAATTATAGGATATCAATAAAACTTGATTCTATTGACTTCAAACCACCAATATCATTTATAATAATAAAACCATGAGACTCGCCAAACTTTTCATATCTTCCAGCTTCTTTTTCCTCTGCGTTACCGCATCCCCACTCGCAGCAGAGGTATTCCAAATAGACAGCGATTTCGATGGCAAGCTCGATCAATGGCATCACAAATCGAAAGATGGAAAAATTATAAAAGTCGAATACGATAAAAATGGCGATGGAAAAGTAGATCAGGTCGATAAATATGATGGCAATGCAAAACCCATTAAGGTGGAATTGGATAGGGACTTCGATGGTACACTCGACCAAATACAACATTACGATAAGCAGTTCAATCTAACGCATATAGAAAAAGACTCAAGAAACTCCGGCCTTATCGACTGGCGAGAATTTTACTCAAGAAGTAATGTTGTTATCCGGCTCGAAACTGACGAAAATAAAAATGGAAAACTCGATGTATTCCAATTTTTTTCCGAGGATGGGTACTTACAAAAAGTGGAATATGATACATCGGGTAATGGCAACATAGACCGATGGGAAACCTTTGAAGCAAACGAACAGCTAAAATCTGCTGCATTCGACACCAACAATGATGGAAAAGCTGATCAGTGGCAATTCTTTCAAAATTCCACGCACCTTCAAAAAGCGGAATATGACACCAATTTTAATGGGAACGTTGATCGGTGGGAATATTACGATTCATCAGGCAACCTGACCCGCGTAGAATTAGACCGTAATCACGATGGAAATCTAGATCTTATTAAGAAAAAGGATTAACAATACTTATGAAATTTAATCGCCTCGTTTTTCTTATCTCAATAGCCCTATTCGGGAGTACCTCGTGCGCCCCAAAAGCCACACTTGAGGTTCCAGAAGCTTATAAAAAAGGACAAAATGCATTCCACAAAATTTGTTCAAATTGCCATGGATCAGATGGAATGGGAAAACATACTAAGGCACCGAAACTGATTGACGAAGAGTATCTGGCGCCCAATTTTACCGATGATGACTTTCGGGAAATAATATTAAATGGCACCGAAAAAATGCCTCCTCAGAAAAAAAATATTAACGACGAAGAAATCACTGAAATTATAAAATACCTTCGCTATTCACAAAAATCAGCCGGATTAGAACCGGAAGAAGATGAAGACGACTCATAACCTGTTGCCTTTATGACAAACTCGCACCAAACAAAATTTTTCTGTTGTGGTAGATGGTTTCATCTCAGGTGCGGGGGCTGCACTGGCTCTAAAAATGAGTCCATCGGCAGGTGATTATGTTTTCCCTTCGCATAGATCATCCGAACCAGGACAAAAATATTCTTTGAACTATTGAGGCACCCTCCCCTTTTCGATTTGAATATGCGATTGTGTGAAGGCACTGGGGCTTTATTAGCCGTCAACCTCATCCAATCAGCAGTCAAGATTTATAACTAAATGGCAACTTTCCAAAGCGCGGGAGTATCCATCAAACAAACTTCTTAATAAACCCAGAACCTCTTGACAGGGTAAGTGATTTTGGCTAGATTGAGCCTTCTTTTCTCTTATCCTTTTATCTCTCAATTTAATATTGGAGTTCCAGCATGCCAGGTTATATACAGTCCTTATTTTCCGAACGATTAGGCGGAAGCCAGTTCGGTAAAGATACTAAAATTTATAAATTTGAAAAAATCAAAAGGGCCAAACGTGCGGCTCTCGATGCCAACCCCGACAAAGAGTTGTTCGATCTCGGAGTAGGTGAACCTGATGAAATGGCTGACCCTGGTGTGGTTAAAACTCTACAACTCGAAGCTGAGAAACCAGAAAACCGTGGATACACGGATAATGGAATAGAGGAATTCAAAGCCGCCGCATGCAAATACATGGAAAATGTATTTGGCGTTAATGGTTTAGACCCTGACAAGCATGTCAATCATCTCATCGGATCAAAACCAGGATTGGCAATGACCCCCGCTGCTTTTATTAATCCGGGCGATGTCATCCTGATGACGGTGCCAGGCTATCCAGTCATGGGTACCCATGCTCAGTTCTTGGGAGGGGAAGTAGTAAACCTGCCATTAACGGCAGCAAATGGCTTCCTTCCCGACCTGAAAAGTATCGATGCCAACACCTTGAAGCGCGCCAAGATTTTATATCTTAATTACCCAAATAATCCAACGGGTGCAAAAGCAACACGTGAATTCTATGAAGATGTTGTCGAGTTTGCTAAAGAAAATAAAATTGCGGTGATGCAAGATGCCGCATATGCAGCCCTCACCTACGATGGCAAATCCGAAAGCTTTCTCTCAATTCCAGGTGCAATGGATGTAGGAGTAGAGTTCCACTCCCTCTCCAAAGCGTACAACATGACAGGCTGGCGCATCGCCTTTGTTGTTGGAAACGAGCTAATCGTAAAAGGCATCGCACATGTAAAAGATAATATCGACTCCGGTCAATTTGCGGGAATTCAAAAAGCAGGAATTTATGCCCTTGAGCACCCCGACATCACCGAAAGAATTGTTACCAAATATAAACGCCGATTAGGACTGTTGGTTGATGCTCTGAACTCGGTAGGTTTCAACGCTAAAATGCCTGGGGGTTCCTTCTTTTTGTATGTTGGCGCACCCAAGGGAATAAAAGGTGGAAGAAAATTTGAAAATGGAGAAGAGTTTTCTCAGTATCTAATCACTGAAATGCTGATTTCTACTGTCCCCTGGGATGATGTCGGACATTACGTCCGTTTTTCTGCAACATTCGCGGCAAAAGGGGAAGATGAAGAGAAAAGGATAATCAGTGAAATAAAAGCTCGACTCTCAAAGGTTGAGTTTGAATTCTAAGGTAAATAACCACAGCCCCTCGAAAACAATATAATCCTGATTATTCGAGTACAAAAAGAGGGCTGGATTAGGAAGGGGCTCAATGACCCACAGAGCTTTGATAGGAATCGGATCTAATATAGGCGTGGCAGCAAAAAATTGCGAACAAGCCATTGCACTCATAAACAAATCGGAGTCTGTCAACGTTACTGCCCAGTCGTCTCTGTATGAATCGGAACCCGTCGGAAAAGAAAACCAAGCTTGGTTTATTAACGCTGCAATAGAAGTCCACACTACTCTAGCCCCTGAAGAACTTCTTCAGCTTCTTTTAAGTATTGAGCAACAATTGGGTAGGACTCGGAATGAAAAATGGGGGCCAAGGATCATTGATCTGGATATACTGGATTACGAAGGAATAATAATGGGTTCTAAAGTTCTTACCCTTCCTCATCCCGAAATGGCACAACGACGTTTTGTACTCGAGCCACTCAGTGAAATTGCAGGCGGAACCATACACCCTTTAAAAAACAAAACAATTTTAGATCTATTAAAAGAGCTTCCCAATGTACCTGTGGTAAAAAAAATACAGACATCATAAACCGTCTACACTAATCGTCTCCATATCCCTCATAGCTTCTTCTTTCAAAATATCTCCGGGATATTTTTCCTCGTCATTCTCAAGAATATGGATTTTTCCTCTTGTGACCGGGCTATCTGGCATAAAAACAGAACAGCAATCAGGTTGCGGTTCAATACTAACATCATAGGTTTCAATTTTTTTGGCGTGCTTTATGATCACCCCTTTATTCATTGCAATCAGAGGACGCAAAATATTCATTGATGTTACACACGTAACCGCAGCGAGATTTTCAAGAGTTTGTGAGGCTACCTGACCCAGCGATTCTCCAGTGACCAAGCCTGGCATTTCATATTGCTTCGCAATCTCATGCGCAATACGGTACATCATCCTTCGATAAAGAACCACACGGTTCTCCTCCCTACAATTATCTCGTATAGCCACTTGAATATCTTGAAAAGGTACGACAAATAATTTCGCCCTCCCCTGATAACCGTTGATAATCTTCGCCAACTTTAGAACCTTGTCGTATCCACCTCGACCTAAGAAAGGTTGATTATCAAAAAAGACACAGTGCACCCTACAGCCTCGACAGGCCATCATATATGCGGCGACCGGACTATCAATACCCCCGGACAATAAGCACAGCACATTACCCGAACTACCTACGGGCAAGCCACATAGCCCCGCTTCCCTATTGTGAAAAACTATCGTGTCACTTTTACCAATCTCGATTTCAAGAGTGAATTGAGACTCCTTGATATTTACAACAAGCCCCTTCGGACTGAGTTGAGACATGATGCGGGACCCCACCTCAAAATTTACTTCAGGAGAGGTTTGAGGAAAAGTTTTTGCCGACCTCCGAGTTCTCACACAGAACTTAAACTCTTCTCCCGGCTGAATTAAAGGTTCAATCCATTGAACACCCAACGCAGCCATTTCATCAAAGTCAGGGTTCATGGATATGCCAATACTATAAGAAGATATACCTGGAATCTTTTTCAACCGATCAGCATATTCATCAGCAACCGCAACTGGGAGGTCAATCATAATTCTCCCTCGGGGAACACGAAAGGCTATTCCTTTATCCTTAGGTAGGGATCGTTTAATATTCTTAACTAATGTTTTCTCGAAATATTTTCTATTTCGCCCTTTTAATCCTATTTCATCATAACGGACTAATATTG
This sequence comes from Nitrospinales bacterium, assembly GCA_047610985.1. Lineage (GTDB taxonomy): Bacteria > Nitrospinota > Nitrospinia > Nitrospinales > VA-1 > UBA8687. Next base: position 4,907 of record JBLFWU010000028.1, on the reverse strand, counting down.
TTCTTTGATCACTCATCAATCTATTGTTCCTTTTATAAAAGTAGATAATAATACTTGATAGGAACTTTTAAGAGCCCGAAGAAAACTATCTATCTCATCAAAATTATTATTCCGCGAAAAAGATATTCTGAGACTGCAACGTGCCTGTTCTTCAGTCAAACCGATTCCCATTAAAATTTTTGAAGGCTCTTTCGATTGTGCACTGCAGGCACTACCCATACCAACGTAAATCTCCTGCTTCTCAAGATGATGCAACATGACCTCTCCTTCTACTGGCGGGAGGCTGAAGTTAACAATTGATGGGCATTGGAAATCACCGGATGATGAATTAATTAAAACTGGAAGATCAAGTTTCATTAATCCCTCTACAAGATAAGCATGGAGCTTTAACAAGTGCTTCTCTGTTTCCTTCTGTTGCGCTGTTGCAAATTCAATAATCTTTGCAAAAGCCATAATTAAAGGTACAGGAAGAGTTCCTGCACGAGCTCCGAATTGTTGTTTACCACCGTGCAATTGTGGATTCAAAGTTAGCTTGGAATCATAAACCAATAATCCGATGCCTTTAGGTCCATGAAATTTATGCGCGGACAAAGAATAACCCGATAGACCTGGCCACATTGATTTATTGATTTTTATTTTCCCAACCGCTTGCACCCCGTCTAAAAACAGCCGCGTCTGTGGAGCATCTTTTTTTAACCTTGAAACAAGTGGAATGGGATCGTTAATTGTGCCCAGTTCATTGTTTACATGCGAAAGGCAAAGAAGCCTGATGCGTTTTTCCTTTAGCAACGGGAGACAGGATAAATCAAGACGACCTTCCTTGCTAAACTCCAACAAGGACAAGGGCTCATTTTCAAATATTTTAAATGATTGTAGGGTTTCAACAATACTGGGATGCTCTAATCCTGAATACGCTGTCTTTTTGTCCGGAGAGCAGAGACCTTTAATAAAAAGGTTATTCGATTCTGTTCCTCCGCTTGTGTATATAAGGTTATGTGATGAAGGAATTCCTAAGGCACCAGTTATGGATTCAGTGGCTTCCTCAATTTTATTTTTAGCATCAAGCCCAATGCCATAAACCGCACCACTGTTCGCGAATTGATCGCGCATGTAATCCTGAAGCGATGCAATGATCTCCGGGTCCATTGGCGTGGTCGCAGCATTATCCAGATAAATCATTATAATTCACCCAAACTTTCAAACTTCGTAAGGAGGCATCAAATCCTGTTCGGCCCCCAACTGATCCATTATTCTTGCAACAACAAAGTCCACCAAGCTCTCCACAGAATTCTGCCCCTGATAAAACCCTGGAGAAGCCGGAAGTATTAAGGTACCTGCCTGATCCAGCGAAAGAAGGTTCTTTAGGTGAATTGTACTCAGGGGTGCCTCTCTAGGAACTATAATCAACTTACGTTTTTCTTTTAGCATGACATCCGCTACCCGCTCAATCAAGTTACCTGAAATCCCAGCGGCAATTCTGCCTATCGTGCCCATGCTGGCAGGTACGATTGCCATACCATCAATTCGAAAAGAACCACTGGCAATAGAAGTATTTATCTTTGTGGGCTTATGCAAAGTAACATTTTCACCTTTAAAATAGGAAGGCTGGAGCCCCAGCTCAATATTCAATAGTTCTGCGCCGCGCTCTGAAACAATCACATGGACTTCAGACTGAGATTTCAGGCAATCAAATAACCTTTTCCCATAGCACACGCCGCTCGCGCCGGTAATAGCAATAACAAAACGTTTCATAATTTCAACTCAAAAAGGTCCTGGACTTCACGCAGCACCTGCGCATGAACGTCCTCTAAAGATGCCTCACTTGAAATAAACCGTATATTTGCGCCAGTAAAACTTTTAAAAATATTTTGTACTTCTACTAAATAATCACGTTTTTCAAAAGCACTTTTACCTTCTCGTGAAGACTCAATTCTTTTCAAACTTTTTTCCGGAGAATTGTGAAAAATCAGAACCCTATCCGGCACCGGAGCGAACTTCTCATTGTCCTCTCTTATTTCTTGCGGATCAAACCCTAAAGCACCCTGATAAGCTGCCGTAGAAAAATAATAACGATCCATCAACACTACTTTTCCCTCGTTTAATGCGGGGTTGATATTGAGCTCCACGTCTTCTTTTCTATCATTTATAAACCATGCCAATTCTTCTTCAGGACTAATCCCAGTTCTACCTTCCGTTAAAAGTTGACGGATTTTCATTCCCCATTTCCCACGTGTAGGTTCCGCGAGGGAAATATGGGCAATTCCTTTTTTATTTAGAAGCTCTGCCAGCATGCTGCACTGAGTGCTCTTACCAGTACCATCAATGCCTTCAAAAACAATTAATAATCCGAGGTTCAATTTAAGTTGCTCCAAAAATTTCTACAAATTTCTTTATTCTGTTTTTCTATAGCCGAGAAAGCTATGCAAAGGCTTTCTTAATCAGTAGAGTAATTTATGGGAAGCTACGACAAATATCAAGTTGAAAAAATGAGGGAAAACACGGCCCCTGACAATACAAAGCAAACAAGTTCTTTATATTGTCAGGGGTCGAGGGGGGAGGGTACTTCGTTTATCAGTACTTAAATTGACTTACCAGTTTTTGCAGATCAGCGGCCATGTTAGACAACTCGCTAGCGGCCTCCTGATTTTGGCCGATTCCCTGCGAAGTATCTTCAGCGGCCTGGGCTACGCCATTGATGTTATCGGTGATTTCATTACTGCCTTTCGCAGCTTCAGCCACATTACGACTGATCTCCGCCGTGGTCGCTGTCTGTTCTTCAACAGCACTGGCAATGGTATTAGAGATATCGTTGATCTGATTAATGATCTGGCTTATATCAGCAATTGCATCCACAGCACCGCTTGTATCACTCTGGATAGCCTGGATTTTTGAACTTATTTCATCGGTGGCTTTTGCGGTCTGGTTGGCCAGTTCCTTGACTTCATTGGCTACTACCGCAAAACCTTTACCCGCTTCCCCTGCTCGTGCCGCTTCAATTGTGGCATTCAAAGCCAGAAGATTGGTCTGTTCAGCAATAGAGGTGATCACTTTTACAACTTGGCCAATCTCAGCACTACTATCACCCAGTTTGCTGACCGTAGTATTTGCCGATGCGGCTACTTCTACAGCTGAAGCTGCAACACGAGCGGCTTCATTAGCGTTTTGAGCAATCTCTCTTATGCTGGTCCCCATTTCCTCTGTTCCCGTGGCAACCGTTTGCACGTTCCGGCTGATCTCTTGGGAGGCGGCGGAAACAACATTGGCCTGAGCAGAAGTTTCTTCAGCAGTACCCGCCATGTTCTGACTGACTGTGCTCATTTTGTCTGAAGAAGAAGCTAGAGTATTAGCCGTCTCAGAAATTTGTGAAATGCTGCTTCGAAGGTTGGTAAGTAATTCTCCCAATCCTTTTCCCATCTGGCCAATAGAATCATCGCCGCTAATTGAAATTGTTTGAGTCAAATCACCATGCGCAGCGGAATTTACAACTTCTAGCATACTGTCCACTTTATCTTGAAGTTCTTGCGATGCTTCTCTTTCTTTCTCTTGTCTTTCCAGAACCTCGCGCTGCTCACTCTCCTGTTTTTCTTGCAGAACTTCCGCCTCTTGACGTTCTTTCTCGTGAAGTTTTTTAGCTTGCTCTTTTTCTCTTTCCTCAGAGTTTTTCTTTTCTATCAATTCCTCCGTCATTTTTTGAAACGCAACAGCAAGATCGCCTTTCAAACCATATTTCCCATCTAATTTTCCTGCCGCAATATCCTCAGCTTGCTGGGCGATTTCTTTCATAGAGCTGGTCATATTATTAAAACCTATACAAAGCTGACCTATTTCATCTGAAGAATTATCAACAAGGTTTTCCTGCTTTATATCGCCTTCAGCAATCCTTCCCATAACAACTGAAAGCTCTTTTAAGCGTGCAGCCAATGAGCGAGAGAACCAAAGAGAAAGAATAGCCGCTAAAACCGTAGCGATAACAATCAATACAAGAGAGACTCTACGAATCGCTGCGTTAGCTTCCAGCACCTTTTCTCCAGCATTATTGGCACTGAGCTTCGCCGCAGAAACAAGCTTATTTAACTCCACATCAATGTTATTTGCGCTGGCACGTCCGGCGGAAACCATTGAATTCCCCAGAACTCGATTTTCATCAATATAGGCATCGACCGAACCCATTAATTTCTCGAAAAAAGAATCCACTTCAGGCTGCAGTTTAGCTATCAATTTAGGATCGGTTTTTTTAAGCTCCGAGAAAATTTTCTCCAGCTTGGCCTTTTCAGCCATAGCACTTTCTTCTGCTTCATTTTGCCAACTGACAGCCAAGTCCGTCATCCAATAGCGAAGTTGAGAGAAGGTAGTTAAGGCTGATGAAACCGTCTCCAATCTATGCAAAGAACTTTTCTGTTCCTCAATAATAAGCGTGGCTTTCCCAAGTTCATTGTAGACATGAAGCAAGGCTCCACCCAACAACAGCAGCATGACACCGTTTAACAGAATGATTTTGGCACCAATACCTAAACTAATTCGTTTCATTCGTTCACCCCTTTATATTTAATTACTTCTAATATTTCGTAAGAAGTTATAAATAAATCTCCGCAACCCGCCTCCCCAGTCAAACGGGGGAGGCGGGTAATGGGTAAATCAAGATCAATGCTACTTCAGCAATCCGTTAATTATAAATAACAAAACTGATGGCCCCACCCAACTCGCCTAGTTTTCCACCTTCTTTTTTACCACCCGTAATATCTTTTGCACCCTTGGGATCACCATGGCAATTTAGACAAGCCTTTTTGTAATATTCAGGAAGAATAAGACGAAATGCATCTTTGCCTTTATGTTTGGCATTTTCAGTGAACACCTTATTTTTCTCGTAACCTGCATCCTTGAATTTGCTCTCAATGACATTGGCTTCC
>JBLFWU010000027.1:0-37862 GCA_047610985.1 Nitrospinales bacterium | reverse complement strand
CTAAGGGCTTTCTTATTATTTCTTTTTTCGTGGTTGTTCAAAAACCATTTTCGACCGATTGCTGAATAAAAACACGGACCTTCTTTACCATTTTTCTCTGGAAATAGGGTTTTTCAGGGACGACTAATTTAGCTCCTGTTAATTGTTTTCGTATACCAATATCATATCATTCATCGAAACTTGTCTATAGTTAGTAATTCCGAAAGAATGAAAATTAATTATTAACAAGAACCGCGACACGAACACCACGTGTCACGTTTCTTGTTTTTGTACCCCTAGAAGCATTGTTAAATATCCCCCTTCCCGATCCCCGATGGGGATGCGAGGGAATAGAGAAGGGGAATTTTTTGAAGTCCTCTTTTACAGGACGGTATACTTTCTTCTAGAACGGTAAAGCCTTATATGATTTTGCTATTACCGTATTATCACCATCCTAAATAATCGTGCGATATTAACGACCAACCTAAACCAACCCCGTATATTTTGCATCGCCATTTACCTCGACACGATCACCTCTCTGATAAATTATGTGTGGCATATAGATTGTCTTCTCGATTTTAATAACCACCTGTGAATTTGGGTAAAATTTTACTGAGAAAGATCATTTTTTGAACGCTGATTTTTAGGAGTATATTTTTTTGCATTTACGATAGGGTGTTGTACAATGGGACTGTTCGTAAGCCATCAATTTTCACATTGGAGGTCTTTATGGAAAATGGAACAGTTCATAACCCATCAATATTTTCTTCGGAGGTTGTTATGGAAACTGATAATCCGCCTAATCATTAATTCACATAAAAAATAAAATCCCATTCAATTCCAATATAAATTGGAATATACCCGATCTTGACCGAGTGATTTAAAAGACGGGTCAAAGAAGAGATTAAAGCCCCACAGCCCTGCAACGGGGTTGATGGGGCTTTTTGATTTAATATTACAATGTAATTAATTCCTCGTCCCTTAGGTTCAAAGCTGATTCAAATGTACCTGGCTTATTACAAATATTCTCCCTTCCCGAGCTCCTAGGGGTTTGATATGATCCGTACAAGAAAAGCTTCCGAAATCTAATAGTTTATTTCCATTAATTAATCTTCCTCTAACAATATGTGCGGTATTGCTGGTCTTCTCGATTTTGATGTAAATGCTCAACCTGGGAATTCAGGTAAAATTCTCCGGTTGATGCTTGATCGTATTCGCCATCGTGGTCCTGATGATCGTGGCGAAGAATTCATATCCAGCGAAAACGGGCCGACTCTTCATTTAGGTCATCAGAGATTCTCCATCATTGATCTCAGTCCCGGCGGTCATCAGCCAATGGCCAACGATGAAAAATCTCTCTGGCTTTCCACCAACAGCGAAATTTACAATTATAGAGAACTGCGCGAAGAATTATCCGACCAATTTCGGTTTAACTCCCAATCGGACACCGAAGTCCTTTTAAAATCTTACGAGCACTGGGGCATCGATTGTTTGGAAAAACTTCGTGGAATGTTCGCGTTTGCTATTTGGGATTCTAAAAAACAAGAATTGGTATTAGCGCGTGATCGACTCGGAATAAAACCTCTCTATTATATTTCTGGCGAAAAACAGTTTTTATTCGCTTCTGAAGTCCGCGCCCTCCTCGCCTCGGGATTATCGGATTCTGAAATAAATCCCACCGGACTCTACCACTACCTTTCTTTCGGGCATTTGAAATCACCGGAATCAATAATCGGTAATATTCAAGAACTCAAAGCGGGACATTATCTCGTTGTTAAAAGCGACGGCAGTTTTAAAGAGACCCAATACTGGCATCCCCTGAATTCTTTGGAAACGGCTGATGATGAATCCATTCAGAACATCCTTCATGAATCTGTAAGATTCCGGCAAGTCAGCGATGTTCCTATTGGTGCGTTTCTCAGTGGTGGCATTGATTCGAGCGCCATCGTTTCTCATATGGCGAGCATTTCAGACGAGCCGATAACCACCCTCACCATTGGATTTAAAGAAAAAGAATTTGACGAGTCCGAATATTCGGCAGAGATATCGCGTTTGTTTAAAACGCGTCACAAACTTTTAACCTTAGATGAAAAGCAATTATTAGATGCCCTCCCCGCCGCAATCAGCGCAATGGATCAACCGACTATGGATGGCATCAATACCTTTCTCATTTCGCGGGCGGCAAATGAAGCGGGATTGAAAGTGGTTTTGAGTGGACTCGGTGGCGATGAATTGTTCGGCGGCTACCCCTCTTTCCAATTGGTTCCGAATTTATTGGAGAAAAAAAAATGGTTGCAGCATTATCCAAAATTCTTATTGAACCTCGGTACAAAATTACTAAAATACTCTCTTTCTTCTGATCAGAGTATTAAGCTGGACCATTGGTTGAATGGAAAACTGAGTGGCGCTCATGAATATTATTTGATCCGCGCTCTCTATTGCCAGGATCAGATATCTGAATTGTTTCAGGATCAAAGCCTGGTGGAAAAAGAAACCCTGAAAAATTTTCAGGCAACAAAAGACAGTTTGAATTTAAATAAACTAGACGGAGACTTCAGTTTGATCTCCTATCTTGAAACTACTCATTATCTACAGAACATGCTTCTTAGAGATACCGACATGATGAGCATGGCGCACCCTTTAGAAGTTCGTGTGCCTTTCATGGATCATAAACTGGTTGAGCATATGTTCAGTATGCCAGCTCGATTAAAAAAATTGACGGACACACCAAAGTCCTTATTGGTAAACTCTATGCAACCCGCTTTACCGGATTCGATTGTGCATCGAAAAAAGATGGGATTCACCCTGCCCTTCGAACCCTGGATGCGCGGCGCAATGAAACCAGAAATGGAATCGGTTTTGTTGACTTCCGTCAAACCTTTAGAGAACTTAATCTCTCAAGAGACAACAGAAAAAATATGGCGGCAGTTTTTAGCGGGAAAAATATCATGGTCGCGTCCTTGGGCTTTGTATGTGCTCAAGCGATGGGTCGATAAAAATCTTTTGTAAGGATCAATCAATATTTTGGAAACACCCTTCTATCAAGTAGATGTTTTTTCGGATGAATTATTCGGAGGCAATCCATTAGCCGTGTTTTTACGTGGCGAGGATTTCAAAGAAGCGCAGTTTCAACAGGTGGCAAGGGAAATGAACTTGTCTGAAACCACGTTCGTTCTCCCCTCTTCTCATCCCGACGCAGATTTCGATGTCAGAATTTTTACTCCGGAAAAAGAGATCCCCTTTGCCGGTCACCCTACTCTGGGCACGGCTTTTGTTTTACGACATGCGGGTTTGATTCCGCCGACACAGAATCATTTACGGTTAAACTTTAAGGTAGGGATAATTCCAGTCGATTTGCAAGAGGATGGTAAAATTTTCATGACCCAACCTCCGGGTAAAATATTACAGACTTTCACAAACACGGAAGAAGTCGCACAAGTTTTAGGGCTTACTATAAATAACATCGACCTTCCTGTTCAAACTGCATCGACAGGGTTTCCTGCATTGTTGGTTCCCATAAATTCTCTGCGTGCCATGCAGAGAATCGTTTTGAATTTATCGTTATTAAAAGTGTTGTTGGAGGAAGCTGGGGTCGATATGATTTATCCTTTTACCCGGCAGACCTTGGATGAAAAGAACTCTATCCATGCACGTGGATTCGCTCCTTTTGTCGGGATACCCGAAGACCCCGCAACGGGAAGTGTTGCAGGGGCATTGGGATATTATTTAAATGATAAGAACCCGAAAGAGGAAAACGTTATCATTGAGCAGGGTTATGAGATGAAGCGACCGGGCCTTATTTATGTAACCGTGGACGGAACAATCATCCGGGTAGGTGGTAAAACCAGAATGGTATTTAAAGGTTCTTTATATTTGGGGTAATCAGGCAGATTTCTGAATCTGTTTGTCTTCTGGAACGTGCAAGCAATTATCGCATTGATGCCCTTTTTCTCGTCCACACATCAGGCAACTCTCTAATTCTTCAGATCCCTTAAAAGCACCGCTACAATGGTAACAATTTTCTTCAGGGGCCCTTTTTTTCATTATTCGACGTTTGATACGTCTTTTTTTGATGATCATTTGTGGGATATTCATAACTCACCTTTGTGAAAAAATTGGCCTATTGCTTAAATTTGATGCGAAATCACCAAAATAGTTTCAGAATTATTCTTACAGGCTCAAATCTGCGCTAATACACCCGCATTTACCTTTTTCATACGTTCAACTCCAAAGAGAATTTCAACCAATTTCAGGGCAAATTCCATGGAAGTCCCCGGACTTTGACTGGTAATCAACTTTCCATCTACCACGACTCTCTCATCAAGATACGCCTCAAATTGAGACTGAACCGATGGGTGGCAGGTCATAGCCCTACCTTTCAGAATTCCTGATTTTTGTAAAACTATGAGCGCGGCACAAATCGCGGCGATATATTTCCCCTGACTTTGCATTTTCAGCAATAGTTTGGTTATACGCGGGTCCTTATTCAAATTGTCTGTTCCGGGTTGTCCCCCGGGCAGGCAGATCAAATCATACTCCTTATCCATAATAGCCTCCAGCATCTCGTCAGGGACTATTTTTATACCCCGGGAACCTTCCAACACACCTGTAACCGTGGCGGCCTGTCACTCTGGCCCCTGCTCTCCTTAAAATATCAACCACCGTAATCGTTTCGATTTCTTCAAATCCAGGCGCAAGAGTTACCAGAACCGTTTTCATGTACTTCCCCTTATGGAATTCAGGATATTGGACTTTTCCCCCTTCTCACTTGTACCATATATCAACAGGTGTTAAAATTTTTGAACACAGAGTCATTTAAATTCAAGCCCTTGAGGAATATATTGGAAAAAACAGCAGTACCACTAAGTGGTGCGAATCAGATTCAGGCTATGTTCAATGCTGTGGCCCCTCGATATGATTTCCTCAACTGCCTTTTGAGTGCAGGCTATGACAGGCGCTGGAGGAAATTAGCGGTCAACGAGTTTGAGTCCGTTGCTAATAAAACTTTTCTCGATGTAGCCACAGGAACCGCAGATATCGCTCTGGAAATCGCAAGTCGGCAACCTGCACCCCGCAAAATTATTGGCATGGATTTTAGTCAAACGATGCTGGAGCTGGGCAATAAAAAAGTTTCCGGGCAGGATATAAGGTTAATCCCAGGGTCAGCAGAGAATATACCGTTAAAAGACAAGATCTTTGATGGTGTCGTAACCTCTTTTGGGGTGAGAAACTTTTCAGATGCTGAGCAGGGGCTTCGGGAGATGTATCGCGTCCTCAAACCAAAAGGTAAAATTGTCGTTCTGGAATTTTCTTTTCCACAAAATGGATTATTGCAATGGCTCTATCGATTTTATTTTGAGAACATATTACCTTTGACTGGACGTATCATTTCAGGTCACAAAAGTGCCTACTCCTATTTGCCTGCATCCGTTGCTAATTTTCCGCAAGGAAATGAATTTAAAAAAATGCTTGAAGAATCTGGGTTTGAAAATGTCTCATTTAAGCAATTGACCTTCGGAATCGTAACTCTCTATACCGGATTGAAAAATGTCTGATAAAAACAGCAATCTTAAAATTGCAGGTTGGGGTTTACTGCTTTTGACATTTATTTACATCAATTCCGGAGATTATTTTTTTTACACGCCTCCCTCTCCTGTCAAATCGATCTCAAACAAGGTGGTGCCTGCTAGTGACTATCAAGGGCTTTTAAAATTACAGGAAGCCTTTATCAGAAATGCCAAAGCAATAAAACCTTCTGTGGTGAGTATTAATAAAGTAAAGGAAGTGGTTGAAAAATCTTCCTGGTATGAAATGGACCCACATGATTCTTGGTTTTTAAAAGCTAAAACATGGTTGTCTAGTAACCTTCGTGGTAAAAAATATATAGTTGAAAATGTAGGGTCTGGAATTATTCTTGACTCGGGTGGTTATATTTTGACCAATTATCATGTCGTCGAAGAAATAGACAGAGTTCTAGTCAAACTTTCAAATGGGCGAGAGTATTTTGCGAAGATACTTGGACACGATTCCCACACTGATTTGGCCGTACTAAAAATATCCACTCTACGAAGTTTGCCCGAACCTAAGTTTGGTCATTCTCAAGACTTGCAGGTTGGTGAATGGGTTATGGCTATTGGTAATCCCTATGGACTTGAGGGGACTGTCACGGTTGGAATAGTAAGTGGTAAAGGCAGAACTGATTTAGGCATGACCCGTTTCGAAAGTTTCATACAAACCGATGCATCTATTAACCCTGGCAATAGTGGGGGTCCATTAATCAGCCTGGAAGGAAGTATTATTGGCATTAATACGGGGGTTGCCGCTATTGGTTCTGGCGTGGGGTTTGCTATTCCCGTTGAAACCGCATTAAAAATTGCCAATCAACTTGTCGAGAGCGGTTCTGTGGCAAGAGGTTGGCTGGGTGTTGGCATTCAAAACCTTACTCCCGAGCTTGCTCAAACATTAGAGTTTGAAAATGTGGACGGGGTGCTTGTAAATAGTGTTGATTCAAAAACTCCGGCTCATGAAGGAGGAATCAGGCGAGGAGATATAATTCTTCAGTTTGATGGCAATCCTGTTCCCGGTTCAAAGCATTTGCAAAAAATGGTTGCGGACACAAAAATTGGTAGAGATGTCCAAGTAAAAGTATTTAGAGAGGGTAAAGAAAAAGCTCTAGAAATTACGATTGGCAAAATGGCTTCCTAACTGGTTGTACTAATTCTTTATTAATTCAAATCCTACCTCGACAATTTTATCTGAAATTTCCTGCAAGTTAGTTTCTTCTTCGTTGTAATCGACCTGCACCTCTTTTTTATCGAGATCAACTGCGACTTTATTTGTTCCAGCAATTTTTTCTACCGCATCTGTGATTGTCTGAACACAATGCTGACAGGTCATTCCATCCACTTTTAAAGAGTCTTGAGTCATTTTTAAGTCATTCCTTAAATTTATAAAATCTATTCATACCATTCTACTCTCTGTTTATGCCCTATTCATTTGAATATTTAGTAGATTTGATTTTAAAACTCAAGAAATCCTCACTTTAGCCGTAACTAAATTAAGGCAGCTTGGAGGCTGCGATCGAGATTGGCCCATAACACAGTTTGAAACTTGGAGGTTTCAATATGGATCACCAATCAAATCTAATAATTCCACTTTCAGGGAGGAAATGGAATGCCACTCAGAATCTTCAATAATCTCAGTTCACAAATTGCACAAAACCGCCTAAGTACCCACAGTGACAACGTAGGAAAAGCCATAGGTACAATTGCCTCTGGGGAACGTATCAAGAACAGCTCCGATGATGGGGCCAGCCTTGCTATTTCTGAGTCGTTACGCTCTGATGCCCGTGCGTTTCGTCAAGGATCAAGAAACCTTCAGGACGGTCTTTCCCTAATCAACAATGTTGCGGAAGGTGGTTTGACTGTTATAGCTGAAATTCTCATTAGAACCAGAGAACTTGCATCACAGGCTTCCACTGGAACAATTGGTGCCACAGAACGAAGAACCCTTCAGATTGAATTTGAGGCACAAAAGCAAGAAATAAACCGCATTACCAACACCAATGAATTCTTGGGCCAAAAACTCCTAGATGGGTCTCTTTCGAGTGATGCAGCGGGTGATGATGTGATTATTCACATCGGTCTGGACTCAAGAGCCGAAAATCGTATCAATCTAAACGAAACACTCAATTTAAAGGCTACGACAACGACCGGCCTGGGAATTGATGATTTAGATATCAGTACCGCTGATGGTGCCAAGGAGGCTCTAGTAAGACTTCAGGAGGCTGTTAGCAACCTAAGTGGAGCAAGGGCTCGTGTAGGTGCAACTCAAAATCGTTTGTATCGAGCTATTCAAAATTTAGGTGTGAATATAGAAAATTTATCAGCCGCGGCTTCAACAATTCGTGATGCAGATGTTGCAGAAGAAGTAACTGGATTAACAAAACAGCTTTTGTTAGTGCAAACTTCTTCCGCTATGGTAGGACAGGCTAATTTAATACCGGAGGGAGTACTGTTGTTACTTCAATAATTATGAATAAACTAGAACCAACACTTAAATTAGTCAGAGGAAATGCTTCTAAAAGCGATTCCAAGGGTATAAGGAGCTCCTCAAAGAGCTCTGGCCCCTCTGGGAAGCCTTTAGATCGTGTCACTCTGTCAGAAGTTTCGAAGAATCAGGAAACATCGAAGCCGTCAAAAAAAGGTACTACAAGTGAAATACGTCACGATCTAGTGAATAAATTTCGCAATGTTTTACGAGATGGTACTTATTCGATTAAGGCAGATGAAATCGCGGATAAAATTGTTCAAAAAATTCGTGATAATAAAAATCATCTGGCCCTTTAACTTCGAACAACCTTGTAAGGGAAAAGCCTGATATTTTTATCAGGCTATCCTTAACAGGGATAACTTTGGGAAATTGCCCTGTTCTTTCAGTTTTTCTTCCCATCGCTTCCCTAATTTATTGACACGTAAGTCCAGGCTTTCCAAGTTCAGCAGATTCTCTGTCTTAGCCAATAGCAGCATCCCCTTTCGGGTAATCTGATTGTTTCGAAGATCTAGCTCCCGAACATTTCTTATTTTTTCAGAAGCAAGCAAGACTTCCAAGCCTTCATCCCCCAACTTGTTTTTCCTTAAATCTAATAACTCCACATTTTCTAACCCTGGATACTTACTAAGATAAGCGGCTTCCCATGGAGTCATCTCTTTATTTGAAAGGCTCAATGATTTTGGATTCAAAGAAAGTCTAGCCGTGATAAATTTCTCAAAGAGAGTGATGCTTCTTACTTTAGGCCCGAATAATTTTTTATCAATGGCCGCATTAACTTCGTCCAGCCCACCCTTTGTTTTATAAAAAATTTCGAGGACCATCTCTTTGTTCAGTTCATCCTCCTCAAATTCGTCCTGACTCCTTTCTTCTGAATCCATTAGTCCGCCCTAAAATAATTTATGATTAGTTTATAAAATTTATCAGACCATATTAACTGATTTCTTGAAAATAATCCGTTATACTCCATTTGTCTGACTTCATAGACCTTACTGAAGTGATTATGTGATCAATCGCCTTTGAATTTTCATTGATTATAATCCAAAACCTACTAACTGAAGTTACCTGGTGGATATAGTAAAGGTTCTCCTCTCAAAAATATTTTCTTCTTTCATGGATGTTTTTCCAATCATCCTTGTTATCGCTTTTTTTCAAATCGTAATCATCCAAAAGCCTTTTCCTAATCTGGACCAAATTTTGTTGGGTATTGTGCTAGTTGTTATCGGCTTGTTCATATTTATTCTGGGATTGGATAGTGCCCTCTTCCCCATCGGCGAAAAAATGGCAAATGAATTTGCCACTAAGGGGAATGCGCTATGGATTATCTTTTTTGGGTTTGCTCTCGGGTTTTCTACAACCATTGCAGAACCTGCACTCACCGTAGTGGCAGGTAAAGCAGGAGCTCTGGCCGCTGGTGCAGGAGCGATCGAGGATAATCAGGAATCCATCGCTTCTTTTGTTTTGGGCCTTAGACTTACGGTTGCTTTTTCCGTGGGTACAGCCATTTCGTTAGGAGTATTGCGCATTATCAAAGGATGGCCATTAATCTGGTTTATCACAGGTGGCTACAGCATCATTGTCATCACTACTTTTTTTGCTCCAGCCCAAATTATCGGGATCGCTTATGACTCCGGCGGAATCACCACATCGACCATAACCGTACCTCTGGTAGCAGCTCTAGGAGTCGGATTAGCAACAGCTATACGAGGTAGGAGTCCTATAATTGATGGTTTTGGATTGATAGCGCTGGCCAGTTTGAATCCGATAATATTTGTTTTAGGTTATGGCATTTTTGTTTATGGGATAAATATTTAGTATGGGACAGGATTTTATTCAGGCAATTGTTAGCGCGCTGGGAGGAACTTTTAAAGATATTCTTCCCATAATACTGGTGCTCGGATTTTTCCAGGCTGTTGCTATTAGAAAAAAAGTTCAGAACTTACCTACCATAGCTTTTGGGCTAGTTTTGGTTGTTGTAGGTTTGAGTATATTTATCGTTGGGTTGGAAAAATGCGTTTTCCCCATCGGTACCCAAATGGCGAACCAATTAACAGATTTGAATTTTCTTACCTCCGGTGACGAAAATGTTATAGCTGCGATCAAAGATTCGATAAAAATTGACCCCGCTATATATTTATGGACTTATGTTTTTGCATTTTTAATAGGTTTTTCCACAACCCTTGCAGAACCCGCCCTTATTGCTGTGGCTTTGAAAGCCAAAGAAATAACAACAGGTGCAATTTCTGCATGGGGGTTAAGAATATCGGTTGCGTTGGGTGTTGCCTTTGGTGTTACCTTAGGCGTTTATCGAATAGTAACGGGAAACCCTCTTCATTATTATATAGCTACAGGTTACGCATTCTTACTGGTGCAAACTTATTTTGCGCCCAAAATGATCGTTCCTCTAGCTTATGATTCGGGAGGGGTAACGACCTCTACAGTAACCGTCCCCCTTATTGCCGCTCTGGGCATAGGTTTAGCGGCTAATGTTCCAGGGCGTTCTCCGTTAATAGACGGTTTTGGGCTCATAGCGTTTGCTTCCCTTTTCCCTATGATAACAGTAATGGCGTATGCTATGATCACCGAAATTCTAGCCGCGCGAAAGAGAACAGCAGATAAATCTTAGGAGATATTAATCCATGCGTTTTAAAGTTGTTTTAGCTTTTGTAAATGAGAAATATCAGGACACCGTCATTGAAGCCGCGAAAGCTGCCGGTGCGACGGGAGTCACAATTCTCAATGCTCGTGGTGAGGGAGTCAAATCCAAAAAATCTTTTCTAGGTCTCGACATGGAGTCTCAGAAAGACATGCTTCTATTTTTGGTAGAGGATTTTATAGCAAACGATATTATGGACGCAATTTACGATTCAGGTCATTTAAACGAACACGGTAACGGAATAACATTTTCCCTGGATGTAGACCGTGCTATAGGTCTTGAAAGTCAGATGGGTTTAATGGAAAAAGAAGCAAAGGACCATTATTTTTAATAGCAGTCAATAGGAGAAGGGAATGGCAGAAATAAAAAGAGTTGGGGATGTAATGATGTCTAACTTCACCAAGGTTGAAGGCATTATGAAAGTTTCCGATGCGCTTCAAATGATGCGGAGCAAAAAAATTAATGCGGTGTTGGTTGAACCTCGTGATGAAAGCGATGTTTATGGAATTATGACTTTAAAGGATATAGCCCGCAAGGTAATCGCTCATCGCAGAAAACTACATGAAGCACACGTATATGAGATTATGTCTAAACCCGTGTTATCTGTTACTGCCGATATGCCCATTCCTTTTGCGGCTCGATTTCTCACAAATTTCTCTGTTTCCTATGCAATGGTCATAGAAAATAACGAGATAACAGGTATGGTCTCTTTAAACGGGATGGTCGACCTTTGGGAAGATTGATCTGTTAGCCTTTTTTAAGTGAAGTACCAGCCCGACTGTCCCAGATAACTGAATCTGGACTAGAAAGATGAATCGCCTCGGCTCGCCAATGTTCAAAGCCTGCAGTAACATTTAATATTTTAACACATTCGTTCATCCCCCCTGCCCCACCAATATGCGAATAAATTTTCCGCAAATCACTTATATACGTACCCTGTTCAGATTTATACCTATCTTGCGCCTCAGCGATATTTGCCAGAGTTGCTTCCGCCAATGCATTATAAGCAAAGATTTCCTTCTTAAGACTGGTATAATCCACCATAAACTGAACGTACCCCCATGCAGCGAGGGGTAATACGGCAATAACTATCAAGATTCGTTTGATCGATTTCTGTTCAACTAAAATTCCACCAATTGCCAAAGATAAGGCGATCCAGATAGAATATTGAGAAACTTGTTCGTAAATAATTAAATCAGGGATTTTTTCGCCGCAATCCGCTTGCGCAATAATCCATTCTTTTAATAATATATTCTTTGCAACCAAATCAATTGCCATTTCAACTTGTCCCTATTAATAGAATGATCAAAGATAAGTGTTTATCAGATAAAACGATTGATTTCCAGCTGCAAATTGAAAAAGGAATTTGGAGAACTAATAAATGAGCAGATTCACAGAAAACGATAACGGATCCATTTTAGATAACGAAACAGGCCTGATTTGGTCAAAGGAAGATTCCTGGCCTATTGCACAGGACTGGCTTAACTTTCAAGAATCTCTACTGTTTGTAGATGAAATGAACAAAAAAGACTATCTAGGTTTCCATGATTGGCGGATTCCAGAAAGAGAAGAGATAGAGAAAATTTTTATAGCGGATAGCACTATCCTGGCGCGATCCAACAATGAAATTCACCTAGATCCCCTATTTGCTCCCGGCGGTGGAAATGCAAGTTGGTGTTTGCCTTTTGATCAACAAGCGGCTTTTTATTTTTCCTATACCTCAGGAAACACACAGCAATTTGATCAAGACTATTCTCAAGGTTATGTAAGGTTGGTTCGTCTCTATCCAGACGAGTAAACGCCCACTATCTTTAGTTCAATTTGCATGTATCTATTAAAAATCGGTTTTGCGGTGCAACTGTAGATAGTATTTTTCTAGGTCTTTTACAGAAAACATTCCAATAATTTTCCCATTTTCTTTAACAGGAATATGGCGAATCTTATTTGATTCAATCATTGCACTGGCTTCAGAAATTGTTTGGTTTATATCCAGAGTATGTTTGAGTTCCGTCATTATTTCAGAAACTTTTATGGTTTTCGGGTCACATTCACCCTTTAGAACTAAAGTCATCCAATCTGTTTTCGTTAATATGCCAGTATGTTCACCTCCAGTTTCCACCAGTAGTGCACCAATTTTGTTTTTGTACATTTTATCAATAGCCTCATGAGCGTATGCATTAGGGCTAGTAGAATAAATTGTTGTACTCATATATTCGCTAATTTTACTCATGTTTAGACTCCATAGTTTTTTTTCTGCATGGAATTATTTTGGGCATTTCTGCGGGTGCCAAAACCATTTGTTTAATTTCTACCTGATCAGACTCGTATGCAATAGTCGCGATTTGATACTGCTCTTGATCATTCGGCGGCAATTTTCCTTGATACTGATCCAACGCGGCTCCTAAAGCACTCCATTCTAAAAACAGCAAAAACTGGCTCTCCGTATCATGCAATTTCAAATCATCATTGACATCCTGAAACTCCAGTTCAGATAAAATATCCACTGACTTGCCAAGGCAATAGTCGAGAAACCCAGTTCCGCCACCTACTTCCTTTTGACAGGTCATTTTAGAGAACTCGAAACTCAGAAGATGGTCTTTGTCATCCAACAAAATATTTATTTTAGATGTAGTGTCTTTACAGGGCATAATTATTCGGGGGTGATACACATGCTGATATCAACAGCCGGTGCAGAATGGGTCAAAGCACCAACTGAAACAAAATCGGCACCGGTTGTGGAAATTTCTTCCAGTCTTTCAAAAGTGACTCCACCGCTAATCTCTGTTTTGGCTTTACCATTAATCAAGGCAATACACTGACGCATCATACCAAGAGCCATGTTATCCAGCATGATTATATCGACATGATTTTCAAGTGCCTCGTTCACTTCCTCAACGGATTGGACTTCAACTTCAATTTTTTTATCCTCAGGCAAATTTTTTCTTACCGCTCTCACTGCGTTTGAGATACCGCCCGCTGCTTCAATATGGTTATCTTTAATCAAAACCTGATCATACAAACCAAATCTATGATTGATTCCACCACCACATGCCACTGCATATTTTTCAAACATTCTTAATCCGGGAGTTGTTTTACGTGTATCTAATATTTTAACAGGCGCAGCTTTCTTGACATATTTTTGAGTCAGTGTCGCGATTCCACTCAACCACTGTAGAATATTTAACGCACTTCTTTCGCCCTCAAGTAATGGAATGACATCACATTCAACTTTAACAACTGTTTCTCCTGCAGCAACCTCATCACCATCACTAAATTTTCCAGAGGAGAATCTTACATTTGCATCAAGTTTTTTAAAAACTGCTTGAAAGACATCAAGGCCACATAAAATCATTGTTTCGCGGGCAATCACTTCTGCGTTGGCATTCTTATTTTCCGAAAAAATATTGCGGGTTGTAATATCTCCACCTTGTATGTCTTCTGATAGGGCATTCACCACCAATAAATCAATAGCTTTTTCATCCAACGAGTTCTTCATAAACTTCCATAAGTCATGTGTTTTAAATGAGTTGCCCTAGCTGAGATTAACACTATATATATGCCTATGCATTGGTATATTATTACAAAACTTGGCAATATTGTCCTGCGATTTAATAATAAACTTTATTCACTGGCACCTGATGAAAAATTCCGATTGACTCCTTCTACTAAATTTACGTTCCTTGTCATTATACTACTAAATGGCCTAATCACTGTCCCCTCCCTTTGGGCTCAACAAGTTCCTCAGAATGCAGAGTCAGGTTTGTCGGAAAGGTCCTTATTACGTTCAAGACCATTCTACCAACCTCCTGCAGAAGAGGAAAAACCGGAAATTGTTGTACCCGATAGCAGAAAGCCGATTGATCTTGCCAAGGGACCTAAATTTTTTGTAAAAAAAATTGAAGTAGAAGGAAGCAGCCTTTTCCCTAAAGAAGAACTGGAAGCACTCGTAAATCTGGATCAGGGTAAAGAAATCAGCATGGGGGTACTCCTTTTACTAGTGCAGGAACTCACTTCTTATTATGTTTCACAAGGTTACTTTTTATCCAAAGCCTATATCCCAGCTCAAAAACTAAAAGACGGGATTATTAAAATAAATATTGCTGAAGGAAAAATCAACAAGGTCGAAGTTAGTGGAAATGAGTCCCTGGATAGTAAAGATATTGAGGAACGTTTTATTCGGGTAAAAAATGATGGTGTTCTACGAGAACAAACCCTTGAAAGAACACTGCTTGAATTAAATGATTTACTTGGCGTTACTGTCCGGTCCTTATTGAAACCTGGAGAGCTTCCGGGCACCTCAAATTTAGTCTTAGAGGTAAAGGAAAGCCCTGCTTATTCTTTTGCTGTTGATATGGATAATTATGGTAGTGAATTCACAGGGAGAATTCACTACAATTTCTCAGCTAATGTGGGAAATATTTTTAAATTAGGGGATCAGTTTTCTTTGCGTGTGATTCAATCTGAGTTCACACAATCCCTTGTAGCGCCATCATTTGTATATCCCATAAATAATTACGGTACCAATATTAAATTTTCATATTCACACTCCAAGCAATCTCTAGGAAAAGGTTTAGTGCAATTGTATGCGGAAGGGAATTCAGACTCTTTTACTTCAGAGCTTAGTCATCCGATTTACCGTTCGAGGCTGGGTCAACTTACTCTTAAAGGGGGATACAGCATAAGAGAAAGCAGGAATTTTCAGCTGGGAGAGCCTTCAAGTAGAGATAATCTCAGAGCATTCCATATTTCTTTAAGTGGTAATTACACAGATCGTTTTTTGGGTCGCACATTTGCTGAATTAAAATTTAATCAAGGTATTTCAGATTCTAATGAAAATAGATCTCTACCCTCCCGCGCTAGAGCAAAAGGAAATATTTTTCGTGCTGAATTTAACTTCACCCGTTTTCAAAGCACAGGGTTTGCTGGTAGTTATTTTATTATTAGAGGTAATGGACAAATTGCCAGCGCTCGAGCACTTTCTTCAAATCTATTTTCGGTAGGGGGTTTTGGGACTGTCCGAGGATTTCCAATATCTGAACATTCTGGCTCTAATGGTTACAATGGTGGAATAGAATACGTGGTTCCATTCCCTTCAAATATGCCAATAGGTATAGGCAAATTTAAATTGAAGGATGTTCTATCATTCAATACTTTTGTGGAAGGGGGTAAAGTTCAGATTCTTGAACCGGATGTAGGTGATTTGGAACGTTCAATCTCAGGCGGAGGGTTCGGAATGAAAATTAATATTCCAAAAACTAAGCCATGGGGCCCCAGCTACAATTTTGCCGCTTCCATAGGCATTGCCTTTCAAGGGCCACCACCTTCATCACAAGGGCCAGCACCTTTAGATAGAACAGATGGAGTATTGTATCTAAGCGGTGGTATCAATTACTATTAATCTCTAATTGGGACAGATGCAGAGTGAATAATATTTTAGGACATTTAATATTACTTTTCTCTTCGCTATTAATTACGGGTTGTCAAATCCTTGAACATCGTTGCCAGCCCAATCAATCCGCCTCATGCAAATCAGCTTTGTCCATTTGGCAGGCAAATATAGATTATATCGTTCGAATAAATTTTCCGCAGGATTATGGAAAATATAAAGCTGTTGTATGGGAGGAGGAATTCGACAATGCATGGGTAACAAAAGGACGTGAAATAAATGTTACCAAACGTTTTCTTGGAAAGCTAAACCCTGTTCGTAGAATTTGTGTTGCTGCCCATGAACTGTCACATCTGAAAATGGGTCACTATTATTCCCGAGTAGGAATTATCATTGTTAACTCCGAAACCGCTCCCCATGAGGAAACTCCAACCAATCTCTCTTCAGGGGGACATTATGGATCCTCTCCCGTCATCGACCTTCCGGAAGGATTTGGAATAAACCAGGAGGTTGAAGCAGATCGAATGGCCCTAAAATTAATCACCAAATTAGGCCTAACTAAAAATCACTATCTGGATTTATTACTACTCTTGCAAGGTAGAAAAATAGATCCCACCACTCTTATCTACCACCGTATTGCTATGTTGAGAAAATTATAATGGACCTTCTGCCAAAGAGCTTAAGTGCGGAACTTCTGCCAAAGACACATAATAGAGATCGTTTTTCTAAAAACTCCGTTGCCACGCAGGAAGCCAAGTATCAAATCATCGATCCAGAAACAAAAAGAGTTTGGGGTTATGTGTGCATTGACAACACGCAAAGAGGCCCTGGCTTAGGTGGAATTCGTATGGCTGCAAATATTGGACTAAATGAGGTCAGTCGATTGTCCCGCGCTATGACGCTAAAAAATAGTGCTGCCTGTCTCCCCTATGGAGGAGGAAAAGCGGGTTTGATTGCTAATAATTCTAGATTCTATAACGACCCTAAATCAAAAAGTCTATTGATAGAAAAATTTGCCGATGCATTATTCGAGTTGAACAATTATCTCCCCGCACCCGATATGGGCACCGATGAGTATGATATCCAAAGTATTTATAATAACCATTCAAAAAAACTAAACAAAGAAACACATGATCGTGGCGGGGTCGGACGACCGGTTGAATGTGGAGGGGTTCCAATCGATGACTGGGGTTTGACGGCTCACGGGTTATTTTCAGCCGCACTATCGCTTGAGGATATTTTAGAAGATTTCAAACTTAACAATTCTAAAATAGTCATTCAGGGTTTTGGTAATGTCGGTTGCCCTACTGCGATTAAATTGGAAGAAAAAGGAGCACAGATTGTAGGTGCCTCCGATATAAATGGAGCTCTATGGAACTCGAATGGATTGGATATTGAGGAACTTGCAAAAATCCGGAAACAATCAGGAGGACTAAGCAACTATTCCAAATCTGTCGAGAAAAAGTTTGATTCCGACAAAGTGGATTGGCTTTTGGAAGCACCCTGCGATATTTTGATTCCAGCTGCTAGACCCGATGCGATCACTGCCAAGAATATTGACCGAATTGACTGCCGTCTAATTATTCAAGGGGCTAACAACCCAAGCAGCAAACCCGTGGAATACTATTTAAAGCACAGGCGAAATATTTTATCGCTTACAGATTTCATTGTTAATGCAGGTGGGGTGATTGGCTGTGCTGTAGAGCGAAAAATGATAGGAGATGAGATATATTCAATGAGAGTTCAAGAACAAAATACGCGAACCTATACAGAAAATCTTATCTTTGATACGGTTACAAAGAATATGAAAGAAATATTTTCACGGTTGGAGGAGGACTATATCTTCCGAGATGCAGCCACCGACCTTGCAATGGAAAGATTAGAAACTCGAGAATTGTGGCTTTAAGCCTACTTCTCTTTCATAACAGCTATTCCACTCCAATCTTCAGGTGGAAAAATAATATAATCCCTGCACCGTTCTGACATGGTTTTGCTTGCTAGGTCGTTGCTAGCTTTGTATATAGAAGAGAATTCCTTTTCTGCTAGCATAAATTCTCCTTTTCGATATATTTCAAGAGTTGATTCATATTCAGATTTCAATTGCTTCTGATATTCACTGGCATTTTTCTTTTCAGCTATCACCTCAAATATTTGTGACCCTTGCCCCCTACCCTTCACCTGAATTGTATCCAGTTCCCTTAGCAGAAGATCGTGCTCTACACTTTTCTTTGTGAACAGATCTATAATTATATCGGTGCCATATACTTTATTAATTCCTTCCAACCTTGAACTATAATTAACGGTATCACCAATACACGTGTACTCAAGGTTCTTTTCCGAGCCTATATTTCCAACGATCATATGACCGGTTGCAATACCTACGCGTATTCTAATTTCGGGAAGCCCTCTGGCTAACCATTTCGGCCTCAATATCTGTAAGGTGTTTTGCATATTAATAGCAGCCTGACATGCCAATAACGAATGGTTCCCGGGTGTGAAGGGTGGCCCCCAAAAAGCCATGATAGCATCGCCAATATATTTATCGAGAATACCCTGAGTGTTCGATATTTCTTCGGTCATTGCACCAAGATATTCATTCAACAATTTGATCAATGCTTCGGGCTCCATGGTTTCGCTGAAGCTTGTGAAGTTTGCAACATCACAAAACAGTACGCTTTGATAGCTTCGTTTTCCACCTGGTTGAATTTTTTCAGGATTTGATAATATCTCTGCAACTATTGAAGGATGCACATATTTACCAAATGTCTCCTGGATATATTTCTTTTCTCGTAAACCAATTAACATATGGTTAAACGCCTTTGATAGCTCCCCCACTTCATCTTTGGAGGTATGCTTAATTTCAAAGTCATAATTATCGTCTATAACTCCTTTTGTTCCTTGTAGCAACAGTCCAAGGGGTTGAGCAATTCTTCTTGAAAAAAATATGGAGAATAAAAGACCTACGGTTAATATTGCTATTCCCGTTATCAAAATTTTATCCTGTATTACCCGAAAAGGTTTGAGTACAGAATCCAGATTAGTTGCATAGAGATACCCAGTGGTTTTGTCGTCGTGTTCGTAAAATCCTCTCTTAGTAAGATAACGATCGCCTTCGAAAAGAAACATTCCCGATCCGCTAGGAATTTTCTCTAAACTCGCAATAACTTCATCCGCAAACTTATCCTCAACATTATCGGCTACAATTTTTAGGTCACTGAAAAAAATAACTTGAAGAAAATCATTTCCCTTGGCATCAACTGTCACTTCAGCCACCCATTTATCGTCGATATTCTTGACAATAACCATAGCACCTAAAGCATATTCATCGCGTAGGGACTCCTTCAAGGGCAAACCAACTGAGCTCATCAGTTTTCCGCCAGTAGAAATCATTCCTCGTTTCTCGGATCCGGTTTCCAAAATTTGTTTAATGGGGAACTTATCTAAATTGGCATTCACCCACAAAATAAGCTTTTCGTTTGTAGGGAACATCCCGCGTACCTTCAAATGATCATCTACCATAAACACTAAATCTGCATCGGTATCATGAGCAATTTCTTCTGCGAAGGAGAAAAAATTATCCTTAATTTGCGAAAGAAAGGATCTGAATTTTTGATCTGTGGTAAGGGTCTGGGCGATTTTTAGTATATGAAGGCGTTCTTGATCTAGTTGACGGTCAAACCTTTGGTGGGTTTCTCTAAGCTTTGAAGACAAAGCTTTTATTTCATACTGCTCTGTCTCACTATTAGAGATATAGAGAGTCAGACCTAATAGGAGAGTGGAGAAGAAAAAAAAGGAAAAGAATATTTTTGCACTAAGGGTCATTCTTATTTGCCATAATTTTATCGACAGATAAAATCTGATTCAGTTTGACATTCTCTCCGGCTTTAATAGTAATATTCTTTTCAATAAAACCCAAGCGCCAAAACCAGAACAGAATTTTATATCGGCCTGGATCAAGGCTTGAAAATAAGTATTCTTCTCCAGAAGAATGTATCTGGCTTATTAGACCCACCCGTGAATTTAAGGTTGTTATTAAAGCCTCATTTTCATCGCTTCCCAGTTCTAAAATCCCTTCCTGTTCTACCTCTATTACCGAGCGTTCACCGGGTTTTACTGGAGAATAAACCTGAATGTCATCGTCGTGTCCTGCCAAAAAAAATGTTAGCGTTTTAGAAGAGTTATTCTGCACCCATAACCTGTCACCTCTGGCAATCGCCAATGATCGATGTGACATTTTATCGTTATCTGCAATCAACAAATGGTCTTTTTCGCTTTTCAAAGAAGGGTTAATTAAACAAACATAAAGTTCTTTCAATTGATGGTAATTTACCATACCTTTTTTGAAAACAACTTGCCCATTATTACCATAGACACTGCCGTCATCTTTTGATGCTTTGGCTATAATATCCTTGTGACTCTCGGCAGAAATTGTCCCATAGAGAGAGCCTTTTCCAGGGATAATCTCAGGTGCTGATGAACAAGCACTGAGGAGAATAAGAATAGTTGTTATAAATTTAGTCATTTCTTCACGACCTTTAATTCAATATCTTCATGTGATGAAGCATTCAATGTAATATTTACTGGAATAGCCTTATAGCGTCTATGAAAAACAAAAACTTTTACGACCCAATCACCAGACGGAATATTTGGAAATGTAAATTTTCCCGGCCTTTCGAGAACTGTAAAATATCTTGTATTCAATGAAATCATCCGCCCTTCCATTAACTTATGGACGGAACAATAAAAATTACCCGATCCATTTTTATCTATCGTTACATCTAGAATAGAACCTCTCTCGCCTAACCCCAAATCGAAATTTTTAAGACGACTCAATGAATAAATGTTGTGATCAATTTCCCTATCTTCATCATTTAAAAACTGAACTTTATCTCCGGGGCTCACCACGAGCAGGTCGGGGTTAAATTGTCTACCTTTCTGCAATATTTTATGCAACTTAGGTTCAAGCTTCAATTTTGATGAGTCGGCAGGCTCCAGATAGATAATAAGATTTTTCAGGTTCTTTCCACCTTCAACTTCAATTTTACCGTTTAAATGATGGGCTTGAGCAAAACCCGAAATAAAAAAAATGAAAAGAGCGGTAAAGAAAATAATTTTATTTATATTAAGTAAAATTGAATACATAGCAGTAGATAGAATTTTATTTAAAACCGCATATCATTTCTCTAAGGTAGAGGAATGTATAACTGATGATATCATTAGTCTATTCCTAGACATAATTCTTATAGCGGAAAAAAATGAGGCTACCGAAAAGTACTACAAAATCGTGGGTTAGTTAGACTTGATTTCCTGCATGATGCGATCAGCACCCATCTCAATGAGTTCGTTGCCCATTCTTCTACCAAGTGCAACCGCATTGGTTTTAAGGTCGGTTAATTCTTTTTTATACATTGTTTTACCATCAAGACTTGCAACCAAGCCTTTCAAAGTAATTTGATCACCATTAAGGGTGGCAAAGGAACCAATAGGTACATTGCATCCTCCCTCTAGTTGACTGACAAGCGCTCGCTCGGCATCAAGCGCATAATGAGTTTCCTCATCATCCATATCTGCAAGGAGTATTTGATTATCAACGTCATTCTTACGTGTTTCAATACCTACGGCCCCTTGGCCCATTGCAGGCAACAAAATTTCAGGGGGTATGATTTCGGTGATACGATCGCTCCAGCCTAAACGAATCAGCCCTGCGGCTGCAAGGATGATGGCATCTAATCCTTCTGATTCGAGCTTCTTCAATCTTGTCTCTAAGTTTCCACGTAATGGAACCATGTTTAGATCTGGTCGATAATATAACAACTGCGACATCCTACGCAAACTGCCGGTGCCAATCTTTGCACCTTTTGGAAGATCATCTAATTTAATATCATTCCGTGATATCAATGCATCAAATGGATTTTCACGCATTGTTACACAGGCGATACAAAGGTTAACAGGGAAAATAATGGGCATGTCCTTCATGCTGTGAACGGCAAAATCAACTTCACGTTTTAAAAGCCCCTCTTCGATCTCCTTAACGAAAAGACCTTTGCCACCAATTTTAGCCAATGGGACATCTTGAATTTTATCGCCTGAGGTTTTAATGATTTTTATATCTACCGCTAGATCAGAATGGTATTCCTGTAATAAGTCTTTGACCCAATTCGCCTGCCATAAAGCTAGTGGGCTGCCTCGGCTACCAATTATTACTTTGCTCATTTAATTAATCATCCAGATGAAATAAGTGCCGAATGGCTTTCAGGTATATATGACCGTCTTGCGATTGGGTTTTCTTTTTCAAGTTAATAGTGGGTTTGTGAAGAATTTTATTTACGATAGATTGAGTTAACAGATGTATGCTTTCTTTATCATCCGAGGAAAGATGATCCATATTTTTCAGATTTTTTTCAACTTCAACTTTCCTCATGTCTTCTGCGCGGTTACGCATTTCTACAATCGTGGGAACCGCATCCAGAGTTGAGAACCAGTTGTTAAATTTGGTTACCTCGTGTTTGATAATATCCATCGCATTTTCTGCTTCTTTTTGTCTTTCCTCCATATTTGCATTGACGACATTTTGCAGATCATCGATATCATACAGGTAAACATTTTCAAGCTCGTTGACTTCAGGTGCAATGTCTCGCGGAACAGCAATGTCGATAAGAAATATTGGTTTGTTTTTTCTCTTTTGAATCGCTTTTTCCATCATTTCTTTTTGGATAATAAATGTAGGTGCCGCAGTCGAAGTGATGATGATATCCGCCTTATGCATTTCCTCTTTGAATGATTCGAAGTCTAAGGCACAGCCATTTAAAGTTTGCGCCAGAGCAGCAGCCCGTTCATAGGTGCGACTTGCAACGTATACCGTTTTCACACCATAAGAAATGAGATGTTTGGCAGCAAGCTCGGCCATTTCTCCTGTACCTACGAGCATGACCGAATGGTTTTCCAAATCTTCAAAAATCTTTTTAGCCAGTTCCACAGCAGCAGAACTTATCGATACGCCTCTTTCTGAAATACCGGTTTCTTCACGGACTTTTTTTGCAACGTTGAAGGCCTTTTCAAATAACTGATTCAACACCATGCCTGTAGAGCTGAAAGAACGCGCTGTACTGTAAGCATCCTTGACCTGCCCTAAAATCTGAGCCTCTCCCAACACCATGGAGTCTAAGCTGGATGATACTCGAAACAAATGCTCCACCGCCTGATTGTCACAAAAACTATAGAAATATTGATCAAGGTTCCCTCGGGAAATGCTGTGGTAATCACAAATGAAGTCCTGCAATAATTGAATGCCACGCTCGGTATTTTCTACTCGGGCATAAATTTCGACACGATTGCAGGTAGAGAGGATGATGTTCTCAATGATTTCAGGGCTGGACACCAATTCTTCAAGGGAAGCCTCAAGCTTGGCTTGGCTGAAAGCCAGCTTTTCCCGAATCGCAACAGGGGTCGTCTTATGATTAACCCCTACCAATACTAAATTTGGCCCTGAAGTCATTTATAAAGTATGCAGAAAAAAAGTTCCTATTATGGCAAGAAACCCTAATATTGCGCCTTGGGCTGCTTTCTTACCCCTAAGGCCGGTTGCCATTCTACCAAAAAATACAAGACCATAAATCAACCAAACCATTACCAGAGGCATTGTCCGTGCTAAATCCCACGCAAAAAAGCCCTGATCCATTTTGGTATTCCAGATCGAGCCCGTCATGAACCCCAATGTGAAAAGAGGAAATCCTATGGTGATAACCTTAAAGTTTAAGTCATCAAGAACCTCTAACGACGGCATACGAAAATACATAATGCCCAGCTTTTTGGTTTTAACCTGATGTTCCTGAATTAAATACATGATTCCAGCTGCGAATGCTATTGAGAACGCCGCAAAACCAATAATTGATAACGTTCGATGCAGAGTCAGCCAGAACCGCACCTCAGACTCGGGGACAAGGCCCGCCTCCTTCGACAAAAATACTGAAACCAGCATTACTAAAAAGACCAAAGGGATAACAAACGCTCCCAAATCTTTAATTTTATATTTCCACTCCGTCAAAAAATAAATCACCACCATAAACCATGCCAGAAACATGGCTACCTCATACGAAGTGGTGTATGGACCGTGCCCCGTCAGACTGGATCGGATTCCAATAGAAATAGTCTGGGAAAGTAGCCCCAAACCCACAGCACCCACAGCCAAAGTTGAAACTAGTGGTCGCCGATATACCAAATAAACAAAATATGCCAAAGAAGCCAATAGATAACTAAATAACGCAATATTGAACGAAATTTTATCCATGGGGCCTTTAAACAGAGAAAACAGGTCTACTAATAAATACGATTATCTATCGTAACATTTTGTTTTAAAGGATTCAACAGGACTACGTCTGGTAATAACAAGTTGATTGGGGGGCGTATCCGCTTGTCGTAATCTTTCAGTGATTACTGCCATTGGTCAGAGGGATTATTACTGCTGTCTTTACTTTTGAGGACTTCCTTCAACTCTACCATGAATTCATTCACGTCTTTGAAGGATCGATAAACGGAAGCAAAACGGACGTAGGCGACATCATCTAAATTATAGATTTCCTGGATAACTTTTTCGCCAACTTTTACTGCATGAACTTCTTTCTCTCCGAGCTCCTGAAGATACTGCTCCACTCGATCGACGAGATCTTCAATATCTTTTGTGCTTACGGGACGTTTCTGGCATGCCTTTCTTACACCCGATATTATTTTCTCGCGATCAAACTCTTCCCTACGGCCATCTTTTTTAATCAGCAAAGGTAGAGAACGTTCCAACTTTTCATAAGTAGTAAACCGGTCGGAACAACTTAAACATTCCCTTCTTCTTCGGATCACATCCCCTTCTTTATTCAAACGGGAATCAATGACCTTATTTTCCATTCCAGAACATCCGGGGCATCTCATTTATTAGTTAGTTCCAAATGTAGAGGAAACTGATCGCATAAATTGCGAATTTTTTTCCGTGTTTGTGTGTGAAAAGCATCATCCTCGATATTTTTCAAGGTCTCAACAATCATGCCACCAATCTGCTCCATTTCTTTTTCCTTCATACCCCTTGTCGTTAATGCTGGGGTTCCAATACGTACCCCTGATGTGACAAATGGACTTCGCGTTTCAAAAGGAATCGTATTTTTATTGACCGTTATTCCGGCTTTTTCGAGAGCCGCTTCAGCATCTTTACCCGTTATGTCTTGTGCCCGGAGGTCAAGAAGCATCAGGTGGGTATCTGTACCGCCACTGACGATTTTATTCCCATTCGTGTTGAGAAAATTAGCAAGATGTTTAGCGTTGGCAATCACCTGCTTCTGATACGACACAAATTCATCACTCAAGGCTTCCTTAAACGCCACTGCCTTGGCTGCAATCACATGCATGAGAGGCCCACCTTGAATTCCGGGAAATATCTTTTTATTAACTTCTTTAGCAAACTCTTCCCGACATAAAATCATTCCTCCTCGAGGACCACGCAAGGTTTTATGGGTCGTAGTAGTCACAAACTCTGAATGAGGCACAGGAGACGGGTACAACCCCGCAGCAACTAGCCCGGCAGGATGAGCAATATCTGTCATTATTTTTGCGCCAACTTCATCTGCGATTTCGCGGAACTTCACCGGGTCTATGATTCGGGGATAAGCACTGGCACCCACGATAATTAGTTTAGGTTTATGTTCCTTTGCTAGCTTTTTTACTTCTTCATAATCGATAAGCTCTGTTTCTTCGTTAACACCATATGCCACAACATTGTAGGTATAACCAGAGAAGTTTACCGGGCAACCATGAGTCAGATGTCCGCCGTGTGACAAGTTCATACCCAATATGGTATCGCCAGGTTCAAGCAAAGTATGATAAACCGCCATATTTGCTTGGGAACCAGAATGCGGTTGAACATTGACATGCTCAGCGGAAAATATTTTCTTAGCCCTTTCTATCGCCAGGTTTTCGACGACATCAACGAACTCACAACCCCCATAATAGCGCTTACCGGGATAACCCTCTGCATACTTATTGGTCAGAACAGAACCTTGAGCTTCCTGCACTTCGCGACTGACAAAGTTTTCAGACGCTATCATTTCAAGGGTGTTATTTTCACGCTCTGTTTCATTTTTTATGGACTGAGCGATTTCCGGATCAAATTCTGCAAGTGACAATTTCTATTCCTCCAGCTTAATTTCTACCGAGCATGGCCCGGTGATTTGGATTTTAAGTTTGCATCGATTTCATTTATCTTGTCGAGTCGCCTTTGGTGACGTCCACCTTCAAACGCGGTGCTCAACCAAGTATCTACAATTTCATATGCCAACCCTTCGCCAATGACACGACCGCCCATTACAAGGATATTTGAATCATTATGTTCACGGCACATCTTAGCGGTATAAACATCGGAGCACAGGGTTCCACGAATTCCGGGAAACCGGTTGACCACAATGGACATTCCCACTCCGGTTCCACATATAACGATACCGCGCTCGACCTTTCCACTAATGATAGATCCAGCTAGTTTTACCCCATAATCCGGGTAATCAACAGAATCCTCATTGCTTGGACCCAGGTCATCAATTTCCCAACCATC
The DNA here is from genome assembly GCA_047610985.1 of Nitrospinales bacterium. Lineage (GTDB taxonomy): Bacteria > Nitrospinota > Nitrospinia > Nitrospinales > VA-1 > UBA8687. The sequence goes on along the minus strand of JBLFWU010000027.1, from coordinate 11,207 downwards.
ATTCACCAGGTGGGAGATAACTCTTTCTTTAAGGTCAAACCCTCCATGATCCGAGGCAATGGCAATTTTTTTCATGACTTTTGTAATGTTTTTTTAATTTTCATTAAAACTTAATCAGACCGCATTAATTGTGGGGGCGAGTGGTTGGTCGTCTTATCCCGGCGGGGTTATATACCGAAGTTATTTTAACCTAAAAGCGATACTAAATAAACAATCAGATTTTGTCAACCTATCCACTGGAATAAGACTGGAGGGCTTATTTATTGATATTAAAGGAAAAAAAAACTACAATAATTAAGGATAAAACTTTAATAAAACCTGCCTCTTATGTGGAAGAATATTTTTCTCGAATCATGCCTGCTTTCCGCTCTTATCTTTGGTGGCCTTTATATTAACGCTAATAGTATAAAGGAAGAACTCTATGAAAATAACCAGAAAGCCCACATTAGCGGCGGAGCCACCTCTGTTACTCACATAAGTGGGGAAAAGACGGTAGATATAAATAATATTTCTGGTGCTTCCTTTCCAACGGATAAATAATCAGCTGTCCCAATCCCCTGAAAATTCTGAGTTTAAGCTTTTAGCCCTCATACTATTTAGTTATTTCTTTGTCTGTTTTCCTTTGGCTCAGGTTTATCTTAAAGACAGTTTCTTTCTACAAAATTCCTGGCCCCTCTTCTTCTTTGTCTCAACTCTAACTGTTTTGTTTTTCTCTGAAAGACTTAACTTTTCGCAATTGGGATTATCGAGACCTAATTCGTGGCATATTTGTATTGGATTGATAGTCGGAATTACCCCTGTTGTAGCTGTCATAGTGCTTGATCTACTACTTGTAAAAATGGGTCTCACCGAAAACGATCTGTTTTCAGGTGCAGAACTCAGAGAGTCTCCGAACTTATCTATTATAACTTTCTTGTTTAATGGGATTATAAGTCCGGCTATAAGCCAGATTTTTATAACGGGCTATCTGCTAAATATTCTTACAAAAAAAAATGACCTAGCTATTTCAGGTAATGGAATTTTATATGCCACTATGAATTTTCATTGGGGTATTGGCTATCTGGGATTAGGAATGATTTCTGCTGCCTTATTAAGGATTAGCGGATCATTAATACCAGCAATTTTCTTTGCTATCGGTTGCTCAACCGCGAAGCTTTTGATCCTGACATCTTATCCAAGGATCACTACGCTGCTTGTATTTTTAGTGTAAGGAAGGGGCGAACAAAAATATCTACACTGGAAGAGTTAGAAACTTATCGGACAACTTTGCGAACCTTTTTCGCCTTCTTTGCTGCGGCCTTTTTCATCTCGGCGGCTTTTTCAACTGCTTCTTTAGCAGCTTTTCTCGCATCCGCTTCTGCCTTCATTTGTCGGATAGCCATATCTCTATTTTTTGGATTTTCAAAGAAACGGGATACAACCATGCCAAATTCATACAGACAATATAGAGGAATTGCCAAAAGCACCTGGGTGATGATATCCGGTGGTGTCAAGACGGCCGCAAGAGCAAATGTGCCAAGAAATGCCCATTTACGGTAAAACTTCATTTTAACGGTATTGATCAGACCAAACTTGGTCAATAGAACCATAATCAGTGGTGTTTGAAAAGCAAACGCAAACGCCATGATAAGTTTCACTACGAAAGAAAAATAGAACCCAATTGTAACCTGCATCTTCCAGTAAGTAGATCCATAGGCTAACAAAAATTTGAGTCCCAGTGGAAGCACAAGGAAATAACAAAAGATGCCGCCAAAAAGAAAAAAGGCCGTTCCAGAAAAAACAAACATCGCCGTAATTTTCTTTTCCTTAACTTTTAATCCAGGAGCAATGAATCCCCATACATGATAAAGAATCCACGGCATGGAAATAAACACCGAACTCATAAATGCCACCTTCATGTTGGTGAAAAAGGGTTCGGTGGGAGTTATAAAAGTAAGCTCAGCAAATTGTTTTGGAAGAGGATCTTCCAACCACAAGAGAAGAATTTCTATAAAGTAAAAAGAAACCCCAAAGAAAAACGCCACGACTAAGGCAACCTGAATCACACGGTCTTTTATTTCTATGAGGTGGTGACTTATAGGAACTTTTTCAGTAAAATCTACTTCTTTAACCACGTTTATTCTCTCTGGAACCTACTAAGGTTCAAAAAAAGTCCGGAAAAACCTGATTATAGGTTTCCCGCAACTTTTGGTGTTTGCATGAGTTATTTTGCCAATATACTCAATTGCTTGAGCAATTTCAATAAGCTTTCTAACAGCTCATTTTTTAATCGGTGGATTATAGGATATATCACCATTAATTGGGGAGAAATTCCTCCAAAAACCAATAAATATTGATTCAGAACTGCAAATAAGTGATAATGGCAAAAATTATGAAGACTGGGAATCTAATTTCTCTCTTTTTTTTCAATAGGAAAGCTTCTAAACCTATGAATAATATCTGATTTGAGATTTTATGCGAAATTCCGAACAAATAGTGACTGGTATTAGAGTATTGGATATTTCCGAAGAAGGCGCCAAGGCAATAGAAGCTATGTTCAATAAAGTAGTCGAAGAAATCAACCAACAGGATACTCCCATAATTGATGTCCGGATCACAGACAATCATTGTTTTTTATTATTGGGTGGAAAAAAGAGAGACTGAAGCAATAAAAAATTATGCGAATAACTAAAGAGTTTATAGACACCCTTTCTAAAAGAATAGTTCGATCCTTGATCGAAAAAGATATGATCATATGGGAAGAAACACCCGACAAGCTTGAATCTATCATTGTCGCGATCGTAACAGAAGACTTGATGGTTGAAGATCTTTTGAACGAAGAAGTGAAAACTCTTCTCGAATCCAAAACCGAAGAATATGAAAGAAGTATGATGGATTATGGTCGAGTATTTCAGATGGTTAAATCTAAACTGGTTCGCGAACGTGGGCTCATCCTATGAAAATTAGCCGAGACAAAATCAGTCATATCAGCAGCCTTATCGTTAAAGATTTCGCCAAACGAGATGAATTGGACTACAAAGTCGACTTAAATGATGTGAGACGGGATATCGCACGCGTGATGATAGATATTTTACAGTTGGACGACAAAGCAGATGGGGAAGCAAGAAGAATAATGAATACATATAAAAATGCCCCACGCGAAGGCTCCCCAGAATGGGATATCATGTACCAGAAGCATTTCGACGAATTCATGAACAAGCAGGTTTTATAAGGTTAACTCCAGCCAAGTTTTACAGAAAAAATTAATCAGTCTGGAGGGATCGTTGCTCCTCTGTTGCAAAAATAAAATCTTCAGCACCTGCTTTGCGGGCCTCTCCAATAATCTTTCCGAAAATTTCGAATTCTATATATTTGTCCCCATGAATCTCAATCGTATTAGTTTTGCCTTGATCTAATACTGCCTTTAAGCGATCTTGTATATCACCATGTTCAATCTGTTTTCCGTTCAACTCGATCTTTCCTGCGACAGAAATTATTAGGACAATATTTTCATTTTCTATCTTGGTGGAGGTTTCAGCAATAGGAAGTTCGGCCTTTAGAGCGCTACTGATCGAATTGGAGGTTAACATGAAAAATATCAGCAATAAAAAAACTATATTAATCAAAGGAATTAAATCTAATTCAATATTTCTTTTTTTCGGACTTTGAATATTAATCATATTTCTTAACGTATCTAATTCGCTTTAAGAATCTATATAACCAGAGAAAAATTTTTGGCACCTGCTTGCCGAGCCAAATCAAAAACTCGAACAAAAATATCGTACTTAACCACGCTGTTTGTCTCTACAACCACGGCCTTATTTTTTCTACCAACAATTTCAGCCTTCAGCATAGACTCCAGTTTAGCTAGGGTAGTTATCTTCCCCCCCACTCGAATATCTTCAATCCCATTAATTTTAATCGTAAGCGCAATCTCCTCTTTAGCATTAGAGGATGACTCTGGAGGAAGTTTCACGCTCAAACCTTGCCCAGAAACTGCAAAGGTGAGCATATAAAAAATTAGCAGTAAAAAGACCACATCAATCAATGGGGCCAAATCGGGTTTAAAAGGTTTTTTATTTCCTTTTGTTATTTTAAGCATTCAGAACGTTTGTCACGATACAATTTGAGATGAAGACTCCGGATAAAATTTCTTATCCATCGAATAAATAAATTTAGTCCCATATTTATTTAACTGAAAAGCCAGTTTTTCTTTTTTGCGCTCAAAATAATGCAACATAATTACCGTAGGAATGGCAACAGACAAACCCGCTGCTGTTGTCAATAGCGCCTCCCATATACCACCAGCCAGCAAGCTAGGATCAACCTGCCCTTTATATTGCGCAACCTTATTGAAAGCCTGAACCATTCCTATTACAGTCCCTAACAAACCCAATAGCGGAGAAATTGTGGCAATCACCTCTAATCCGCGCATATTTTTTTCAAGAGCATTAACTTCTTCCTGCCCAGCAAAGGTTAATTTTTCCTCTAATTTCCAGCGTGGTATTTCCTTTTCATCCAGACCCGCTTCAATGATCCGGCCTAATGGATTAGGATTGCTATGGCAATAATCTAATATTTGATTTGTATTCCCCTCCCCTACTAATTTAAGTATAGGATTAAAAAAACCTTCGACATCAATAAAGTAGCTTTTAAAGAAAATAAAGCGCTCGATAATAATGGCTAAAGCCAAAACTGAGCAAAGAACAATAGGAGCCATTATTATGCCCCCTTTATTTATGTAGGCCATTGCAGCACCAAAAAGGCCAGAAGTCTCGCCCATCGAATCCCCCCACTAATGAAAAGTTTTAACTATAATATTTATTTATTCTCAACAAGGTCAGGCTTGCCATCAAAATTTCTATCGGCTTCCCTTTTCGTTAATTTCCCCGAAGAATCGAAATGCTCCCAATGATCCGCTTTACCATCAAAGTTGGTATCACTTTCAACCCGCGCAACCACTTTCGAATCGTTAAAATATTGCCATTGATCCGGTTTTAGATCGGCATTGGTATCAAACCCAACTTTATCTAGTTTTTCGTTGGTAAAATAATCCCAACGATCCAACTTACCGTTATTATCCATATCGTATTCAGTGAGAATAATTTTTTGATCTGCGTTGAAATATTGCCAAATATCTATCTGTCCATCACCGTTTTCATCCAATTCAATACGAACTATTTTTTCGCTATTATTAAAATACTCAGCCCAGTCAAAGAGTCCCTTATTTTTAGAATCTTTTTCGACCCGCTCCAACTTTCCACTTTTTGAATAATGTTGAACTTGATCCATACGCCCATCATTATTAGAATCAAACTCAGCTTTGACCATTAACTTTTCCCCCTGAAAATGTTCGACCTGATTTATCGATCCGTCATGATTGGTATCGTATTCAACTTTAATAATTAAGCCTTCTGCGGACTTATGCTTCCATTGATCCATTTTCCCATCAAAATTAGTATCGACCTTGTCTACATCCGCAAAGGCCAGCCCAGGGAGAGAGGTGCAGTATAGGAAAACTAACAAACTTAAGATTTTCATATTTTTTCTCGCATCTTCATTGTTTATCTCAAAATAAATGATATTGGAATTTTTAGTGAAGCATATTTTTTATTCAAACTCGCAGGGATAGTGGGAAAAGGTGCCGCTTCTTTTATGGCCTTAATAGCTGCTTGATCCAAAATTTTATGCCCTGAAGAGTTTTCAATAGATAATTCTAGAATCTTCCCGTTTGCATCTAATTTAAAGGACAAAAATACTTTCCCCTGTTGCTTTCTCTCTCTTGCTAATGGAGGGTAAATTTTTGACTGAGAAATTTTTAATTGAATAGAGTTGGTGTATCGGCCCCATACCTTTTTAAAATCATCCCCTGTTATTGAGCTAATCTCTTCCTCGGTAACCCGCACGATATTTCTAACAACAGCAGGTGTGAATAAAGGAGAAGAAAAGCTTCGGGTGCTCACTCGGACAGCTTTACCTGCCTGCATATTATTTGAAGGAGTGAAAGAACTAACTTTTCTTGCAATTTTAGAATCATGTAACAAGTTTGAGGAACCCATTACTGAAACAGCTCTCTTAGCGTAAGGCAAATTTGAGGCTTTATTATTTCTGGATCGACTAATAGGTGCAAAAGCCACGTTTAATCGACTAGCAACAGGAGTTGATTTTATAGAAACACTAAGTTTTCTTGCTGGCTTTAAATTAACTGATTGAGTAAAACTCGTACGCAGAGGCTTTATATGAACCGGTTTTGGCAAAGTTTGAGTTGTGGTTTTCAACACAGCCTTTTTCATAACCGGTATTGATTTCTTATTTTGGCCCTGCGGGGGACTTGCTTTTTTAATTATCTTGAGGTGTACCTTTTCAACTTTCTTTTCCAATTTAATAGTTGTATTAGCTGGCAAGGCGGGAGAGAAAATTAAACATAACAAATGAGTTGCTACCGAAAACCCAATAGCATGAAAAAGATTAAATGATTTGGCGAGGTTTTTGAAAGCACTCATGTGTCAAGCCTTCCCCTACATAGTACAGCTTTAGTTTCTTTTTCACCAATCTCGGTCCATGTCGCATAAATTCTACCGCCACTTCCTGCAAACAAATAGGGGTAAGCAACACTATCCCCAAGAAATGGAACTTCCTTGGGTGTACTAGCAATCCCGTCACTCGTAATTTTTACTAACCAAGGACGAATAACTCCCCAGCCATCATCGGACTCTGGGTCTCTTCCTTGAAAAATGATCCATGCATCCCCCTTGATCATTTGGATATCAGGATGATTTGCATCCAGCACTTTCCCCTGGACTTCACCTAAATACTTAAAACTTTTTCCGTTGTCATTAGACAACCCCGCCCGTAGAGCCGCTCGATTACCAGCGCCGCTATACCAGGAAATAAATAATTTCCCATCCTGAAATTCCATAGAAGCCCCAGAATGAGGACATCCATTTACCTTCCAACCTTTTTGAGTTACCAGCACCTTTTTAGCCCAAGTCTGCCCCATATCAGCTGAAGAGGAAACAGCAACGGCCCGATTATTATCTTTATAGACATGTCGCCAAGAGATGTAGACATTTCCAGAATTATCAAAAGTTAATGCAGGTCGGCAACAAGGGCAGACATCGCCTGCCACCTTTATATTTTTTTCGAAAGAAGCACCTTGATCAGAGGAACGGGCAATATATAGAGAGGAGCTCCCTGGTAAGTTTGTTTCTTTTCCTCGCCCATCAAGCCAGGCAACATAGATGGTCCCATCGGGACTCACTTCCATCGTCTGAAATGAATGGTAAGATTTTTCGTTATCGTCGTTTACTTTGATAGAGGGTAAGAAACTCCTTCCAAAATTCATGGAGCGAGCAAACTTGAGATCATTGCCACCTGACCAGACAGCATATTTACCAATGCCAGGCCCTTGTTTAAGCAAAGGGCCATTTTCTCCATGAGAACTGACTTCGCCTTCTGTATCATTTACACGGTAGGACTTGGAAAAAGTGTCTCCAGTGTTATGTGAACTTGTATAATAAAGGTCTTGCCCTTTCCCACTTTTCCTAGCCGCATAAACAAAGCTCATACCTTCAGATGCAGACAAAAGCAATTGCAATCCATTCCCCTTATCAACCTCTTCAGGTTTGGACTCCCATTTAACCCAAGCTTCTTTATTAGAAGAATTTTTATTATTGCCTTTTTCTAAATCACCCGCGAATACTAAACTCTGATTAATTTGTAGATAAGAAACTATTATAAGCAGCAACATACCTCCAACATTTCTGCTTATAGTTTTTACAGTTAACATAATTTCTACCCTTCCATTTAGATCTAGGAAAGAAGATCGATATCTGCCCCACTTATTTGGACGAATTAAGGGATCAGATAATCGAAATAGGTGCTTGCTAAGAGGAATCAAGCACATCTTCTTTAATTAAAAGTAACTCGTACGCCACCAAAAAAGCGTCTCAGATCACCCGCATAAAAATTGGCACTTGTACCCGTAGTAGCCGCAGCAGCAAAATTAGAAATATATTTTTTATTCAGCAAATTTCGCCCTTCGAAGAACAAGCTGATATTATTATTAACATCATAACCAGCACCAGCACCCATGATTGCGTAGCCAGGAACAGTATTTGTATTATTGAAATCCGTATCTGCTTTGCTGGCAGCAAGCATATTCATTGCAACAAACCATTTATCGTTATGGTCGTATCGCAACTCCGCATTATAGAAATGCGAAGGTTGCCCAGGAATTTCGTTATCCCCAAAGTTCACATCATTATCAAAATAAAAATTGCTGTAGGTGTATGCATTCCACATCTTCAGACTATCTCCATTTGATAATAAATTTTCTCCGAGTCTAATACCCACACCTATTTCTGCTCCTTGATGTACGGTGGACTCCGAATTAAACGTAGAGTCCGTATTAGCTCCTGCCGCTCGAAATCTAAGCAGTTCATCTTCTAACTCTGCGTAATATAGACTGATGTCCCAAGCCACGGGTCCTCGCTCGCCACGGGTTCCAATTTCATAGGTCCAAGCTTCCTGCGCTTGAAGTTGGCTGAATCCCGCTGTATTACCCTGAGTCAGATTAGAAAAATCAGGAGGCTCAAAGCTTCTACTGACATTTGCAAAAATCTGTGTTTTTTCGGAGGGCTTATAAAGAAACCCAATTTTAGGATTGATGGATTCGTAATCGGAACTGGCTGTGTCAGTCGGAGTTCTTTTATCGAAGATATCCCGGTTAACCCAGATATATTGAAGGCTGGTAACAAATGATAATTTGGGTGTTACAAAGAAAGAATTTTCCCCATAAACAACTATATTTTGTGCGGATTGATCTGCATTAGCAGTAATTGTTCCTGGTGTGCCACCATTACTTGACCACCGCTTTGCACTCGTATCTCCAAAGTGTGTCGTAACTCCAAACTGATATCGATTTAAATGTTCCCCAAAATCATAAGATCCCGAGTTTTGGGTATAGAGCCCATAATTAATACTTTCCTGATCAATAACACCAACAAAGGATACGATAGGGTGAAAGAGATCCTTGTAAAAGATGAAGGCACCAACATCCATTTTATGTCCATCGCCCAGGTCGACGGTAGTTTTATTGGAAAGACGGTAGGAAATAATATCTCGCCGCTGATCATCAGATTTTGCGTTGGCTCTAGCCGATTCCGGATCTGTTAAAGCCTGATTTTGAGTAACCGATCCTGGTAATTCCAGATCAATTTGATTCGCTGAGAAATAGAACCTTGTTTCAGTCTGACTTGATAATTTTATACCCACGTTCGTGTTGAACTTAATATTTTGCTGATCTGCATGCTCCCGAAACCCATCACTAGTAGTTCCAGTCAGGCTCACAAATATATCGGAACCATCTTCAAATATTTTTCCGGATTGTATATTCCCACGAAATGTATCGTCAGATCCCATTTCGAAACGAAGTTGATGTCCGGGGTGGCTGTGACCCGTTTTCTGAATCATATTTATAGAGCCTCCAAGTGTCGTAGAGCCAAATTGCATGGCATTACCACCTTTGTGAATTTCAATTCGTTGCAAGGCCAGAGTATCGATTTCTTGAAAATCGCCACTGCCATCAGCAGCACCCAAAGGCACACCGTCTTGAAATCCAGTTAAGCCCTTCTGATGAAAACTACGCTCAAGACCCGAACCACGAATGGAAATACGTACTTCCTCCCCAAAACGTTTAGTAGCAAAAACACCGGGAACGTGACTGACTGTATCTTGAAAATTGAGGCTATATCTGTCTTCAAAGACCTCTGCCCCAACAACATAAACACCACCTGGGGTGCGTTGGAGAATTCTTTTTGCTTCAAAGTTATTTGGAACCGTCAACGTACCCGGCAATGTTCCACTTGGAGCACCAAAGTCAGGTATGGGTGCTGCAATCACCACCTCTGGCAAAACAGATTCTTGATTTGCATCCTCTGCTTGAACTGCTAGCGAAGTAAAAACACAGAAAGCTATATTTAGTGAAATTAATTTAAATTTATTGCGTATCAAATAATGCACAGATATTCCCTCGATCTTAGTTAGGTACAAAGTTCTTTAATTCCACACAAAACCCATTTGCGTCTTTTAATTTGAAATATAAAAGAACGCCACAAAATAATTTCAGTTCAAATTAAAAACAGGAACAGAAAATTTGAGCAGAAATGGTTGTGAAGCTAAACTGATTTGGGGTTTACAAATTGGGATTAAAGAACTTCTGGAGGGGGATCCTGCAAGCTTAGATACTGTTGGATAGTGAGGAACTTTCCAATAAACATTTCTGAAGATAAAGAACGAAGATCAACAACAAATATATTATTTTGGAAATAATCGTTTTGGAAGGAAGTTGACGGTAATGTTCCAGCCTCTTTACCGTGACACTCAACCGATATTTTTTGAGTTACTGACCGATCTAATGGCAAACCAGTATGCGGACAAAAACCATCGCGATGGTGATTGTTCAATAAGCAATGAAGTGACTTTCCTTCCTGTTTTTTATCAAAAGGGGATGCCAACTCACTTTCCACCGCTCCATTATGGTGGTGGTGTGTGCTAGCAAACACATTCGAAGCGCCAATTAAAGCACACAGAAAGGTCAGAAAAATAATAAGTCTTCGAAAATACATAACAACTCAGCTATAGAAATTTAATTTATATATACACCTCCTAAAATAAATGTCAAATTCAATTCATAATTTAGCGTAAAAAATTACTTTCTTTTTTGGCATTCGACAGATAATTGTTTTTGAAATGCATTTATCTCTTCACTTGTATATTTAAAGTGAAAACTGAAGAAATTAGAGGACCTATTTTTCATATATCTTAAAATTTCCACATACTTTCCGAATTTTAAAGCCAGCTTTTCCAACACATCTGAAAGGCCTGAACGTCCGCCTCTAGCTCGCTTCAGGCTGCAAGCCGCAGAGTTGTAATAGGAACCACCTTTGTCAAAATAAGCGTCGCCTAAAATATTGCTATTCTGACTGAACAGCCCGAGATGAAAAAGTAGGAAGTCCGCATTAACCCTAAACACTCGATAGATATCGGATGCATTATCCAAGTTGATTGCTATTTGTCCCGCATCCGATGAAGTGTTAACTAGATGAGTTATAGTCAAATGTGGTGTATGGGAATATGATCAAGCGGCGTTCCTTTGTCGTTCGAATGTTTCCTCATCTACGCCATCAATAAATTTTACGCCATTTATAACATCTGCTAATCGCCTA
>JBLFWU010000026.1:0-39231 GCA_047610985.1 Nitrospinales bacterium | reverse complement strand
AAAATCCGTTGGGCACTGCATTCTCAATGCGGCATCACCAATCCAGTCTCGAAATGCTTCAGGGAGCATATTCAATTCAAAAGGTGCCACCGGATAAAGCTCAGTTACAATATTCTCGGGATTCTGCCAATCTTCCCCCTGACTTGGTTCGTGATGCACCATGGGCAAGGACTCAATATCTGATTTTGTTGCAGCAGGATGTAACTCGAGATAGTCGACGCAGTCTCCTTTTTCAGGCAACGACAATTTGTCAACTTCAATCAATGAAACATCGCAGTTTAGTTTTTCGAGTACCTTTAAGACCTTTCCTGCGTAGTCCTTTCCAGCTTTATCGTTGTCAGCCCAAACTGTCACCTTCCGGCCTGATAAAGGAGTCCAGTCAGCACCAGAAGCACTACTGGTGGAGCCGCTTGTTGTTGCAACTATTCCAAGTTCAGAAAGCGCATCCACACAATTTTCCCCCTCAACCACAAGCACAACGGCATTAGGATTCTTAAAAATGTCAGGTAAGTGGTAAAGAGGTTTGCCGTGCACAAAGGTAGGCTCCTTCAGTTGATACACAAGCCCATTTTTTGAAAGTGGATGAATAGTTTTTCGCCCATCCTTATGCTCTGATCTAAATCTCCAATATATGACTTCGCCATCTTGGTTCGTGTACGGATATAGTTTTTTTTGTATGAACCCATCATTTTGTAAACCTTGGCAAAGGTCGGATATGGCTTCCTTAAGTTCCTTGGACGAAGGCTGAGAATTAATATTCATAACCCACCTCCAATCCTTGTCATAGCTTCGCTAAAAGAGAACCCGTAGCGATCTATGTAAAACTTCACAATCCCGCTACCAGATGCTCCGCATGCAAAACACTTAAATCCGCCGTGGATAAGGTTGATGGATAGAGATGGATTGTTATCATCATGAAAGCAGCAATGCACTTTTACCCACTCACCATCCCCCTCGATTTCGGGGAATTCCCGCTTATAAAAACTCCGTGGATTGAGCAAGGTAGTAAGCTTATTTTCTTTAAACCTCTTTGACTTAAACTTATTTTGGAATGTGTTTTTGTGGTATAATTCGTTAACAAATTGTTTAGTTTTTTGAGGCCTCTGTTGAAGCAGGGGCCGTCTTCTTTTCAAGCGCATTATTTTCCTCCTTTCTGGTTAATTTCCTGATTTTCTACATATTGAATATATTTTTCTTCGTTAATTAGAACCCTATTCCGAAAGCGAATTAGAGCGCCTGAAGCCTTAAGACCGTTAGTCTCTGCATTAAAAATCAAATACCTCAATCCACCCTCGGACATGAAGGAATGTTTCTGGCAAAGGTGTTTGACAGTCAATAATATAGGGAGCGCTGAACTTCCCTGGGGTTTTGGTGGTGGCGGTAAAGATTTATGTTTTTTAGGTTCTTCGGGACTTGGTAATATCGGAAGAGCCACATCTGCCTTTGATTCTGGTGGTGCCGGAAATGCTACGCTGGCGTCTGGCTCTTGGTCTGTCTCTTGGTCTGTCTCGAGGACTGCATCTTCCCCATGTTCCGTTATCATCGTTTCCTCCTTAGTTTGTTTGGGCAATATTGGCTAGTGCTGGCCAGCGCAAACAAGCTAACAAAAAAAATGATCTCTTATAGAAATGTGGGTACGTTTTGGAAGGAAATTTTGGGGAGTTAAAATCCAACTACTTCGCGAGACTAGAAGATTATAGAAACACCTTTCCCTATTAAGCTCTGTGATTCTTTCAGTTACTTATCTTTTTGGGAGGGGAGGAGAGAGGGGGAATCTGGGAATTGGGTCAAGAGATGGTGTAATACTCCTTCATTGGTATATACACAACTACTTCATGCGGCCAAGGCACCAAGGAAATATCTGCCTTCTCAAGCCTTGTCACTCTTGCTTTTACCTGGTTTGGGCTAAGACCTGGGGTGGAGAGTTGAAAGGTAGCATTCGTAAAAAGGGCTATGTATTTATTATCAGGTCCCCCCATTTTTATTCCATTAAGTACTCCTGGATCACCTAAACCAACTTCTTCCAGCTTGGTACTATCCGTATTATCGTAACAACCCGAATCTACTGGCTGCTTTGCTTCTGAGTCAGGCCATTCAAGATCACATTCCCTAAACAGTTTGGACAGCGAAAATATTAACCCTGTCATTTGAATATTTCGTGGTTTACGGAGATTTATTAAAAATGTTTCTGAATATAGTAAGTTTCCGACTCTGTGATTATTAGGAACTTTTTCTTTAACTAGCAGATCCTTTGCTTTAGGCAGAGCCTGATTATACTTTTCGAGCAAACCCGCCAAACTAGCAAGAGATGGTTCTTCATCTAACTTGAATGTTGCATCATGGATTTCTGGATATTTTTCCATGAATTTTAACGCCTTTTTTACAACCTTCAACTGTGAATCAACATCGTCCCTTAACACTCGTACTAGCTCTTTTCTTCTCTCAGCAGGCTTGTCTCTACTCTCGTCATATGTGGATGCTAAAAAACATTCCCACAACACCATTTCTTCAAATGAACAAATTGATTCATTAAAAGCCTTAATCTGTGCAGCTGATGCATTTTTAGCAATTTTGAATTTTTTAAAGCCTCCAATTAGTTCATCTAACGCCTCAGTACCGCCTGCAGAATCTTCAAAGTTCGTTTTCCATTTTTCAAATTCTTTTTCCTGCTGTTCTTGTTTTTCTAGTTGCTCTGCGCGATCGAGGGAAACCATTATCAAGCTCCAAATATCTTTTTGTTCATCCGTGACACTACGTTTACGGTGTGTTGCTCTGAAATATGGGCATAGCGTTTCACCATTTGTAGGGTCTTGTGTCCTAAAACTTCTGCTATCTCAGCAAGTGTGGCCCCATTCATGGCTAGATAAGAAGCCGCGGAATGTCGCAGGTCATGGAACCTAAAGTCTTCAATATGGGCATCACTGATGGCTTTATCCCAAGCACTTCTTAACTCGATGGGCTTTTGGCCATCAGAGCGAGGGAATAAAAGGTTAGTGTCCAGTCTTCGCACTTTTGATAAGGTCTTTAAAAGCTCCAGTGCGTGTCCAGTTATGGGTAATGCTCTTCTTTCATCGTTCTTCGTTTCATTGAGGATTGCCATACCTCGATTCAGATCAATAACATCCCAAGTAAGGCTCATGATTTCCATTCTCCTTGCCCCTGTAGATAACGCTAAGACTACAACTGTGTAGAGAATAGGATTGTCACTCTCACGGCAAACTTTCAACAAGCAACCTCTTTCATTATCAGATAGGAATCGCACTCGTCCCTTAGGCTCTTTGGGCTTTGTTACATCCAGTACCGGATTTTCTGTAACCCACCCCCATTCTTTTTTTGCAATAGTATAAACGTGAGAAATAGCCGATAGGTATCTCACAGTGGTTGCCGGTGACCGAGGTTTCCCTTTAGGGCCGATTTCTGTTCGCAACCTGTCTCTCAGCTCTGATATAGAGTTGGAGGTGACATCAGAAAGGAGAAGTTTTCCCAGTTGTTCATTCCACCATTCAAGCTGTCGATATTGTTCGGTCTGCATAACTGCACTTTTTTGAGGTAGAATGTTCTTGCAGTAACGTCCAATCATTTCTCCAAAGGTATGACGTTTGGCTTCCGTAGTTTTAAAGTGTCTTCCTTCTCTAATCGCGGATTCGGTGTTTTGGAGCCAAATCTTGGCATCGGTTTTCCGTTTGAAGGTGGCAGATTGGGTAGCGTGACCTTTGAGGCGAACTTTTACTCTATAAACTGTGGTGCCATCTGCTTTGGTTCGTTGCTCTACATTTGCCATGCTATAATCCTCTGTTTTTCAGGAGTAATGGTATTCAGAAGTCTATAACAAACGGCAACAAACTGCAACATCAGATAAGTAATCCGTTTAAATGCAATTAATTGCAATAAGTTATAAGTTTGTGGGGCAATTATGGGACAATATAGCTATAAAGTAGAATATATGACAGGAGTTGCCATGGGACAGTTGTTGTCGGTTGTTGCTAGTTTTGGTTTCAAAGTGCCCCAAGAGTGCCCCATAAATGAAATTATTTCTGGTAAATTATTATAACTAACTGAAAAATAATGTGCCCCCGTAGCTCAGCTGGATAGAGCACCGGATTCCTAATCCGTAGGTCAGGCGTTCGAATCGCCTCGGGGGCACCATTTCAAAACCTGGATTGTTAAGTCAAATTCCCGGTTGAATTGATACTGAATATGGTGGAGCTGTCGTTATGGCTTGCGGTTCCGCTGAAACTGGTTTTGGTTCCCTGTCCGATCAGTGTGACATCGACAGCGGTAGTAAAACCGTAAGTTGTGTTAGTGACTGCGGCTATGTTGCAAGTGCCGTTTGGGTTATCCTGCCAGTAAAGATTGCAGGTCAGCCACAGAGTTTTAAGGTTGGTTCTCGCATGGACATCGTATGCGCGTTGTTTGAACTGGCCGTAGTAAGGAAATGCAATAGAAGCCAGCAGACCAATTATAGCTACTACAATCAATACTTCGATGAGGGTGAAACCGCTTTGGTTTGACGATTTGGTTTTATTCAAAATTCTCTTCCTTATAATTCTTTCTAAGCCAGTTTAGCTCATACAAAACAAATTCGATAACCATTTGACTTTAGGGCTCCACATGAATAGATTAATAGCCTATATGGCAATGCCTAACAGCGATTTTAAAAATTTAACGACAGGTTCTAAATGACAACTTGGGATAGAGATAAAGTCGCTAGCTCAATAAATAATCTTGTGGATGCTGACCTCAAAGGGTTGGATCTTTCTGGTTTGGATTTGGCAAAAGCAAATCTGATTTCCGCCATTATGACGAATGCTAATTTGAAAGGAGCATCTTTGGCTGGGGCCAATATGTTTTCAGTTAAAGCGATGCGAGCAGATTTCTCGGGAGTCAATTTTTCTGGCGCTAACATGCTTAAAGCAAATTTGAGCAGAGCTAATCTACAAGGATCAATTTTTAATGATGCAGATATGACGGGCATCAATCTCTCCGATGCTGATATGAAGAAAGCCGATCTTACTCGAGCCAAACTTGTAGAAGCCAATCTTCCTGGTGTTGATTTGACAGGTGCCGATTTAAGTGAAGCCAAGCTAACTGGCAGATATCAACGAGAAGGTTATTTTAGTAGAGGTGCCAATCTGAAAAAAGGAATACTGGTCGGTGCTAAAATGCAGGGTACAGATGCTTCGGGAACGGACATGATGGAAACGGATTGTACCGATGTTGATTTCACAAATGCAAATTTGAGCGAGGCAAGTTTTAAACATGCCCACTTAAAGTCTACTTGTTTTGTGAATGCTAAATTAGGCGATGTTGACTTCAGGGGGGCTCATTTTGTTGACTGCGATTTTTCAGGAGCTGAGCTAATTGAAACTAAGTTTCAAGGGGTTGACTTAAGTTCTGTCAAAAATATTTCTGTAGAAGAGCTTGAGTCCTCTGTAATTGATAGTGAGACAAAGTTTCCGGATTATATGGAAATCAATTGGACTTCGGAAGATACTTTCGAGTGTAAACTTGTCTAACAAACCAACCTATTTATTTACAAATTCAGGTGATTAATGAGTAAGTCGTCAAAAGCAAAATTTTGTGTAGGTCAATTAATCCATCATAAACTGTTCGATTATCGAGGTATTGTTCTTAGTGTTGACTTGGAATTTAAGTCAACCGATGAATGGTATGAAGAGGTGGCTAAAAGCAGGCCGCCGAAAGATGAACCTTGGTACCATGTACTGATTCATCAAAAGGGGTATCAAACCTACGTTGCAGAGCAGAACTTGCAATTGGATCCTGCTATCCAAAATTAGAGAGAATAATGATTAAAACGGTCAAAGAGTTCAGGGCATGGCGAGCCCGGTTTTGCTATGGTCCAAAAGGCAAGATGGCAATGGATAAAATGAAAAGTCTTCGCCAGGGGGACAATGAATTCCCTTATGGCAATCTCGAGAGCTCTGTACTTTCCGCATGCTTCCAGGCCGCAAAATTTGAAGTTGGCAAACACTCTCTAGATTCCCGTAGGAGAATTGCGGGCATGCAGTTTTCTGTCTCCAGTATAAACAAAAATGGCAAGCCAGGTCATATTGCGCGCAACAGTATGATTTTATATATCACCACCTTTTTCAGGTACTACACTTCAGATGAATCTACCTATGATTTTGTTGGCAAGAAGGTACCTTCTTTTGGTGAAGCCCAATCGAGTGTTGTTGCGGACTTTGTGAACGCTGTATTCGACAATGAAAAATTTAATGAAGGTTCTATCGAAAAAGTTCTCCAACGTTTGAGTGATGTCCGTCTCGCTCATTGGAAATATTCTCAATAATTTTAGCAGTTATGGAAACGGATAAAATGTATCGTGTTATCCGGTTTTGCGGCATAGGAATGATTTTTCTTTCCCTCAGCTGGGCCCTTTTCAAAAGCTCCACACCCTCACAACAACGCCCCTCTTTTTCAAAAGCAATTGGACTCTACACAGACGGGAAATTTGAGGAAGCGCTTAAATTTTACAATACTGCTGTGTTGGAAAATCCCGATTTTATTCATGCTAAAAGAGGACGGGCAAGAACCCTCATGCAGTTGGGCAAAGATCAGCAAGCCCTTGACGCTTTCAACGAAGTTTTATCTATCGACCCGAACTCTGCGGTATCGTTTGCCAATAGAGGGATTTTAGAAGATCGTATGGGACTCTATGATTCGGCGGTTGAAGACTATGCGAAAGCCATAAAAATGGAACCACAACTGGGGAAGGGGTTAGACTGGTTCACCCGCTTTTTACAAAACAGAAAGGAAAGGGGGCAAACTTTGTCTGAACGCTTGGAAATCCTACGGTCACAGAAGAATAATAATTAGGCTATATCCAGTCTTCGATATCAAATTGTTCCCTGCATTCTGGGCTTCTCATATCCATGAATAAATCGGCCTGATCAAAGTTCAGGTTGAAATCAGCTAGGATTTCGCATTTTAAGTCGGCATTTTCAATTTTGTTGCGATATTCTGTCATTTCTTCATCGTTACGAAATTCCAGTACCACTGTGAACCCTGTTGACGCGCCGAACTTGATTATTTTTCTTTCGTTATTCATTGGTTATCCGTAAAATCCAGTCTTTGTAGATTAATATTGTTAAGACATAATCATACTCTTTATAATTAACGAGTCATATTAAATAGTCCGTTTTGTTGGGAAGGAATACTGTTTGAAACTGTTTCGCGCATTCTCTTTGATTAACTCTTCCAGGCTTTTATCTGGGCAGAATCCTGATAACTTTGTGAAAGTCGACTGGGTTTGTTATTTGAGGGACGAACCTTTGCTGGCTTTTGAAAGTTTGATTGAGGATTACCCTAATTTGTCTGAGACGGGTAAGGCTAAGCTGTGGATTGAACGGCGTGCGAATTATCTTTTGTCTCAACCGGAAGTGGACGAGTTAAAAAAGTATTTGGAAAAAAAATATTCTTTTTCAATTGAGGTGGAAGAGGTTTCATTACCTGTTTTAGCGGAAAACCTGGTTGAATTTAAGGAGCAGGATATTACGGGCACCATAATTTTGCGCGACCGAGATGAACCGTTCTCGTTAAGCATAAATATCGTTGGTATGGTATCGAGTTATCGAGACCTTATTAATGTTCGTACGGTGGATGAGTTGCTGGGAGAAATTGACAGACGAAACGAAATGTAATTATTCAATAATGCGGTTTATCTTCAGAATCGTGGCACTCAAACTCGGTTTCGGTGATCCATTTTATTTTCAGGTAATGCGGTAGAAGTGTTTTTCTGTCAATGAGTGTGGAATTTATTTGTTCTTTTGTTAACCCGACTACGTACCTTAGGTTGGCCCCTTTTAAATCGGCCCCCTTAAAATTGGTGTTTTTTAGTACGGCTCTACTTAGGTTTGCTACTTGCAAACCGGCGCCTTCCATATCGGCTCCATCTAGCCTAGCCCCTGAAAGTTCGGCCCCTTCCATTTTTGCACCGCAAAATTTTGATTCTTGAAGTTGCGATTGTGCGGCTTTTACATTTTGTAAATTGGTACCGGTAAGGTCCGAGTTTCTCATCCAGACTTTAAACATGGAGCATTGGCGAAGGTTTGCTTTGGTTATATCTGCATTGCTTAGATTGGACCCTCTCAAATCTGCTAATCGAGCATAAAGCGCATGCATGTTTGCGCCTTTTAGATTTACTTTGTTCATATCGGCACTGTTGAAATTAGCTTCCTCCAGGTTGGCTTCAGCGAGGTTGGCTTTGGCGAGGATTGCATCGCCAAAAAATGCTTTCGACAGGTTAGCACCACGTAGATCAGCACCCGCCAGAAGCGCACCTTTCAGATTGACCCCTGAAAGGTCGGCACTTTTAAGGTCTGCATTCTGGAGATATTTTTTGGAGCGTTCCAGCTTTATTTTGAGTTCTATTGAATCTTCAGTCATTTCATTCTTTTGAATTGGTAAAATCGAAAGACCAGAGCTGCTATTAAAATGCTGCCGGCCATAATTGTTATTGAAAAGCCTGGAACCATTAATGCAAGTGATACGGGAATGGATTCCAAAACCCATAAAAGCAGTTTTTGCATTCCAATCCATGACTCTGGGGTAACTATCCACTGATGCAGAGGTGTATTTTCAAATAGAAAGTTGAAAACAGTTAGCATGGGATACTCTGTCCACACACCGCTTTGCAACCATAAGAAGGATTGATAGCTCAATAACCCGATTCCCGCGAGCAGAATCATACCTCCAAATACTGCAACCGATGTCAGGGTGCCTGCGAAAATGAAATCTGCCAGCGAAAGTTTATTAGTCGCAGTTCGAATTTCTTTCCAGGCTTCAGCTAGGCCTTTTTGGAACAGAGTTTTAAAGGCTTGAGTAAACGCAATAGAAAATTGTCGGGCTGTTTCAATAAATTGGAATAAACGATTTATCCACTCTTCATGGTTGAATTGGGATTGTTGATGATTTTCCATATTCATGTTTGCCTCCTTAACTCATTCCGTTGTGTATGAGGATCCAACTTTTATCTTTCCAGTTTATCGTTCTTTTATGGATGAATCAAACGCTTGTTTGGTAGCGATGGCGTGAATATGCTAATTTAGGTTTTAGGGTAGCGGTTTTGTGATTTCTAATGTCGCCAGTTTTGCGGTTTTACATGATAGAAAGTCCTAATATGTTAAAAGTTTTAGTTGTGGGGGCGGGGGCTGTAGGGCTTGGGTTAGCCAGTTTTCTTCTGCAATCGGGTTGCCGTGTCAGTTTACTTGGGAGAGAGGACACTGAGCTTGTCAAAAATGGATTGTACCGAATTGGAATTTTTGGTGAGTTTCATTCCAATTCGTTTGAGATTTTTAATGGTAATGCTAAAGAAGTGAAATTTGATTTTGTTTTGGTCTGTGTGAAATCCTTTGATACGGAAAATACAGGACGGCAATTACAGGAATTTCTATCAGGTGCTTCAAAAATTGTGCTTTGTCAAAATGGATGGGGTAATGCTGAAATATTTTCAAGATATTTTAAAAATGTCTTTAATGCTCGGGTGATCACAGGATTTATTCGTCCGCAAAAAAATAAAGTGGATGTTACCGTTCACGCGCAGCCTGTTCATTTTGGTTCGCTCTTTGGTGGAGATTTGGAATGTCTTGAACCCCTTGCCAATGCCTTGAGGGGGGGAGGGCTTCCCTCTGCAGTGACTCCTTATATTGCCAAAGACTTATGGGCGAAAATGCTTTACAACTGTCCTCTCAACGCCTTGGGTGCTTTATTGGAAGTTCCTTATGGGTTGCTTGGAGAAAAAGAAAGCACTCGGGAAATAATGGATGGTATCGTCGATGAAGTTTTTGCGGTGATGCGAGCTATGGGTTATGAAACTCACTGGAAGAATGCGCAGTATTATCTTGAAGAATTTTATGGAGAATTATTGCCTAGCACCTATGAACATGAGTCTTCGATGTTGCAAGACCTACGGGCTGGAAAGGTTACCGAAATTGAAGCGATTAATGGTGTTGTAGTCAAGGAGGCAGAGAAAAAGAATATTGCGGTGCCTTATAATATATTGGTAAGTAACCTTGTTCGGTTTCTACAGGAAAAGCGCAAAAATTAATAATTAGACTTTGCCACTCCCCATACCATGGATTGCATACCTCCCTCCACCCGCTGAAGCTTCTATCTTGCGGGGTAACAGAACGAAATCATTGAGTGTAGATAAGGTGTCGCTAGTGGCGGACTCTTCGTAGTTGGTATTTTTGCACGGCCCGGTTATGCTCGTTGAGCGTTGCTGAAAATTGATGGCTTCCATCTTGACGTGAAACGAAATACAAATTTACCGTTTTTAACGGATAAAGTGCAGCAACAATCGACTTGAGACCGGGGCTAGCAATAGGACCTGGCGGCAGCCCTTTATGTCGATAAGTGTTATAGGGCGAATCAATTTTGAGGTCGCGCTTTCTGATATTGCCATCAAATTTTTCTATTGCATAGATTACTGTTGGATCGGTCTGTAATCGCATATTTTTTTTCAAGCGGTTGTGAAAAACAGAGGATATTTGTTTGCGCTCGGAATCTTTTCCCGTTTCTTTTTCGATCAGTGAAGCGAGTGTTATTATCTCGTGATAAGAAAACCCCAGTTCTCTAGCGCGATTAAGAAACTCTTGTTTCAGGGCTCGTTCTTTAAATGTCTCCACCATTTTTTTTACAATGGTTGCTTCAGCGGTGAATTTCCCAAAATGGTAGGTTTCTGGGAAAAGGTAGCCCTCCAGAGAATCAGCAGAAACCCCTGTTACCAGTCCCATATTTTTTGTTTGCTGTAGAAAAACCTCTTTATCAGCGAGATTTTGTTTTTCCAATAGGTCGGCTATTTCTGTGATGCGGTATCCTTCGGGGATGGTGACGGGGTGTAGAACCGTATTACCCGAGGTTATTCTTTGTAATATATCTGCAGGAAGCATGGAGGGGGAAACATTATATTCGCCAACCATAATTAATCTTTGCTTGTCTTGAATCAGAGCAATCGCTTGGAAGGCACTAGCACTGCGGATTAGGTTCTGACTGGAAAGTTCCTGTGAGACCTTTTTTAATGTCATTCCAGGGAAGACTTCAAAAACTTGGAGTTCGGTGTCATCACTCATGGGGCGGGAAGCCTGAAAATAAAGCAGGCCTACAATAATCCAGACGAGTGCCAATAAACCCCAGAAACATGAGATGAGGGTTGTGCGCATATTTGTTTAATCGGTTGCTAACTATTGAATCGCTTTGGTCAACCGATCCAGAAATTGATCATTTTCAGCTTTTGTACCTATTGTAACACGCATGCAGTTTTTTAGCCTGGGGTGCGCTCCCAAGTTTCTCACCAGAACACCGTTTTCCATCAAATTTCTAAAAATAGATTCTCCATCATGAGACGCCTGAAATAAAATGAAATTTGCGTCTGAGGGGAAGGCTGTAATGGATTTAATATTTGCTAAATGATCGAGTAACCGAGTTCGTTCTTCCTTAATAGAATCGATTTGTTTTTGCACCGTTTCAAAATTTATCATTAACTCTGTTGCTGCTATCTGTGAAATTGAATTCGAATTATAAGGAAGGCGAACTTTATTGATTTCATCCACTAGGGTGGTGGGAAAAATTCCATAACCGACTCTCATACCTGCCAGGCCGATTTTGGACAAACTTCTTAATATAACCAAATTGTTGTGGTCTTTCATTTGGCTAAGGAAGGTTTGCCCTGAAAAATCATAATAAGCTTCATCAAGTACTACTATGCCTTCAAAATTTTCGACAAGTTTTTGAACTTCAGTTCTTGAAAAACAATTCCCCGTTGGATTATTGGGGTAACTTATAAACACAATGCGAGCATGACTTGCATTTAGCTTTTCAATAAGAGGCGTTGCTTCAAAATCCCAATTATCGTTGAGAGGAAAAGTATGGACTTTCAGTCCCATGCCCTTTGCAGTGATGGCGTACATAGCAAAGGTAGTGTCAGGGAAGGCGATCGTATCCCCTTCATTACAAAAGACCTGCATCAGATTCTGAATCAATTCATCGGATCCGTTTCCAATCACAAGTTGATTTGTGGGAACTCCAATGCGAGTTGAAATTGCTTCTTTTAATGTTTTACAGTCAGGATCGGGATATCGGTTTAAGTTCAGTTTCTCAAAACGAGCTAGAATTTTCTTTAATAATTCTGGTGAAGGCGGGTAGGGGTTCTCATTAGCGTGCAGCTTTATGCCATTTTCTACTGTTTCGACATGATAGGCTTTAAGGTTTTTAACTTTTTCGCATACTTGATCTATAAGGTTGATTTGGGACATAATATTTCAACTCAATAATTCTTTGATGTCGTTTGATGTTGGGATGTAGCGGGAAACCCGGGATTTTTCTGCATGGACAATAGCAAGAATGGATTCCACCGTTTCTTCTACATCAAAATTTGTGATGACGAAATCGTATTTCTTGTAATTCTTAATTTCTTCTTTACCCGTTTTGACTCGTCTTTCAATGCTCTCTTCAGTTTCGGTGCCTCTTTTTCTGAGACGCTTTGTCATCTCTTCTATTGAAGGGGGAAGGATGAGAATATAAACGGCATTGAAATTCATATTGCGAAGAGAATCCACCCCCTGAACATCGAGTTCTAATAAAATATCAAAACCTTCTTTCTGAGGTTTCTCGATAGACTCGAAAGATGTCCCATAATACTCCGTATGGACCTGAGCCCATTCGAGAAAGTCTTTGTTATCTCTTTTGGTTTCGAATTCTTTTTTTGAAACAAAAAAATAATCGCATGCATGGGTTTCTCCATCACGAATTTTTCTTGTGGTGTGCGATATGGCGATCCTAAGATCGGGCATTTTCTGTATCAAACGTTTACAGGTTGTTGTTTTTCCTGTTCCAGAAGGGGCAGAAATTATGATGGGTAGGCCTTTTTGTGTCATTTGCCATTCATTCTGTGTTTATTGTCATTGTCAGATTCGCAAAACAAAACTGTTTATTCGATGTTTTGTACTTGTTCTCTGATTTTTTCAAGCTCACTTTTCATCTCAATGACCCGGTTGGAAATGTTTATATCGCTGGACTTGGAGCCTGTGGTATTGACTTCTCGGTTAATTTCCTGAGTGATAAATTCCAGTTTGCGTCCTATGGGTTCTTTTGCCTTGAAAAAACTTCTAAACTGGTTCAAATGGCTTTTCAAACGGGTCATTTCTTCAGTGATATCGCTACGATCAGCTAGAAGGGCGGCCTCCTGGGCTAGTCGTGTTTCATCGAGGCCAACTCCTTCATTCAAAGTCTTTATTCTTTCATTGAGTTTTTCTTGATACTCTTTTATGACTTCAGGATGTCGCGATTCTATTTCTGCTGCGTGACTTTCTATAGCATCAATGCGCTGGGCCAGATCTTTCTGCAGGTTTTCGCCTTCTTCTTCACGCATTTTCTGAAGAGAGGTCAAGGCTTCTGTTGTAATATTGAGGATCAAGTCTTTTTTTGCAGGGTCTAGGGCAACGGGCTCAATTTTAATTATATCTCGCAAGCCGATTACAGATTTCAGGTCGATTTCTCCTTGCAGTCCTAATGAATCTCGAATTTGATTCAAGGCATCGACATATTGAGTCGCAAGTGACAAATTTGGCTTAACATCCCATTCACCGGTACCTTCGTTCGAGTTTGCAAGGCTGATGGTGAGGCTAATAGAGCCTCTGGAACAGTGCGATTTTATGAGTTTTTTTAAAGGTTGCTCCAAGTCAACATAGGCCTTTGGAAGGCGAGTGTTGATTTCGATAAAGCGATTGTTAACCGACCGAATTTCTGCTTGGTAAGTGTAATCTCCTTCTTGACTTTCGGCCCGGCCAAACCCGGTCATACTGATGAGCATTAATTTTTACGCCTTTTCTATGGTCAGTTTGTAATGCCCTTTTTCTTCAACGAGAGAGAGGACCTTATGCCCATCATTTTTAACACTCTTGGGTACATTTTCGCTAGGCTCTCCATCATCCAGTAATACTTCCAGCACGCTTCCCGAGGCCATCGTTTCCAATTTGATTTTTGTTTTAACGTAATTGAATGGACACTTAACGCCAAGAAGGTCGATGCTTGAGGATGTTTTTACAGATTCTGTAGCCTTATCTTTTGAGTCATCCCCGCCTACTCTTATCCTGAGAGATTTGTCCGACTGCATTTTTTCTTGAACGGCTTTACATTCTTGAAGTAATAATCCAGCTTCAGAAAGCCATAATTCGGCTGTTTTTTCATCGGATGCTTCTGTGTTTTCTTCGAAGGTATCTATAAGTTTTGCAAATTGAGATGAAACGATTTCCATATCTATTACGAGAGATTGGAATTTTTTGAGACATTCCCAGTCATCATTGAAGTCCATCCCTTCCGTAACTAGCAAGGCACGAGCCGATGCGATAACGCTTCGTCTGGCATGATCTCCTGTTTCTTTAATGTCCTTTTTTTCAAGAGAAAGCTTGCCCTGAAACTGCGCGCGTTCTGCTTCTGAAATTCGGTCGGTGATCATATCGGTCACAGCTCCAGCACATTCGCCTTGTCCGCGGTCTTCGAGACTGAACTTTTGTGTTGAACCATAATCAATATAAGACTCTGGTGACTGTTCGATATCGGGTAAATTTCTTAAAGAATCGAGCAATTCACGGAAATGAGCTTTACCCATGCGGTCAAAGTATTCACCAAAAGATTCTTCCCCTTGCTTGTTATCCTTGTAGTCCTTGATAGAGGTCTTCATTGCTTCAGGTGCATTTTTAGCTGGTATCTTGATAACAGATGTCCCAAAAATAGCCGTATCTTCTGTAATTCTACCGCCAAGAAGAACTTCGTAATGAGGAGTCAGAATGCCATTTAACTTTTTAGCACCGCCATGAAATCCGATGGACGCGATATGATGTTGCCCGCAGGAATTGGGGCAACCGCTCGCCTTGATGGTGATATGATCCAAGTCTTTGGAGATCTCAAGTTCCTTTTCCATCTCCGTATTCAAACTTTCAACCAACCCGCGCGATGCGGTGATACCGAGGTTGCAGGTTTCAGAGCCTGGGCAACAAGTGATATCGCGTATTTCTTCTGTCCCAGCTTTATGAAGGCCAATTTTCTTGAGTTCAGAAAATAAATTGCCAAAAGCTTTTTCTTTGACCCAAGGGATCATCAGATTCTGGTTGACGGTAGCTACTAGTTTTCCACCAGCGAAATTTTCCGCCATATCCGCTAATCCTCTAGCCTGAGGTATGGTGAAGTCACCGAGAATAAGTTTGATCTGGATATTATTAAACCCATCCTGTTTTTGCGCTTCAATGTTCCGGCTTTTCCATAGTTGGAACTCCGGATCTGCATTGCAGTCCACCGATTGATATTCGGGGGAAGATAGAGGTTCTTCTGCGTCAATTTGAATGGAAGGGTATGTTTTACTGTTAAGAGCCGCAAATTCTTCACTGTAGAGTTCATTGATTTTTTCCATTCCCAGTTTGTCTACTACGAACTTAAAGCGAGCCTTATTACGATTTTTCTTGTCACCATATTTATCGAATACAGCCACGAGTGCTTCGCACATCTGCAAAAGGTTGTCGGCTGGAATAAAATCGGTTAAAGGTAACGCGGCATGAGGAAAGGAACCCAGTCCGCCACCAATCAATGCCTGAAAACCGCGAACTTCATTCCGGACCACGGCTTTCAAACCAATGTCGTGAATAGGAGCGAGCCCACAGCCGTTACAACCGCCGAAACTGATTTTGAATTTACGTGGAAGGTTTTGCGTCAAGTCCTTACGTAAAAGATATTTGGACACCGCCAAAGCATAGGGGCTAACGTCGAAAACTTCGTTGGCGCAGGTTCCCGCCTTATGGCAGGCAGTGACATTTCGTACTGTGTTGCCACAGGCTTCACGACTGGTTATTCCTGCTTGCGCGAGATCTTCAAGTCCTTGCGGCACATCGTTAATTTTGACGTAGTGCATTTGAATATCTTGCCGGGTGGTGATGTGCAAGATACCGTGCGAATATTTCTCAGCAAAAGTTGCCATGCTGCGCAATTGCTCACTGGTCATTTTGCCAGCGGGCAATTTAGTGCGAATCATTTGTTCGCCTTCTTGTCTTTGCCCATAAATTCCTTGCTGCAGGCGGAATCTTTTAAAATCGTCATCGCCGACTTCACCACGGTTGAGACGTTCGACTTCTGCGGCAAAGGTTTCGATTTCGCGTTTGACTTCTTCGGGAATATTTAATGTTTTTGTATCCATAACTTACCTCAATTCTATAGCTATTGGGCCAATGCTCTCAAAAAGCAAGTTACCGAGAGCCAGCCCTGATTCAGTATATTATAACGCCAAATTCAGTATTTCAGAGGACTGGAATATGAAAGGGGGGTACACAATTATTACTATTTTATAATAAAACTGCTCTAAAAAACAGTAGAATAGCCCATTTCGTAGAATTATTCTCCTGTTCGTGTGTGATTACTAATTGTATGTATTTAAATGCTTGTTAGGTGATTCTGTGACCGCTATTTTACTACTTCAGATCAACTTTGTCTTGTTTTTGGCAATTTTTCTGTTTTGTTTGTTTAGAAATTTCAATTTTAATATTGTTCTTGTGGGCACCACGTATTTACTGCCCTTGGTCCCCTGGTGGTTGGGCAATGCCGAGACAGAACGCATTTTAATTGTTTCATACTGCAACCTCATCTTTGGAATCATTGAGGTGGTTTTTTTCTCGCTTACTGAACGGCCGGAAGATATCAAATTTAACAAAGCTTATATACAACAACTTTTTGGCCACGTTTTACCAATCGTTGCAGCTTTGTTAGGCATGTCGTTTATTTCACGGTCAACCTTGATTCTAGTTGGGCCAGTAGAATTATCGATCATTGTTATACTTTTTACTGCAGGTTGCTCAATGAGAATTCTGGCAATAGCACAGCTTGGTGTTTTACGTTTTAAATTTAATATTGCCTTTCGCGAACAACAGACTCTAAAAACCGACCAGTTGCATGGCTATATGCGTCATCCTACCTACACTGCCATGATGCTTATTGTTCTTGCCTATGCTGTCACTACCCACTCCTGGACCGCAGGAGTTATTGGGGCGGTTTTGGCCTGGTTTGGATTCCAATACCGCATCCATTTCGAAGAACAAGCTTTAAAAGAGCAGTTTGGAGAAGAATATGATAACTATCGCGCAAAAACCCCTATGTGGCTTCCGTTTCCACGCTGACAATTTTGTTAAGTGCTTTTTATTGTTGTAAAAATATTAATTGTCAGGAACCATTTTATTAGGACTAGTTCAAGTTTTGAGCTAACTACAAATATATGGGGAGTTTGACAATAAATGACAACTAAACAGAAATCAGGATTTTTTGGTTTATTTAGCAATGGAAGTAGTAGAACTGCTGAATTGCAAGCTAAAGTCGATGCTATTGGAAAATCTCAAGGTGTGATTGAATTCAATTTAGATGGCACGGTCATCACTGCTAACAATAACTTTTTAAATGTTTTGGGCTATACCCTCGACGAGGCAGTTGGTGTACACCATCGGAATTTTGTTGAACCTTCTTATGGGAACAGCAGCGAGTATCGAAAATTCTGGGAGAAACTCAATCGCGGTGAGTTCGACTCAGGTGAATATAAGCGCATTGGTAAGGGTGGAAAGGAAGTTTATATCCAGGCTTCTTATAATCCTATGCTCGACTCAAGTGGAAAACCTTACAAGGTAGTTAAATTTGCCACCGAGATAACAGAGCAGAAATTAATGAACGCTGAATTCCAAGGCAAAGTTGATGCCATTGGAAAATCTCAAGGTGTGATCGAATTCAATTTAGATGGCACCGTCATCACCGCCAACGAAAACTTCCTCAATGTCATGGGTTATTCCCTAAAAGAGGCGGTTGGCGTACACCATAGGAACTTTGTTGAACCCTCTTATGGTAAGAGCAACGAGTACCGACAATTCTGGGAGAAGCTCAATCGCGGTGAGTTTGATTCAGGCGAGTACAAGCGCATCGGCAAGGGCGGGAAAGAAATTTATATCCAGGCTTCTTATAACCCCATTTTGGACCCCGAAGGAAAACCTTACAAGGTTGTTAAATTTGCCACAGATATAACGGAACAAAAACTAAAGAACGCTGATTTTCAAGGCAAAGTCGATGCTATTGGAAAATCTCAAGGTGTGATTGAGTTCAATTTAGATGGCACGGTCATCACCGCCAACGAAAACTTCCTCAATGTCATGGGTTATTCCCTAAAAGAGGCGGTTGGCGTACACCATAGGAACTTTGTTGAACCCTCTTATGGTAACAGCAACGAGTACCAATAATTCTGGGAGAAGCTCAATCGCGGTGAGTTTGATTCAGGCGAGTACAAGCGCATCGGCAAGGGCGGAAAAGAAATTTATATCCAAGCTTCTTATAACCCCATTTTGGACCCCGAGGGAAAACCTTACAAGGTTGTTAAATTCGCCACAGACATAACGGATAAAGTTCACAAGGTGAATAAAATTCTTGATGGAGTCAAGGCTGCCAGTGAAGGGAACCTAGCAACTGAAATCGATGTTACCGGTTCGGACGACCTTGGTCAAATTGGAGATGGATTGAAAAAGTTCTTCGTGGGGTTACGCAGTGATATAGACGAAATTGGCAAAAATGCAGAATCAGTGAGTGCCGCTGCTGAAGAACTCACCGCAACTAGTACAACCATGTCTGCAAACGCTGAAGAGACATCGGCACAAGCCGGCGTGGTTGCTTCCGCCAGTGAAGAGGTAGGTAATAATGTGCAGACTGTTGCCACTGGAGCAGAAGAGATGAGCGCGAGCATAAGAGAAATTTCAAGCAATTCTAGCGAAGCCGCAAAGATCTCAGCTGAGGCTGTTGTAGTGGCCAAAAAGACTAATGAAACGATTTCCGCCCTCGGAGAAAGCTCGAAACAAATTGGTGAGGTGGTAAAAGTGATTACATCGATTGCAGAACAAACCAATCTCCTGGCTTTGAATGCCACGATCGAAGCTGCACGGGCCGGAGAAGCAGGAAAAGGCTTTGCGGTGGTGGCAAATGAGGTTAAGGAATTAGCCAACCAGACAGCAAAAGCTACCGAGGAGATCAGTGGCAAAGTCCAGACCATTCAATCCGATACAGGCAATGCAGTTGAAGCTATTGGTGAGATCAGTGAAATTATTAATAATATAAATGATATATCAAGCACCATAGCTAGTGCTGTAGAAGAACAAAGCGCGACTACGAATGAAATGTCGCGTAATGTTGGGGAAGCGGCCAAAGGTGTGGCTGAAATCTCTCAGAATATCTCGGGTGTTTCCACAGCAGCAGAAGAGACGACCCAGGGTTCTAGTCAGACCAAAGATGCTGCAAACGAGCTTTCAAAACTTGCAATCGATCTGACCGGGTTGGTGAATAAATTTAAAATCTAAAACATCAG
Organism: Nitrospinales bacterium; assembly: GCA_047610985.1. Taxonomy (GTDB): domain Bacteria; phylum Nitrospinota; class Nitrospinia; order Nitrospinales; family VA-1; genus UBA8687. Next base: position 19,847 of record JBLFWU010000026.1, on the reverse strand, counting down.
CAAAACTGACTAACCTTTTATTGACTAAAATCTAGGGTGGGAAAGTAAAATGCCAGTGCGGTGAATGAGGCGATGTAACCATAACTTGCCAGATAAAAAAGAACTGGATTGATTTTCATGTTTTCCCATTTTGGATTCGGGGTCAGAATTTTTTTCTGTATCCGAAAATAATTGGTGATGCTGACCAGAACTGCAAAGACATAGGGTTTGTAGTGAAACACAACCATCAATCCTGCAGTGGGAACAGCAGCGCATAACATGGCTGGAATTTTGAGCCAACTGTTGCGAGTGACATCGTCGAGAACGCTTAAGGCAGCTTGATAGCAGACCAGATAATAAAGCCCCGTCAATACCATCCAAAACAGAAACGAAACGAAGGCTGTGCCGCCGGGAATGTCGTCTAAACCTAAAATCATATTTTTATCATAACATTTAGTTGTTTTTGTGATGGGAAGTTTGAATAATCGTAACTATCTTGTTATTAAAATCAGATGCCATAAAAGTATGAAAATTTGATTTTACAAACTCTAATTCAACTTGTTTGAGAGCTTTTAATGATATTACGAATTCTTGTTTTATTAATTAGCCTTACTTGCTTAGTAGCCTCCGATAAAAACGCGGAAGCTATTATTTATGAGCCTATTCCTGAAATAACATACCCCGATAATAACCCGTGGTCAAAAACGAAAGAAGACTTGGGGAGAAAACTTTTTTTTGATCCTATTTTGTCAGCAGACAACTCCATTAGCTGTTCTTCATGCCATCTACCTGAAAAATTCTGGACGGATGGATTGCCTGTGTCTGTAGGAATAAGGAATCAAGTTTTAACTAGAAATTCACCCAGTATATTAAATACAGGGTTTCAAAAAACCTTGTTTTGGGATGGAAGAGCGAAATCTCTTGAGGAACAGGCTTTAATGCCAATTCAGGATAAATCTGAAATGAATCAAGGTTTGGAAGAATTAATGGCGGAACTGAAATCGTACCCTGATTACAGAGAAATGTTTGAATCCGCTTTTTCCAATTCAGAAATAACTCCTGAAAGGTTGGCAATGGCAATAGCTACCTTTGAACGAACTTTGGTGACAAGTAAAACTGCCTATGATCTTTATTGGCAGGGAGAGAAAGATGCTATGTCCTCTGCTGCAATAAGAGGGATGGATCTTTTTTCCGGCAAAGCCAAATGTTCTATTTGTCATAGCGGTCCCTTTTTTACAGATCATCAATTTCATAATATAAGTTTTACGAAAAATAAAAATAAACAGGATGAAGGAAGGAAGAGGGTCACACTGGAAACTTTTCATGATGGAGCATTTAAAACGCCGGGTTTAAGAGGAATAACCTCAACGGGTCCATATATGCATGATGGGGCCTTGACGAGTCTGAAATCAGTCATTGAGTTTTATGATCAAGGCGGGATTTCCAGTAAAAGGAAAAGTCCTTTTATCAGCCCTATTGGTATGAGTGACAATGAAAAAAATGATCTGCTAGAGTTTTTGAAAACATTAGATGAAAATGAGGAATCTTACCCATTATTGAATCAGGAAAAACAATGAAAGAATTGATTGAACCTGGTTTGAAGCAGAAAAGATCAATGAAATTCACGCCTGTTTCTCTGGCCTCGAGTGTTAGTTTTTCAGTTAGCTTTCTACTTAGTGTATTGATAGTGGCCTGGTTTAGCTACCAAACCGTTGAGAGGGAAGTTAAAGCCATATTCCTTGAACAATTGAGTATGTCGCTTCCCCGTTCTGTAAAAATGTTCAAAATTTGGGAGAGTGATATGAAGGCTAAAGCCAAGGCCTTAATTTCTACCCCTGTAATTCAAGAGCATTCATTGGAACTAAGAAATATATATGACTCTTCAAAAGGCGAAACGGGAGTGGTTTTTAGTAAGAAGAAGCTAAAAGCTTTGAGGTTAGAATTAAATTCGACACTTAAAAATTTTGGGTTCATGGGGTTTGTTTTGCTTGATGAAACAGGTTTTTCTTTTGCGGCTTCAGAGGATGCGGCAATGGGTCACCGAAAAATAATAGATAGATTGGGAAAGCGATTCATTGACTTGGCAATTTTAGGCAATACTGTTATTACCCTTCCATTTAAATCAGAGGTTGAAATTCCTGATGGGCGGGGAAAATTAAGAAATGATTGGCCAAGTTTGTTGATTGCTACTCCTATTTTAAGTTTAAAGGGAGAGTTTATTGGTATTTTGGGGTTGAGACTGAGACCTGAAACAGTTTTCTCCCATATTTTCGAAATTGAAAGAACTGGTAAAACAGGAGAAATTTATGCGTTCAATGAATCAGGAGTAACTATCTCGAAGAGCCGTTTTGAAGAAGAACTTAAAGTGATGGGACTGATTCCAGACTTGCTAGAAACTCCTTCTATTTTGAACCTATCGGTTCGAGACCCAGGTGTGAATTTAACCAAAAAAGGGAGGGTTCCACCCTCTTCAAATGAAAAACCCTTTACAAGAATGGCTTTGAGTGCATTAGCAGGGGAAAATGGTTATGACCTGAATGGGTATAGGGATTACCGTGGGGTAAAAGTTGTGGGGGCATGGGCCTGGTTGCCAGAATTTGGATTTGGTATTGCAAGTGAAATGGACTATGAAGAAGCCTTTTCTTTTTTGCACAAACTTGAGATCTGGTTTTATATTTTATTCAGCTTTTTGTTAGCCGCTTCGTTACGGGCATTATATATGAGCTGGCAGCGAGAAAAAGATCATGCATCGATGATGCAAGCAAAAGAAGACGCGGAAAAAGCCAATGCGGCTAAAACTGAATTTCTTGCGAGAATGAGCCATGAATTGCGTACACCTTTAAATGCAATTTTGGGTTTTGCACAATTGTTAGGTATGAATAATGAGGGTAACCTGTCTGAAGTTCAAAAAGATAATGTTGAGCACGTCTTAAGGGGAGGGAACCATTTACTTATACTTGTAAATGACGTGCTGGATTTATCTCGAATTGAGGCGGGAGAGTTTTCTGTCAAAATAGAAAGCCTGGAGTTTGGTACATTGCTAGATGAGGCCCTTAGATTGATTCAGCCGCTAGCAAAAAGTAATGAAATTAAAATTGAGTGTTTGGCTCCCAAAGAAAATCATTTGAGCGTCCAGGTTGATCATACTCGTATTGTCCAAGTGCTGATTAATCTGTTATCGAACGCCATAAAATATAATCGGGAGTATGGTTCTGTCACGATTTCTCAAGAAAAAATCCAGGAAGATCGGGTTCGGATCAGTATTGTCGATACCGGTTGTGGAATCCCAAAAGAAAAACAGTTAGAAATATTTGAACCTTTTTCAAGGTTGAATATTGATAAGGGGACTGTTGATGGGGTAGGGATTGGGTTAAGCATAACCCAAAAATTAATTGTTTTAATGGGTGGATCTATTTCATTAGAAAGTGAAATAGGCAAAGGAAGTCAATTTACAATAGAGCTCTTATTGGCAAAGCCTTGATCCCAGTTATTTTAAATCGATTAAGTTTTTTGATGGTTTGCCATTTCCAGCTTTGCGTCTCGTAAAATTTCGATAGACGATTTCAGTATTAATGCAGAAAGGGCAACGCCTACCAACAGATCAGGCCAGGGTGAGTGTGTCCACGCGACACCGCCAGCCGCAAGCAATACGCCTATATTTGCCAGCACATCATTGCGCGAACATAACCATGCCGAACGCATGTTGATGTCTGTATTTTTGAATCCTAATAATAGAACCGCGCAAATCAGGTTTGCAACAAGAGCCATACCACCAATGATTCCCATGGTTGTGGCTTCGGGGACGACAGGATCTAATGCTCTATACATAGCTCCGAAAAGAACGCTGATGGCAAACACTGCCATAATGATTCCCTTAATGAACCCTGCGCGACTTTGCCATATAGGGTGCAACCGAATGACATAAAGTGAGAATCCATAAATAGCAGCATCTCCCAGCATATCTAGCGCATCAGCCATGAGGGCACTTGATTGTGCAAACCAGCCATATATTCCTTCTACAAAGAACATTGTTAAATTAATAACAAGTACCCATATCAGGATTTTGCGCTTGCTTTCGTCTACATTGCTAAATTCTTTTTCAAGACTGGAGCAACAACTACCAATATTTAGATTTTTTTTTTTGATTTGATTCAAAACAAGCGATACGAGATAAAAGGCTCCGGCAAGTAAAATGATAGTGGGGCCGGGGGGGAGGTCGGGTTGATAAGACAATGCCAGTCCGCCGGTGGTGAAAAGCATTCCCAATAAGGTTGCGAGGAACATCATCAGGCTCAAAGAACGAACGTATAGCCCGGCAATTGCTGCTGGAAGAGTCAAAAGGGCGATGACTAGTATCAAGCCAACGATCTGGATCAATATTACAACAGTCAAAGCTACTAGAGAAAGAAACAGCATATAAAACCGCTCGACAGGAATTCCACGGAGTCGGGCAAACTCTTCATCAAACGATACGGCTATAAATTGTTTGTAAAAAAGAAATACGATGAGCAGAATAAGGACATCGAGTCCGGCTATCCAATAAAGATCGCTAGAATCGATCATCAGGATATTCCCGAAGAGAAAGCTCATCAGATCTACGTTGTATCCCGGTGTTTGCGAGATGAATAAAATACCTGTCGCCATACCTCCAGCCCACAACGCACCAATAATTGTATCTTCCTGTTGTTGCATACGCAGGCTGACCCATCCGAGGATGAATGCGAAAACCAAAGCCGATACCAATGCACCCTCAATAGGTGGCCTACCTAGATAATAGGCAATCCCCATTCCACCTAACACAGCATGGGCAATACCGCCTGCGAGATAGCCGATGCGTTTGACCACGACATAAGAGCCGATAGCTCCGCAGGCCACACTGGCAAGAAGGCCACCTGCCAATGCATTTTGCATGAAGGGCTGTGAAGAGACGGCTTCCAGAAACGAACTCAATGGTGATCCTCCCCTTCATGGTGATGATGCACCATATGGACATGGGTGCCGTAGAGATTTTCAATAGTCTCGCCAGTAAGCTCCGAAGTAGGATGGCAAATCAGGGTGCGGTTAATACAGGCTACCCTGTCGATGTATTGCGATATGAAACCTATATCGTGAGTCACGACTATGATGGTGATTTTATCGTTCAATTTCTTTAAAAGATCGAAAATATCTTTCTCAACTTTCATGTCTACATTTGCAGTGGGTTCATCGAGTATCATTATCTCTGGATTGCAGGTCAAGGCGCGAGCAATCAATGCCCTCTGCAATTGTCCGCCGGACAAGGAGCCGATAGAGCGTTTTCGTAAATCTAGAACTTCAACTGCTTCCATAGATTCTGCGGCAAGTTGCTTATCTTCTTTGCTGAAAAATCCCATGCTCGACGTTTTTCCCAGCCGTCCCATTAGAACGGTATCTTCAACGCTGATTGGAAAATCTCTGGCGAATGGTGCCAATTGCGGCATATAACCCACATCCTTTACAGAGAGCACGGGTGGTTTTCCTAATACTTCTACAGTTCCATGATCAGGGGTCAGTAGTCCCAGAATGATTTTAAGAAGTGTGGTTTTGCCACTGCCATTGGGACCGACCATTCCAATGAATTCATTTCTTTGTATATCAATATTAATGTCTTCAAGAATCGGAACATCTCCATAGTTGAAATGGAGGTCGCGGATTTTTATTACAGAATCGTCGCTCAATTAATTGCTCCAGAAATTGCTTTTGCTGTGTTTCGCATGCTGTCGATATAGTTTTCAGTAAGAGGGTCCATTTCCTGGACAGTAGCACCTATCATGTTAGCTATTTTTTTAGCTACGGTAAGACCGAATTGCTTTTGCACAAAAATCACTTTTATATTTAGTTTCTTTCCCTTGCTAATTATTTCCTGTAACGCACGTGGCCCAGGTTCCTTTCCCTGATGCTCGATAGAAATCTGTTTAAGACCATAAGCCTCAGCGAAGTGAGTCCATGCAGGATGAAATACCATAAAAGTATGGTTTTTCCCTTTTGCAAAAATTTGCCGGATTTCCTGATCGAGCATGTCTACCTCTTTGATAAGAGTTTGGTAGTTATTTTTGAAGAAGGCAGACTTCTCGGGTTGTTGCCTGGATAAAGCGGCTTCAATCTCTGCGGACATTATTTTTACAAGCGGAGGACTGAGCCAGATATGCGGGTCGCCTTCATCATGGTGGTGATGGTTCGAAGGCGCAGTATTTTTGTTTAAAGAAATTACTTTTAATTCCGGTTGAATATTTTTGATTCTAGAAATCCAGACTTTCTCAAAAGGAACACCAATGCTAAAATAAAGTTTTGCATTTGCAAGGTGACTCATTTTTTTTGGATTTGGGTTAAATGTAGCAGGGCTCTCACCGGGTTTGACCATTACTTCTACCCTAACCTCATCGCCACCTATACGTTCAACAAAATATTTTTGTGGAGCAATGCTCACGAAAACCGATGTGGGCTCAGCTTGTACCTTATTGGGAATTTGTGCGAAGGTTAAAGCAATAACTAAGAGTAGAGAATATTTGCTAAATAGGATCATCTTATTCTTCGATAATCTCCATTTTTAAACTTTCAATAAAACCAAACACCTCATTTTTCTCTTTTTCTGGAAGCTGAAAATGGTCAAGAGTTGCCTTGAGATGACCGGAAAAATTCCCCCAGTCCTTTTGGTCAATTTTCATTCCCTTATGAGTTGTGAGCATATCTCTTCCGACATAAGTCAAGGGGACGCCTGAACTTGCGCATAAAAAATCAATCAGCAATTGTTTTTCTCGACGTAAGCCATCTTCTCCACGGTTTTCCCAGAACCTACCCAGTACAGGATCTCCTATGAGGCGAGGTAATAAATCGCTGGCCACTGCGGCAATATTGTCATAGCCACCCAGCCGTTCATATAGTGACGGATTTCCCATTTTAGATATGTACTCCTTAATTATATTAATACGAACGGAACAGTATAGAGCATTTCGGCTGAGATAGCCTGTTAGAAAAACTTAATAGCTTATTGATTTTTGACTGAGCGTTTTTTTGGTCGTTGTCATTAAGTTTGCAGGTGGTTATTGACCCTTTTTTACCCCAATTTTGCTGAGCAGAAGGCTGACGAGAAACAGCGCTCCGAGAACAGTGACAAGGGCGGATCCGGTTGGTAGATCTGATACTGTGGAAAATGTGATACCCAAGATGCTTCCCAGTGTTCCTACGGCTGCACCGATCATCCACTGGTTGAAAAAGTTGTTGGAAAAAATCAGCCCGCAGGCGGCGGGGATGATCAAAAAACTGAAGATGAGGAATATTCCTGCAGACTTTACTGAAACCACAACTATCAATCCAAGGCTCAAGTAAAAAAGAAAATCCCAGCCAAATTGGTTTTTTGAAAGTTTCTCGCGGTAATTATTGGAAATCTCTAAGAAATGATGTTGGAATTTCCAGTGAAATCCTCCGACTAAAACGGATATCCCGATCAATTTTAGAACACCCGCCCAAGATATCCACAAGATAGAACCATTGAGCAGATCTTTAATGTGTTCAGCTCCATGTGGGGTTTGGTCTACTGCTAAAATTGTGAGAGCAGAGCTGACAACGTAAATAATACCAATAATTGCTTCTTGAGGAACCATTGGAATTGCAAAACGAACTATAGAAAAAAAGCAGGCCCCTACTATGATTAAACCCAAAGAGAAAAATTGTGACTGTGGTGAATCGAGAGGGATATTCATTACAAATGCCAAAGTGGTTCCTAATGCCGCTAATTGGGCCATGGAAAGATCAATGAAAATAATTTCTCTTCTAAGCACGTGAAGTCCAAAATAAGCCATTATTACAGCCAGAATAATGCAAGCTGCGGCCGGTGCGGCAATGAATGGAAGGACCTCACTCATTTCAATTTCCTTTCCAAATGCGAAATAATATAATCGAAAAGTCCAATATAGGTTTTCACTTCATCAACCCCGCCTACTGAAACAGGAAGAGAAAGGATTTGGCTTCCTGTTTTCTCGGCTAAAAATTTTGCGGATTTGGATTCGAAATAATTCGCCTGAATAATGAGTTTCGCGTTATCCGTTTTCATAGCGTTCACCACCCTGGCTAAATGTTTCGGAGTGGGAGGAATTCCTGGTACGATTTCAATTAAGGCAGCGTATTGAATGCCAAATCGCCTGAATAGGTAACTCCAGCTTCGGTGATAGGCTGTTACTTTGATTCCCTTTAAAAATTTCGTACGTTGGCCCCATTCCAAAATTTTGGTCCTGAGACGTTCAGTGAAGTTTTCCAAACCTTTTTGGAAGAAAATCTTTTTGTCGGGTACCAATTGTGAGAGACGATCTGTAATGAGACGAGCAACATGAATTCCATTTACTGGATCCAGCAAATAATGCGGATTTCCAAAGGGATGAATATCTCCCATCGACCTGTCGAGTATTTGGGGGATTTCAATGGGTTCAATAACGCTGGATGCGTTCAAATGACCAAGTTTACCTACCATGACATCAGGATTGCGAGCGCCCTGAATCAACAGAGGCAACCACCCGACTTCCAATTCCATGCCTTGATAAATCAATAAATCAGCGCGGTTCAAACGAAACATATAACTCGGCTTGGCCGCAATAAAATGGGCATCCTGGTAACCTCGTATTAAAGTCTCTACTCGAATTTCATCGCCACCAATTTCTTTGGTAAGCGCAGCTAAATCTTCGGTGGTTGTCACTACTTGCAAGACGGCAAATGCTGGTGCTGAGTAAAAAAAACAAAGCACCGACATTGCCATCAAAAAGATAACCTTCATCTTTTTAGTCATTAATTACCTCAATAGTTATGAGCCGGATGAGAACCCATGGTGAAATTAAGTTGCAGGAGAACTTGATGCTCGTCGCGAGTCAGTTTGTCGTCGAGATAATTATATTGAACGCGAACCGCTGAAAACTCGCTGGGAACATAACCAACCAGACCGCTTAATCGATATTGATCCTTTTCTCCCAATGCTTTTTCGAAACCATAGTAATCAATTCGTCCTTGCCCCCACCAATTTTGGGCGAATTGATATTTTAAATAAGAATATATACCCGCCCTTTGTTCATCGGGGTTAGGTATAGCAGCTAAGCTTGCGTTGATTCCTGTCTCGCGTTCAGAGTGAATGTATTCCGTTTGCCACTCGACTTGTTGATACCGGGCTTTTTGAGAAGGAATCCATTTGAGCGTCAAACTTCCCCCTACAGCAAAACTTGAATTGTTTTCGGTTCCGGCTCCATTTTTTCCAAATAGAAAAGATCCACTCGCTTCGACTGTTGTATCTTCGTTCAACTCCCATAGATTTTTTGCGTGGAGCAAATATCCAAATTGGTTGTTGCTGGTACCGTTCAGTAAAACTGCATTATCTCCTTCAAGGACATTAAATATCAATTCTGAATACCAGGGTAGAGGAAGGAGATAGTTTATACCAATACCGGATTCGTTTAGTGCTTCATCACCGAAAATTTTCAAATTAACCAAAGGAGCATCAATAAAAGGGAATTGATGTTGATGGAGGAAATTGTGTTTGCCAAAGTTGTTGTATGCTTTTCCCAGGCGAACTGAAAAATCTCGAGTTATAACCGCGTCAACGTAAAACTCTTCAATTTCAAAAGTGGATGTATCTTCAAAGGCCGTTACCAGATTTGCGCGCAGATAATTATCAACGTTAGCGGTGGCTTGCAGTTCGACTTCCTGAACTTTGAAACCGGTTTTGGTCTCAGCTGAAGGGTTGGCGTTATCTTCGGATCGATAGGTCCCGAGCAATAATCCGTTGGCACTGATCGCGGGATTGAATAATCGCGAAAAACCGGTCGCTGTGCTTCTTTCAAACGACTGTGATTGTGGGGTCCTGTTATACGATGGAAACTGGTTTTGGATGTCTTCAGGACCTAAATCGGTTACTGGAGCACCTGGGAAGTTTTGAGGCTGTCTGGCTCGATTAAATGACGGAAATTGACCTTCAAAATCTTGCGATTCCGTTTTCCTGTCTTTGTTTTCGAATTTTTCCAGGCGATTTTTTAAGCGCTCAATTTCGCCTTCCAGGTTTTTTGTGTTCTGAATCTTTTGCTCCAAAATTTTTATTCTATCGGTTATTTGGAGAGCTTCGCTGGCTGACCAAACGTTTGAAGAACTGCTAAAAATAATAATCAATAAAATATATAAAACTTTCACTTGATAGTACCTCCGCTCAGGGGTAATCCTTTAGGTGGATCACCCTGTGAATTAAAAAATATTTTTGATTGGTTTATGAGCGGAAAAGGGGAGGAGCCCTACAACGGTTAGAGAGATTGAAGGAAGAAGTGATTGTTGGCGCTAGATCGTAATAAAGGTTTTGATAAGCCAGAAAATGATTGTCGTTGGACTCTGAAGCAGGCTCACTAATGCTTGAATGAGTCCATGTGCAGGAGGCGCAGTCAGGGTGTTCTTCGTCCAGATCGTGATTGTGTAGGACAGGTGAAAACCCAAACAAGAACCCTAGAATAATGATCAGTAAAATAGTTTTCCAAAAAACCGTTTTACTATATTTTTGTAAAGGAGATTTCATTTTGACAAAAGAAAGGCGATCCAAGCGCAAGAGTCCATAACAATACAGACTCGTAACGAACGGAGTACAGCCTCTAAAAAATTAAATAATTAAAATTGGAAACTAGGTTCAGGAAAAGGAGGGGGGAGCGCGACTGAGTGACGTGGAGTCAAGAGAAACGGATGGTCTGCTTGCCGGGGCTTTGTAATTTGATTCTTCGTAAGTTTGAAGAATAGAGACGGCTTGAGATGTTGTGTTATCTATGCTGATCTGCGTCCAGTTACAACTGGAGCAGTCTTCATGCTCTCCATGTAAATCAAGGTCGTGATTGTGCAAGCTAGGCTCTAAGCCAGTTAAGACACCGAGGCTAAGAACGATCAGTAAGGCAATAAATTGAGTTTTGAATTGAAATTTCATCAATAAATACTAGCTAGAATCTAGTATCAAAAATATTTTTATTACTTAATAAGATGCTAAGAGTTGATTTCAGATTCAAATAGTATTGGAAAAATATATAAAAAGCAAACGGAAGCCCAGGAAAATTAGAATTTGAAAGTCGTGAATGGTTAGTTCTATTAGGATTTTAAGATCGTAGATTTGTGTTTTTCTAGGTGATATGTTGATACTCTCGGCAAAGCAGTTCGGAATCTTTCAGGCTAAGATTCTCTTGGGTTAACCCACAAAAAAACTTTTCGTTTTCTAAGGTTTGGTTGTGTCGACAGTTTTTGCAAACCCCAAAAGGTTTCATTCCATTTCTTTTCTGTATCTCAAGTAAGAGTAGTTTTAAATGTTCGATTAATTGGTTTTGCTTTTTACTTTCTATTTCTTGCCATGCGTTTTCAATGGTGGGTGAGGGCATGGTTCTTTCCAGTAGTTTCTTTCCGAGCTTCGTCACATTTAAATGAACTTTCCGGCCATCTACTTTGTCCGGTATCTTTTTTATAAATCCCTTGGTTTCCAGGGTTGTGAGTGTTTGCGATACCGTTCCCTTGGTAAAACCAAAATACTCTGTTACTCCTTGTGGCGTATCGGAGTAGCGATTCGCACGCGTTAAAAAATGGAGAGCGTTTAATTGGATGGGTTGAAGGTTGTGGGTAAGACCATTTGAACGGGATTCCGTTTGGATTAAACGTGAAATTCGTTCGACGTATTCCTGTAATAGTAGTGTGCTCATGGGATCAATTGTATCGAATCGAAAATAAATAGACAAATATAAATTTACCTTCTAGCCTCAGTATTTTTTCGCCTCGATACTGATTTAGCTGGAGGGGAATGAAAATCGAGCAGCGAAAATGGATAGATTTGAAATTTCGATTAAATTGTTTGAGCCTGGCTGAGTTTTTAGGCAGTTGGTCAAATTATAATAGCCAAAAGAGACTGAAAGGAAGCCCGAAAAAAAACAATCCGACGACGATATTAACAATATGAATTAAAAATAAATTGTCAGTGATAGGGGAGATCATAACGTCTGTTCCAACGCGGCGCACAGCATGTTCGACATCTGCTGAGGTAATGTCTCCTGAATCTTTTTTCTGAAGCTCTTCGACAACTTCATCAAGAAAGAAAAATTTTAAAACTTTCAAGATAACGCTAAATAGAATCCCTGAGAAGAATCCGGTTATCCCGCCCCTTTGTTTTAGTTTGATAAGCAGTTCACTGCCTACCTGATCATATTTTTCTTCCAACTCTGATTTAGGGATGTTTTTCTGGAACTTCGGGATACGGCCTATTACCTCGCGAGTCAGCCAGTCCAAAAGTTGCTGCAACCCCTCCAAGGCTTCGCGGATTTTTTGAATCATCACTTGCAGGGCGCATGCAACAATTCCATGTAAGACTCCAAACCCTAGATACCATATGGAGAATATGGAAATAAGTAATATTTCGAGCCAATTACTCCAGTCAGCGACTTCTAATATCTGAGAGTCAAAAGCCATGATGGTTAGAACCCCTAACACCAAACCTATAAAACAGAAAAGAAAAAGTTTTTTTAGTGTGCCAAGCAGGAGGTCACGGAAGAAGGCGAGCCAGTAGTCAATTATTTGGGATTTATTCATTCCTCTTTTTAGTTAGAGGTGCTTGTCTTGAGATCAATATTTATGGATAAAATCAAGTCGCCGCGTTTGTCATTTTTGATATGGCCCTTATTGCGTATTCTTAGCTTACCCCCTGAAGGAAAATTGGGGGGAATGCGAACCATCAATTGCTCGGTGGTTTCATTGGTTCGATAGGATATTTTCTTGCGCGTCCCATTCAATGCCTCTGTTGGAGGAATGGAAATAGCGAAGTCCATATTGAGAGGAGGTTTTTCATCGGATTGGGATTTGTTAAACATACTCTTGAGATTACTCACTAAAGGGTTCTCAGGTTTTCGTTGTTCGTTTGGGGTGGATGCATCTTTGGTCTTTCTCATCTTATGGAGGGCGTAAAGGGAGGTTCCCACAATTTGCGCTATCTTGATTCCCATGCCAATGCGGCCGATGGGGCCTGGTATCATTCTAAGGATGCCTCCGATACCACCGGCAGCACCACCAAAAAAAACATTCTTGAAGAAATTATTGCCTGATCGAAAACCGGAGTTGTTGAATTCGCGATTGAGTTCTTCAAAAATACCGCTGGCATTTTTCCCTTGAAACATACCTGAGAAAATATCTTCCTGTGAATATTGAAACTGTGAAGAACTGCGACCTGCGAAGTGATCGGCGCGGAAGCGATCGTATTCTTGTTTTTTTTGCGAGTCGCTCAAAACCCCATAGGCTTCTGTGACATCTTTAAATTTTTCTTCGCTGCTGGAGTCATCCGGATTGTGATCGGGATGCAACTCAAGAGCCAGCTTTCTGAAAGATTTTTTGATTTCTTCCTGCGTCGCCGATTCGGCTACGCTGAGAATTTTATAATAGTCTTTGAATTCTTTTATTCGAGCCATTGCAGGTAGGTCACATTCCCAATTTCTGAGGGTAGATCGATTCAGCCTTTTCAGGGCCTTCGAGTTTGGTTTGTTTGCCTTGAGTTGAAATTTTGAAAGTTTCATCAGCATGCAGACGCTGCTTTAAATTCTCAAAATGTACTTTCATTGGGAGTGAGGCGATTCCTTTTGCCTGAGGAATGATAATGAAATTAGTTTCCGCCAAAACATCCCGATATTTCCGTTTCATATTCATTTTATAGGCTCGGTAGCCATCTATTTTTTCGACACCGCCGTATGGCTCATGGTTGAGAACCTTATATTGCTTGGGAATATAAACATTGGCAAAATAGTCTGCTCCAAGGGAATGATGAACAGTGGTTTTAACCTTCAAAATTCTCAGGCTTTCATCGGTAGGTGTCATTTTCATTTCTACCCAATAACTTCGATCATGAAAGTTTAGATTTTCAAGAAAGACAATTCCGTAGAGAGCGTTGAACTTGAATTGAAGAAATATCCCCAGAAATACCCACCCAAAAACTCTCCAGAATTTTCTCACTAATAGCTCCTTAATAGATGGAAAGAAGGTTTATTTTAAATTTAAACCTTAATAATACCAAACTATTCATCTTCGAATGCAATTTGTTGTGCTGTTTAAATATTTAAACAGTACTTCTTCTTTATATTGAATTAATTGATGTTTAATCACCTCCCCTATATGGGGTGGTTGTGTTTACAGAACTGTGACAAGTTATTCAATTCAAGGCTGTTGACAGGTTTACACCTTAAATGGTAAAAGACACTCAAAAAGCTCATGGATGTCTATTTATATCAGTTAACGTGGAAGGCGTTTGCGTCAAAATGAAAACCTTGTCGATTCAACAAAAAGTGTACGGTGCGATTGCAATTTTGTCATTGCTGGTAGTGATTGCTGGTGCCGTTATCGATCATTATTCCTCAAAAATATCAGAAGATGGATTGGTGATGGATGTTTTGGGTCGTCAAAGGATGTTAACGCAAGCCATGGGGAAAGCTGTTTTTGGATATGCTATGGCAAAGGGACGTCTGAAGACAATTGAGAGTGAAATTCTCTCTTTGGATTCTTATATAACAATTATGCGCGGGAATTACACCAAGTCAGTAATTAAGGTGGCTAAAGGCATTAAATTGCCAATCAGTATGGACCCAGATAGTGAAGATCATCCGGCGGTCCCTTTTCCTGCGACATTTGCCAGAATAGTGAACGAAAAATTTGAAGAGAACAATAGCCTGGCGGTAGATATTATTGCAGAAAAACCAATCAACCCCGCCAAAGCGCTTAAATCCTCAATGGATCGAGAAGCTAATGAATTTTTGAAAAATAACTCCGGAAAAGTTTTCACAAAAACGTATGAAGAAAATGGGAAGTTATTTGTAAATGTTTATACCGCTGATAAGGCTACTGTGGCAGCGTGTGCCAATTGCCACAATCAAAAGATGGGTGAAAATTTTAAAGTGGGCGATATGTTGGGAATTCGACGTTTTAAAACGGTGTTCTCAAACGAAGTAGTTGTTGGACGTGCAGAATTGAATGCCTCACTCACAGAATATGACACCGCTAAGAAAATATTTGGGCAGACATTGCTGGCAGTAAAGGTTGGGGGGGAATATCCCGTAGATCTGAAAAGCACTAAAATGAGGAAGATAGAAGCGATTCCCGATCCTAGTATTCAGCATACAATCTCTAATCTTGAAAAAGAATTTGAAGTATTTGTCAATGTTGTTAAAAAACTTGTGAATGCAGAGGTGAATTCGGATCCTTACCGAAAGGCTCAGGCAAATATTCTTTTAGGATCCAATACGCTGAGAGCAGAAAGTAATAAGTTAGTTCTGCAATTCAAAGAAAACATCTTGTTGCACAATCAGGAAAATTTAAATTTAGCCAACACGGTTTCTGGTTTTCTGGCTTTATTTATCCAGATTGGGATTGCTTTGTTTCTGACCAAAGTGGTTATCCGACCCATTCAACAAACCTCCGCGGTTTTGAGCCATACGGCTCAGGGTGAGTTACAACAAAAGGAACTACCTGTTACATCGAACGACGAAGTCGGTGTTTTGAGTCAATCCTGTAATACTCTGGTAAAAGGATTACAGGATTTCATACGTTACTCAGAAGAGATTTTAAGCGGCAAAAACAGAGATAAAGAGTTTGGCTTGAAAGGGGAGTTTGAAAGCGCATTGGAAAGAATGATGCACCAGGCTGAAGAGAAGCAAAAGGGCGATGCTGAAATGGTGAAAATTGCTGCATTGGTAGAAAATAATCCCGGTAGCATTATGTATGCCGATGCGGATCTCAAACTGCAATACCTCAACCCTGCGGCGAAACAGTTGTTTATTAAGTTGGATGAATACTTCCCTGCCAAGGTTGAAGATTTAATTGGAAATTCACTGGCATTTCTTGGTAAAGACTCTGCTGGATTTCGTTCTATTGCTACTAATAAAAGCAAACTGCCTTATAGAGAACTAGTAGCGATGGGTCCTGAAACATTGGATATGCATGTTGCAGCCATTGTGGATCATGATGGTAAATTTCTCGGGCCGATGATTACCCTGGAATTGGTGACAGAAAAAATTGCCCACGAGAATAAAGTTAAGGAATTAGCAGAAGCTGACAGGAAGAAAGGCGAAGAGTTGCAGACTAAAGTAGATAGCATCCTTGACGTGGTTACTGCTGCGGCTCAGGGAGACCTGACCAAATCCATTACCGTCACTGGAGAAGACGCCATTGGCATGATGGGGGAAGGGCTTGATGCTTTCTTTGAAGACTTGCGAAAAAGCATGCAAAATATTTCTGGAACCGCGCAATCTTTGGCAGATGCTTCCGGCAACCTGTCTTCAGTGAGCCAGCAAATGGCCGGAAATGCTGAGGAAACCACAGCCCAGGCTAAAGTGGTGTCTGCGGCTTCAGAAGAAATCAGTCGCAATGTGCAGACAGTTGCTACCGGCTCCGAAGAAATGAACGCCAGTATTCGGGAGATTTCACATAACGCACAGGAGGCTGCTAAAGTAGCCGCATCAGCAGTAATCGTTGCTGAGAAGACAAACGAAACTGTAGGCAAGCTGGGAATTAGTAGTGCTGAGATTGGTGAGGTTGTTAAAGTCATTAACTCCATCGCCGAGCAAACCAATTTGCTGGCTTTGAACGCCACTATTGAAGCGGCGAGGGCAGGTGAGGCTGGTAAAGGCTTTGCTGTTGTTGCCAACGAAGTAAAAGAACTGGCGAATCAGACAGGTAAAGCGACTGAAGAAATAAGCGGTAAAATTCAGGCTATCCAGAGCGATACAAAGGGCGCGGTGGATGCTATTGCCGAGATCAGTCAGGTCATCAACCAGATAAATGATATCTCGAACACCATTGCCAGTGCGGTTGAAGAACAAACCGCTACCACAGCAGAGATAGGAAGAAACGTGGGCGAAGCCGCCAAGGGCAGCTCCGAAATTAATCAGAACATTGCTGGGGTGGCTCAGGCTGCAGATAATACATCCAAAGGTGTCAGTCAGGCACAAGATGCGGCACAACAATTATCTCAAATGGCCGAAGACTTGAAAAAACTGGTCGGCCAGTTCCGGTTCTAAACTCCTGGTACAATCTTCCCTCTCCCTTCTTTGGGTGGAGGGAAGGGGATGAACATGTCCCAAACTGCTCTTTTTCCACATCCACGAATTATTATTTTATAAGGTTATATTAATTCCGATATTCCCTTGACTTTTTTTTTGTCTTGTAAGATTACAGTAACTTCTTATTATAATTAAATGTATTAACTATATTGCTACGGGGCAAATTTTAGGAACTATTGATCTCCCTGCTTGTGTTACGATTTGTTACGAAATAGTTAGGCAATTATTACGTAAAAATTGTTGATATAAATTTTTTTTCAGGAACCATAATTAAAGATTTCGAAAAATAATAAGTATTAAAAAATTTTGTTAATAAAGAATTATAGGGGAGTTTTGCTATGAACGAAGATTTTATGAAAAAAAATATGGGTAGAGGCATGTTTTCTATTGTAGGTATTCTTGCCGTCAGTATTGCGTTTTTGATTGTTTATATCTCCAGGGCGAGTCTTGAGAATACAATAGAATCGAGTAAGATCAACGCTGTTTCTATCATCGACCAATACAAAACTCTTCGTGGTTATTACGTTAAGAGCGTAGTAAAAAAGGTTAAAGGTAATGATACAGGCTTAAAAATTTCTTATGATCATAAAACCATGAAAAATGGTATCCCTCTCCCTGCTACCTTGATTCACGATATGAGTGAACTTCTTAGTAAGAAGAGCGGTGAAAATGTAAAACTAAAGCTTTACAGCCCATACCCATTCCCGAATCGTGCGGGGAGAACGATTGACGCTTTTGGTCAAGAAGCCATGGATTTTTTTGATAAGGATCCCAATTCAGTTTTTGTAAAGCAAGAGAAGCTGGATGGAATTGAAGTTGTGAGGGTTGCTGTTGCAGATAAAATGATTGCGCAGGCCTGCGTGAATTGCCATAACAGCCGAGCAGACACCCCAAAAAATGATTGGAAGCTGAATGATGTTCGTGGTGTTCTTGAAGTCATTTCTCCCATTAGCGCTCAGTTGGCCAGCAATGGATCAATGCTCAACAAGGTTATTGGTATTTCTGTTTTTGTAGTTATTTTGGTTGTTATGATGGTGGTGGGCATTTCATTTTTCCTTAAATCACAGAAGAAAACCGAAACCGAAACCGCGAAGATTGTTTCCATGATGGAAAATACACCTTCGGCAACTGCTTTTGCGGGGACTGATGGAATTATTCAATTTTTGAACCCGGAATCTATGAAAATACTTAAGCAGATTGAGGATGTACTTCCGGTTAAATCAAATGATGTTATGGGCCAATCTATAGATATTTTCCATAAAAATCCTCAGTATCAGAGGAAAATTATTTCTGATCCCAAAAATATGCCTATGAAAACCACAATACAACTTGGCGAAGACACAGTTAGCCTGGTCGTCAGTGCGGTAATGGATCAAAATCATAATTACCTGGGTCCGATGCTTTCTTGGGAAGTTATTACTGCGCAGATAAAAGCTGAGCAGGAAAAGGAGCAGGCTGCAAAAGAACAAGAAGCACTCCGGCTTGAACAAGCTGAGCAGGAAAGAAAAGTTATTGAGGATAAAGCAGCCAGAGATAAAGAAGTGGCAGAAAAAGAGCAACAGCAAGCCCAGGAATTGCAGGATAAGGTTAATTCCATGCTGGCTGTTGTTAACTCTGCGGCTGATGGTGATCTCACTCAGGAAATTCCTGTTTCGGGTACCGATGCAATCGGCCAGATGGGTGAAAGCCTGACCAAGTTCTTCAAAAATCTAAGGGATGATATTGGAGAAATTGGTAAGAACGCCGAATCTGTCAGTGCTGCTGCCGAAGAACTTACTGCTACCAGCACGACCATGTCTGCCAATGCTGAAGAGACTTCCGCACAAGCGGGTGTGGTGGCCTCCGCAAGTGATGAAGTGGGGAATAATGTTCAGACGGTTGCCACAGGTTCAGAAGAGATGGCCGCTAGCATTAGAGAAATCTCCGAAAACTCTTCCCAAGCTGCAAAAATCTCCAATGAGGCTGTCGAAGTTGCAAAAAGGACCAATGAAACCATAAGCACCCTCGGTGAAAGCTCTAAGGAAATTGGTGAAGTGGTAAAAGTGATTACTTCTATTGCAGAACAAACCAATCTGCTGGCCTTGAATGCAACCATCGAGGCTGCCAGAGCAGGTGAGGCTGGTAAGGGTTTTGCCGTAGTAGCCAATGAAGTAAAAGAATTGGCGAATCAGACGGCGAAAGCTACTGAAGAGATCAGCGGCAAAGTTCAGACGATTCAGTCGAATACGGGCGATGCGGTTGATGCTATCAGTGAGATCAGTGAGATCATCAACAAGATCAATGATATCTCAAACACCATTGCGAGTGCTGTTGAAGAACAGAGCGCGACAACCAATGAGATGACGCGTAATGTTTCGGATGCAGCAAAAGGTGTC
Source organism: Nitrospinales bacterium (assembly GCA_047610985.1). Lineage (GTDB taxonomy): Bacteria > Nitrospinota > Nitrospinia > Nitrospinales > VA-1 > UBA8687. Next base: position 403 of record JBLFWU010000026.1, on the reverse strand, counting down.
GCTGAAATTGCGCAAAATATCTCGGGTGTTTCATCTGCGGCTGAAGAGACGACACAAGGTTCTAGTCAGACACGGGATGCCGCGAATGAGCTTTCAAAACTCGCAACAGACCTTCAAGGTCTTGTGCGTAGATTTAAAATTTAGATCGGTTTAAAAGAAAAACCCCCGCCAAGAGGCGGGAGTTTTTCTAACTCCTTCAACTCTTTGATAGTACAGGTATTAAGCATATATGAACACTTTGTACGCATTATTTAGGTCAATAAAGTTTTAATTTACCTTTAATATTAATATAAGGGCACCTCTAAAAATGATGATGTGAGAGGTGATATAAGTCTTTCTTCGTTTTAACCCGTGAGGCTCATTGGTTTAGAATGTTAGTTCCTGATATTTTGAACTATTATTG
>JBLFWU010000025.1:0-39963 GCA_047610985.1 Nitrospinales bacterium | reverse complement strand
GTCTTGGTTGAAGAGTTGAAAGATATGGGACTGCTCGGACTCGAATGCCATTACCCCTATCAGGAAAGAATGGGAACCGTGCAATACTTTATCGATTTGGCAAACAAATTTGACCTAATCGTTACCGGCAGTCGCGACTTTCACGGGTTTTATAATCATCAGCGGGTCAACATTTTTGGCACCACCAAAATGGAGCCGGTTTTCATCGATCAGTTCCGGACTGTTTGGAATAACTGACTATCCCTCCCTGGGTGCTGCTGGGAAATCAATTGTAGTTCCTGCGATATGGTTGAAGTAGTTGGCGAATATGTTTTTTGCTACAAGTGCGACGATCTCTATTATTTCTTCTGAGCTGTAACCTGCCTGTGTAACCGTATTATAATCATCGTCCGAAACCCAACCCTGGCTGGAAACAATTTTCCTTACAAACTCTAGCCCTGCCTGAACTTTTGAATCGGTAGAGACTCCTTGCCTGCTAGCGATGACTTCTTTTTCCGAAAGGCCAACTCCTTTACCCATTGCGGTATGTGCGGCAAGACAATAATTACAGCCATTAATCTCAGAAATACAGAGGGCAACTTGTTCCTGAAAAGATTCAGACAAAACTCCGCCAGCCAGTGCCCCGTGTAATTGGAGGAACCCTTCCAGCGCGGCAGGGGAATGGGCCATTGTCTTAAAAATATTGGGAGCTTTACCAAATTTTGCCTGAACACCGTCTAATAAATCCTTAGCTTTGCCAGTTGCTTCTTTTAGGTTGACCGGGTCTATCCGTGCCATGACTTTCCTTTTTTATAAGATTAATTGATTGAGTGAACTCTTTTACACTTTTAGGATTTGTTGGGCAATTTGCAAATTATATAAGAGGACAATTTTCAACACGGTGTTCCCTATAAATTCCGTAGAGATTAGTATTGTTATTATCCGTCATTTTGTCTTTCCTCTTTTGAAATGCTTACAATTAATGATAGGAATGAAAAATAAATTAGCTCGCAAGTTGCCAGCCCTTAATCAATAAGGGCTGACACATTGCAAGGGTTTTGCAACCTTTTAACTAGTGCATGCGGCAGTAGAATCAGCGCGCAATTTATTTAGGCATTCAGTGGTAACAGGTTTTCCTCCCACAGCCCAATTGCCGAGTGGAACTTCCTCTAGTAACACGGTGGTTACTGGCCGGAACCCTTCACCTTCCACCGATACAACAGCATCGGTTACTTTTTCGATGAGCTCCTGCTTTTTCTTGCCATCCAATACACCGGAAATACCTTTGATTTGAATTAAGGGCATAGCAATTCTCCTTTTTTGGTTTAGATTTAATTGGAATGATCGTTCTAAAATTAGTCAAAAAAAACTACTTCATTTGGAACTGGCTTAAATGCATGCGAAGACTGTTAAATATATCTCCGATCTCTGCTTTTGATCCGCCTCCTTTTCTCGTGACCATAACACCACGGATATTATTTATAATGAAGCGAGCCATGGATGAGGTATCGACAGAATTCTCCAATTCCTCATTCTGGACCGCTTTGTTAAGTGCCTCCTCGATTAATTTTTCGAGTTGGACACCGCCTTTTTTCAAAAGTTTCTGAATGGTCAAATCTCTATTTCCCATTTCCAATGCAGTGTTGGCCATCAGACAACCGCGAAAATCTTTTGTTTGAGTGTAAGTTTCCATCACTTCCAGAAAATGGTCTATATTTTTCAACGACGAATCAGGTGCAAGGAGTATCTCACTCCAGTAACTGCATAGTTGGCGATTATAATGTCCAATCGCTTCTTTCAAGAGGCTATGCTTGTCGCCAAAGGTGTTGTATAGGCTCTGGCGGCTGATTCCCATATGAACTGTGAGAGCCTGCATGCCCGTCGCCTCATACCCTTGAGACCAGAAAAGGTCCATCGCTTTTCCTAAAGCCGTATCTCGATCAAATTCCTGTGGTCGTCCACGAGTCATATATAAATATAGACTGATCGTTCTATAATTGTCAAATAAAAGATCTGCTTTTATTGGGTACGAAATCACGCAGGGTATGGCAAGTCTTAAACCATCTTTTAATTAGAACCCTGTTTAATGCTTATATCGATTAGCTTGTTGAGTTTGGAGGGTTCTTTAAGGGGGTGCTTGGGAAGGATGGCATATTCTTTTTTAATATGTACATTGTGGAAGAACTTGAGAGGTTTTGCCTTATCTTCTAGAAAAATCGAAGCCAAAGTTTTAGCAGGAAGTTTGAGTGCCACGCCAAACTTTCCACAAGAGATGAAAATTTTATCATTCACTTACCCGGCAATCGAACCAAAATAGGGTTTGAATTCAAAGTTATGGGTGCTTGATAGGAGCGGGCGGACTTGCTTAAGCAAAAACTCTAATCTGTTTTTATAAACGATACTTTTCATAAGATGCCTTGGTGTGTTTGAACTTTGTCAGGAGAAGCTTGTTAGAAAAGTTTTTCTTATTTGCCTTGACTGGGTGGGGTTTTATTGAAATGTTCATAGGCCATCGGGGTGGCGATGCGGCCACGCGGGGTGCGTTGGATGAATCCAGTTTGAATCAAATAAGGTTCCAGGACATCTTCAATCGTGTCTTTTTCTTCGCTGATAGATGCGGCAAGACTTTCTATGCCAACGGGTCCGCCTGCATACTTTTCTATCATTGCCAGTAACAGTTTATGATCCATATTATCGAGGCCTTTGGCATCGACCTCCATCATTTCCAAAGCCTTGCTGGCTACATCACGAGTGATAACACCATCGGCTTTGACCTGAGCATAGTCGCGCACCCTTCGTAAGAGTCGATTGGCGATTCTAGGTGTACCGCGCGAACGACGGGCAATCTCGTTCGCACCTTGGGGTACGATAGCAATTTCGAGGATAAATGCCGATCGCGTTAGAATGGTTTCTAATTCTTTTTCGTTGTAATAGTCTAGTCGATGAACGACTCCAAAACGGTCGCGCAAAGGAGAAGTGAGAAGACCCGCTCGTGTTGTTGCTCCCACCAAAGTGAAGGGGGGTAGGTCGAGTTTAATGGAGCGCGCACTGGGACCCTGCCCGATCATAATGTCGAGCTTATAGTCTTCCATTGCAGAGTAGAGTATTTCTTCAATGACATTTGAGAGTCGATGTATTTCGTCTATGAACAAAACATCGCCATGTTTTAGATTGGTCAATAGAGCGGCGAGGTCACCGGATTTTTCGATGACAGGGCCAGAAGTACTTTTAATATTCGCTCCCATTTCTACCGCAACTATATTTGCCAACGTGGTTTTGCCCAGCCCCGGTGGACCATAAAATAGAACGTGGTCTAAAGATTCATTTCGCATTTTTGCAGCGGAGATGAAAATTTCAAGATTTTCTTTTATTTTTTCCTGGCCTACATATTCAGTGAGTTGGCCGGGTCGCAGTTTATTGTCGTACCGAACCTCTTCTCCATCCAACTCTGAATCGATCAGCCTATCTTCTTCCATAATTTATTTCGATTTTATAAATTATTTAAACTTTCCTTGATCAAATCTTCCAAGGAACTATCTATACCGTTTTGATCATAAGAGTACTTCAATGCTTTTTCTGCATCGGGTTTTTTATAGCCGAGGTTGATCAGTGCAGATAATGCGTCTTCGTAAAACCCGTCTTGAAGGTCAGCTTTCGGTTGGTGTTCCATATCCAATGCAAGATCCGCCAGTTTGTCTTTTAATTCTAATGCTAAGCGCTCCGCTGTTTTTTTACCGACTCCGGGGATGGCACTCAGCCGTGCAGCATCTTTATTCATAACCGCAGTGAGTAGGTCGCCTGGGGACATGCTAGATAGTATGGCAAGAGCCAGCTTGGGTCCTACCTTGTTTATTGTAATTAGTTTTTCGAAAATCGATTGCTCTTCTTCAGTCAAAAATCCAAAAAGTTTCAGATCGTCTTCACGCACTCGTGTATGAATGCGCAGGGATACTGGTTTTCCCAGTTGAGGTAAAGCGTAATAGGTGGAAAGGGGAGTGAAGACCTTGTAACCGACACCGTTGACATCCACAATGGAGTGTTCAGGAGATTTGTAATTCAGTTGACCTTTTAAATGAGCGATCATCAGCGTGCCCGTTTGATTTTCTGTTGTAGTCCGTCATTATGAATATGGCAGATGGCTGCCGCCAGCGCATCGGAAGCATCGAACGGCTCGGGCTTTTCCTTGAGCCGTAAAAGGGTGGTGACCATGTCACACACTTGATTTTTATCTGCACGGCCGTAACCTACTACGGATTGTTTGATTTCCAAGGGGCTATATTCCGCAACCCGTAGTCCACAGTTAACCGCAGCAAGAAGGGCAACTCCGCGAGTTTGCGCTAGTTTGATCACTGTTTTTACATTGGTGGCATAGAACAGATCTTCAACGGCAACTACTTCGGGAGCGAATTTTTCCATCGCAATGACCAGTTCGTCATAGATGTGCTTGATACGCTGTGGGAAAGCAGCTTTTGGGGAAGTGCGCACACTGCTCCAATGGACGGCTTGCAAGTTGCCCTTGACCTCTTCGACCACGCCAAATCCGGTGCAATTGCTTCCTGGGTCGATTCCCATTACACGCATTTTTTTGTAGCCTTGGGGTTGGGGCGATTTGCAAATGCAAATCGGTTGAGAGTTCAGCTACCTTCGAGGATAGCAGTCATAACATCATCCGGGATGTCGAAATTCGAGTAGGCTTTTTGGATGTCATCGTGGTCATCAAGAATGTCCATCAGCTTGAGAAGTGCTTTACCCTTTTTTTCATCTACCGATACAGTGTTTGCCGGGATGCGTGTGACCTCTGAGGTTTCCATGGCGATACTTGCATCTTCCAGAGATTTTCTTACGGCTTCAAAATTTTCAAGGGCGGTTGTGATTTCGTAATGGTCATCAACCGTTTTCATATCATCGGCTCCAGCATCGATTGCCAGTTCCATGAGTTCATCTTCATCTTTGATTTCTGTTTTTACAACGATGAACCCTTTTTGTTCGAACATCCATGCGACACATCCGTTTTCGCCCAAATTGCCGCCGGCTTTACCAAGGGCAGCGCGAATTTCGCTGACTGTACGGTTTTTGTTGTCGGTCATTGCTTCGAGAAAAATTGCCGCCCCTCCAGGACCGTAGGCTTCATAGGTGACTTCTTCATACTGCACACCTTCTAACTCACCGGTGCCTTTTTTAATGGCGCGAGTGATATTGTCGCCAGGCATATTTTGTCCTTTGGCAATCAAGATGGCGGTGCGCAGACGCGGGTTACCATCGGGGTCGCCACCACCAATACGTGTCGCAACGGTAATTTCTTTAATGAGTTTGGTGAAAATTTTTCCGCGCTTGGCGTCCAACGCGCCTTTTTTATGTTTTATACTAGCCCACTTGGAATGACCTGACATGTTCGGTAAAATCCTTTTATGCGTTTAAGTTGCGAACCAGAGCCTAATTTAACATACTAAGACGATGAAAAAAATTGAAATTAAAATTTCGGGAAAGCCTATTTCAGCTCAGGCTGGAGAAACCATAATCCATGCGCTTTGGGCCGAGGGCAAGGGCGATCTGGTTAAAACCGGTTGTGCAGGCGGCGTCTGTGGTGCGTGCACGGTCACGATTCGATATGCCGACGGCAAACAGGGGGGGACAGAACTGGCCTGTATGAAACCGGTGGAGGAAGGCATGGAAATATTCCCCTGTCCGGTTGAGCCAGATAAAGCTGTGGAGCCTGTTTCCAACCCAGATACTTTAACCTTGCAATCTGTTTTTCCTACTATCAATCGATGCACAAAATGCGGCAGTTGCACCACCGCCTGTCCGATGTCTATCCCGGTGATGGATTCGGTGTTACGCATGCAACAGGGAAGTTTTGATGAAGTTGCGGAAGATTTTACAACCTGCATTCATTGCGGACTTTGCCGTTTTGTTTGTGAAGATAACGTCAAACCGCACAATATGGGACTTTGGATACGTCGTTCATTAGGCAAAAGTCAGGAGATGATTGAAGTACGTAGCGAAGATTCAGAAGATATTGAAAAAGAGTGGCAGCATTTAATGGTCGAAGATAAACAGGAAAGACTGCAAAGAGCAAAAGATTTCCGCGAAACTGGGAGTGTCTCAGCATGATGGAATGGGCAAAAGAATCTCTGGAAAAAGTAGAACAGTCGCGCGCGGCCCGGCTTGATAAACCTGCGCCTTTACCGAATGACCCGGAATCCATCCTGAAAAATTTTCACCCCGACTATTCTGGCAAAGAGAGAAAACTTACTGTGGGCCCGAATGCAGGGAATCAAAAATTCCCTTTTGAATTGGCCGACCTTCTGGAGGCGGACAGCCTTCTCCCAGAGTCACACTTAACGCAACCGGATATCGAAACAGATGTGTTAATCATTGGCGGTGGCGGCGCGGGTGCTGCAGCGGCATTGGCACTGGAGGGCGCGGGATTTAAAACTCATCTTGCCACTAAATTACGTTTGGGCGATTCCAATACTGTGATGGCAGAAGGCGGTATTCAGGCAGCGTTGGCTGATAACGATTCGCCGAGAAGGCATTTTGCCGATGCCATGGTCGGGGGGCATGGTGAGAATGAAGCTGATCTCTTACGCATTCTCTGCGAAAGCGGACCGGAAAGCATACGTTGGCTAAGTCAACTCGGTTGCCTGTTTGACCGGAACCCGGACGGCACGTTCCATTTAAGGGGTGGTGGCGGAACTTCTGTTCCCCGTGTTCTGGCTTGTCGCGATTATACTGGATTAGAAATCATGCGCGTTTTGAAAGATGCAGTGAGATTGAGCTCTGCAAATATTCTTGAAGAACATGCGGCTGTTGAACTTTTAGATGATGGTAACAAAACGGTCACCGGTGCTGTTTTGTACGATCAAAAGAATTCCAAATTAGTAAACGTTTCGGCGCGAGCTGTTATCCTAGCCACAGGGGGCAGCGGCCAGTTGCGCCTGCAGGGTTTTCCTACCAGCAACCACGTTGGTGCAACCGGTGATGGTTTGGTGCTTGCATATCGGCAGGGGTGTCGATTGGCCTTTCTCGACAGCTATCAATATCACCCTTCAGGAGCCTGTTACCCGGAAGCATTGGCAGGACAACTGGTGACGGAAGCTATCCGGTCTGTGGGGGCGCAGGTGGTGAATGCGGATGGGGTTCATTTCATAAATGAAATGGCATACCGCGATGTGTTGGCGGGAGCCATTATTAAAGAAACTCGAGAAGGCCGCGGGGTGACTACTCCCACTGGGAAAATAGGTGTGTGGTTGGATACTCCCATGGTTGATTTGAAGAACGGAGAAGGAACTTTAGCCAAACAATTTCCTGGTTTGATTCATCGTTTTGAGCGTTATGATATTGATCCTGCTAAAACACCGGTTTTGATTTATCCGACCTTGCATTATCAGAACGGAGGTATCTCTGTGGATGCCCAGTGCAAAACCGAAGTGGATGGGTTGTGGGCTTGTGGAGAAGTAACAGGGGGGCTGCATGGAAAAAACCGTCTCATGGGAAATTCACTGCTGGATATTCTCGTTTTTGGTCGTCGTGCAGCGGAATCAGTAAAAGAAGATATTCCGAAGCGAGGGTCTTTGACCCTCAACAACTTGAATCAGTTTAGAAAAAATCGACCTGCCAGTTTGGAGAAATCCCCGGCCTTTTTCCCTGTAGCCTCTAAAATGAAACTGGAGTTTGGCAAGCCTGAAACAGAGGTTGAAACCTCGTCTTCTTCGGAGACTTCAGGAGGTTTTGAACCTCCTGATCCTTTTGCACGTTAATTTCTATACCTGTAGATGATAGAAAATTACCTTACTGCGTACTGGGTAGAAATTTTTGCATCACTCGCTGTATTTATTGCGTTGATTGTAATATTTATCCGCCAAAGCCGCGATAAGGCTAACGCTGACCCACAGGCGGTCGTGAATGTGTTGAACCAATTAGGCCCAGATTATGCGGTGGTGTCAAACGTAGTGGTTCCGGGAGAACGAGGTATGTTTGCGCTGGGTAATGTAGTGGTTTCTCCTTATGGGATTTTTGTAGTCACCGTGAAGCAGGATGCGGGGAAAATTTTTGGCAGGGAAGGGGACAGTGAATGGGAAGTGAAGTCTGGGCGAAATAGCAATTTGATTCGTAATCCACTCTGGGAGAATCGCAAACACGTCAACGCATTGGAAAAAGTAATTGGCTCTGTTCCATTTAATTCAATTGTTGTTTTTCCGAGAGCTGTTTTGAAAGGTGCATTTGGAAGTAATGTGGTTCGGCTAGGTGATCTCAGGAAGAAGATTGCCCAAAATAAAACATCCCGCATGTCTTTAGACAAGCGGGATGAGATATTAAAAGTCTTACAAAAATAATTGTGCCCCAGGCAAAAGTTTATGCCGTTACATCTACATTATTGCCCGTGATCGAGTGCTCTGAAGATTGAACCGCGTCCTGAATCAGGTTAACTGCGGCTTCACCTTCCTGTTTTTGTGTGTTTTGAGCGGTTTTTAACGCCGCAATTTGAAACTGAGGGCCACACCACCTGCGCTACTTACACCTTGCATAATAGATTCCTCTTGGTTGAAGTTTTCCTCAAAGGAGTTATCGGTAGAAAACTTCTATACTTTAGTAAACAGAGGGCTTTTTTTTACTACCTTTTAAAATAGTTGTTTAAGAGGCCATAGGGAAGCTGTGTCTGAGCAATAACAGACATTTGGCTGCTGGTTTTGCGGAATACTTCAGGCTTTTGCTATACAGAGAGTACCTAGAAAATTATTCTTTGCATCGCTTTCAAATACGACATCGTGAGGGGCATCCCATATCCCGAAGGCATCAACAGAGTAGAATATATTGCTAGCATTTTTTTGCGAGATGAAACGGATTTTCATATCGTGAATAACGAGGGATTCTGCTTTTCTACCTGACAGCTTGGAGATGAGATCTGCTTTGTCTTCTTCAACCACCAAAACTTCAACAGGCTGGTTTTCCAAATCTTCTGGCGCATAGCCGAGGGTAGCGAACGCCGGATTGGCGAAAGTTATTTTTCGGTCTGGGTCCAATTGAAAAATCAGATCGGGAACCTGATTGGTAATGGTTTTAAAAGAAAAATCTTTTACTATGACTTTCCTATGGTCTCTAATCAGGCGTAGCTGATTGGTGATGCGAATGAACACTTCATCTCTGCGAAAGGGTTTGGTTATGTAATCGGCTCCACCCAACTGGAACCCTTTGGAAACGTCAGAGGAATCGGAGAACGCTGTTAGGAAAATGATAGGGATGTCTTTATTTGAGGGGTCCTGTTTGAGTCGTTGGCAGACTTCGAGTCCATTGATCCCCGGCAGCCCTACATCGAGAAGTATGATATCGGGTTGAAAGACAGGCACTTTTTCTAGGGCTTCTTCTCCGTCTGCGGCTAGGTCTATTTTTAGTCCAAGTCTTTTTAAAATTTTATGTATCAGTTCTGCATTGTCCGGCATGTCTTCAATAATCAGAACCTTCATTCCTACCAAATCGTAATCCATGTTCTCCCCATTTTTTTACGTAGAAAATTCGGCGCGATTTAATCGCCTGATTATACCGACTTCCTTAATTAAGATATGTCACAATCGTTAGAAAACATTGAAATATCGGTATGTCGGACTATTTGGGGTTATGAGGGTATGGAGGCCGAAGCTAAGGGGAGATGGTTTTTTTTCACTCTGCGGAATAAATGTTTTACAATGACTATCTCTCAAGGAACTGAAATTTTGGAGAAGATGAAAAGATGAAAAGATTTGTTTTAATTTGTGCATTGCTGACGGTTTTTCTTACCAGTGGTCTGGCTCTGGCCGTACCTAAGGAATTTTTGTTTCCAGGGCCGGAATATAAGTCCCCGTGTGATACTTCCAAAACTACCATTTGCACCATAGAAATATGGCTTGGGCATAAACACAAAAAAAATAAGCGGGCTATAAAGGAACTTTTGAAACTAAAGTCTCTAAAAGTTTTAGGGCATACTGTGCAGTATTGGAGGCCAAAAGGAGGGCACCCGCCAACAAATATTGCTATCGGAAGTGCGATCAGTGCTGAAGATGCTCGCTTTGCTATTAATTTTGCTCTTAAATTTAATGATCGAGTTGATGGTCTGATATCGCGTCCACTCAATCCTCCCAATTATGTTTCAATTGCGACATCAGCTTGGGATGAGATGTCGGAGACCCACATTACCCCAGAGGAACTGACGCGATTACGAGACCCTAAGCTGACCACGGAAGAGTTTCATTCTCTTTATTATGAGCTCACCAACGAGGCAAATGTTAAAAATAAGTTTTATTAGGGCGGAAGGGCTGAGTATTTTTTAGCGCACTTAAACTTAAGAAAATACTCGGAATATGATTGCTAAGCTTTGTCTCGACTCCTTTTCCTGATGTTATTTTTTTTACTCATGTTATAACATCCAACTCTATCCTTCCACGGAGTAAGAGTTAACTCGCCTTCCACACAGGAGTGCGTTTGACAAACGTGGTGGGATTTGATAGAAGCTAAGCCTTTGTATTAAAAAACGGGGAGGCTTTTTATGGGTTTCCATTTCAAAGGAAGTACCTCGTGTTAAATAAAGGTAATTATCATGCTTGAATTAGCGTTTGCAATGGCTCCCCCTTCTGATGGAGCTGACTCCGGTAGCGGCAGCTTACTTGCTTTGTTGCCGCCGATGATCATGATGTTTTTGATCTTCTACTTTATTCTGATTCGGCCGCAACAAAAAAAACAACAGGAAGCTCGGAAAATGTTGGATGATTTGAACGAGGGTGACAATGTGGTTACGTTGAGCGGTATTCACGGAACCATCAAAAAAATAAAAGATGATACTGTGATGTTGCAGATCGCAGATAATGTCCGGGTGAAGATCAACCGGACTTCAATAGCTAATAAAAAACAGTAGAAGACAAAAATGAATGTATAAAAATCTTAAATGGCGCATCCTTTTAATTCTCCTTACCATCCTGGGAGCTGTGGCTTTAGCTTATCCTCTTAAAGAGAAAATTTCTTTGGGGTTGGATTTGCAAGGCGGCATGCATCTGGTGCTTGAGGTAAAGGTAGAAAAAGCAGTTGAAGCCAGCTTGGAACGATTGGCTGATGATATCAAGCGCGATATCGGAGAAGAGGATTTAGAGGTTGACCGAATCAAAGCTCTTTTTGATAAATTGCAGGTCAACATTCGAATGGTGGATACTCTTGACTTGCCTCCCGTTAAAAAGATTATGGAAGGGTATTCATTTTTTACCAAGGTCAGTGAAGACTCGGATGGCTTGGGTCTGGTATATGAATTGGATGCTGATCAAGTAAAACAGATCGAAGAAAATGCTGTTAGTCAAGGATTGGAAACCATCCGCAACCGGGTAGATCAGTTCGGAGTATCGGAGCCAACAATTCAGGTGCAAGGGGAACGGCGCATTCTGATTCAATTGCCTGGAGTGAAAGATCCAGAACGAGCTATCAACCTCATCGGAAAAACAGCACGTCTGGAATTCAAACTGGTAGACGAAGATAACAGCTTGGAAGAAGCTTTAGCGGGTCGCATTCCAGAAGAGTCAGAAATTCTATATACGCGGAAAGAAAATAAAGAAACCGGTGAAGTTACTAAAGAACCTTTTCTCCTGAAGAAACGTACGGTATTAACAGGAGAAACTTTGACCGGTGCTGAAGTAAGGTTTGATGGAGATTTCAACGAACCCTATGTCGCGCTCAACTTTAATAGCGTCGGCGCGATGATCTTCCATGAGGTCACACGCGAGAACATCAGGAAACGTTTAGCTATCGTTCTCGATGACAATGTTTATTCTGCACCGGTAATTCAGGATGCTATTCCTGGAGGTCGGGCGCAGATAACAGGTCAATTCACCTCAGAAGATGCGCGCGATCTGGCTATCATTCTGCGTGCGGGGGCTTTACCTGCACCTGTGGTGATTCTGGAAAACAGAACGGTGGGTCCATCTCTTGGACAGGATTCGATTAACAAAGGCATTAGCTCAATTATTTTTGGCGGCATCCTAGTGGTTGTGTTTATTCTTATTTACTACAAACTGTCAGGGGTGATTGCAGTTACTGCATTGACTCTCAACATTGTTATACTTGTCGGTGCTCTGGCATATTTTGGTGCCGCATTGACCTTGCCAGGTATTGCGGGAATCATCCTCACTGTAGGTATGGCGATCGATGCAAACGTTCTTGTCTTTGAAAGAATTCGCGAAGAAGTAAAACTAGGTAAAACAGTACGGGCTGCGATTGAGGCGGGTTTCTCAAAGGCATTTCGTACCATTGTGGATGCAAACATTACCACCTTTATAGCGGCGGTCGTGTTGTTTCAATTTGGTACAGGTCCGATTAAAGGCTTTGCCATTACCCTTTGTATTGGTATTGCGGCAAGCATGTTTACGGCAGTGTTTGTAAGTCGCACATTCTTCGACTGTACGATGAGTCGGCAAAAACTGGATAAATTGAGTATCTGATTATGCAATTGTTTAAAAGTGAAACCCATTTTAATTTTATGGGTAGGATTAAAGAAGCGGTGATCTTTTCAACCGTTTTGATTTTGATTGGGCTGGGTTCTGTTGCTGTATCCGGTGGTCTTAAATTTGGCATCGACTTTGCTGGTGGAACGCTAATTCAATTGCAATTCAAGAGTCCGCCTGACATTGAAGTGATTCGTGATGGTCTTAAAACCATTGGATTAGGAGAAAGCACTATTCAGGAGTTTGGGTCTAAAAGAGACATCTTGATAAGAGTGCAGCGCTCTGAAGAAAAATTAGAGGCGGTTGGTTCAATGGTTCGCAAGAGCCTCATGGGGAAGTTTAACCTCGATGAGATTACGGTGGAAAGAGTAGAGATGGTTGGTCCAAAAGTAGGTCGCGATTTGCGCGAAAAAGCGTTGCTCTCTATTTTATATGCCATCATAGGAATTGTGATTTATATTTCATGGCGCTTTGAAGTTCAATATGCCATTGCGGCTATTATTGCACTAATACATGATGTGCTAGTGACCATGGGAGCATTTTCGATTTTTGATAAGGAATTTACACTTGTGATTGTTGCTGCCTTCCTGACTATCATCGGTTATTCGCTCAACGACACCATAGTTGTATTTGATCGCATACGGGAAAACCTTCGCCGAAAAGGGAAGTCTTCAATAGCTGAAATGATAAACACGAGTATCAATCAAACACTAAGCCGAACCCTTTTAACATCGGGGACGACTTTGTTGGTGGTAGTTGCTTTGTTCTTTTTCGGCGGCGAAATCATTCATGATTTTTCTTTCGCCTTGCTCGTGGGAATCTTTATCGGAACATATTCTTCTATTTTCATAGCCAGTGTGTTTCTGGTTTATTGGGATTCCCGGAATACTGCCCACCGTTAGCGGCCTCTGTTATCCCGCGCTCAGGTGGGAAAAGGACAATAGCTTTTGGCTGCTGTGACCCGTTCAACAAAAATTTATTGGTAAGATCTAGTGGTTAAGGCGGAATCATTTGCATTTTGCTTTACGCCCGTGCTACATTTTTTTAAGCCCAATTTCTGAGATGGAGAATTATGAGCGTATCGCCAAGGATTCAGCTTCGACAACTGGTTGATTTGCAAAAAATTGACGATCAAATTTCTGAACATAATAAAGCTCTCGCCGATATTCCTCGTCAGCTCGACTCTGCGAGTTTAGAGTTAGAAGAAAAGAAAAGTATTTTAAAGGTTGTAACGGAAGAAATCGCAGCACTGAAAAAACGGGGCAAAGATTTGGAGTTGGAAGTGCAGGGAGAAAGTGACCATATGGCAAAAGCAAAAACCAAACTTCCAGCAGTAAAAACAAATAAAGAATACACGGCGATTCTTACCGAAGTCGATGCCATCAAGGAAAAGGTGTCGAAAATTGAAGACAAGGAACTCGAAGTTATGGAAGCTTTAGAGGAGAAATCCAAAGAAATTCCCGGTGCTGAAAAAAAATGCAAGGAAGAGGATGCATATTTTAACGAGTATCGGCAGAAAAAAGAGACGGAAGAGAAAAGGTTTAAGGAGGAACTGGAAGAACTGGTGATAAAAAGGAAAAATATATCGGAAGAATTGGAAACCGTTATCCTAAACCGTTATCAAAAAATTTCTGACTCCCGCGAGGGAAGAGCTGTAGCGGGTCTTCGCGGAGATATTTGTCAAGGATGCTTCCAGCATGTGTTACCGCAGATGGTTATTGAGATCAAGATGGGCCAAAAAATACATCAATGCGCAAGTTGTTTGAGTTTTCTGTTTTGGGATGAGGCTCCTGAAACTTCAGTGCCGAAGTAAACCGGGTGATCGCTGTTTCGGCCCCTTGGGTCGAGAGAGAGGAAAGTCCGGGCTCCACAGGGCAGGATACTCCGTAACGCGGAGTGAGGGTGACCTTAAGGAAAGTGCCGCAGAAAATACACAGCCTACCCGACTTTCAATAGTCGGCGGCAATGGTGAAAAGGCGAGGTAAGAGCTCACCAGTACTGCTGGCGACAGCGGTAGCTTGGTAAACCCTATCCGGAGCAAGATCAAATAGGAAAGTGGGTTGCCCGCCCTAGACTTTCGGGTTGATTGCTTGAGCCTGTTGGCAACAGCAGGCCTAGATTGATGGTCACCGCTTCATTTAATATGAAGAACAAAACCCGGCTTATGGTTTACTTCGGCTTCCCTACCTAGAAATATTTAATCCCAAACTCCCTTTAGCATCCATTTTATTATCTGGGTTTGCTGTTTTCTTTCATATGTTGTTGGATAGAGTTTCCCAAGGGGTCTGGAATCGCCAGGCTGCAGACCGCGCTAATAAGTAAAGCTGTGATAGCCAGAACAACGATAGGAAATGCGTATTGTTTAGATTTCTTGGGATTTCTTATGGGGTAAGTTTGCACAGTATCCTCCTTGATTAAGTGCATTATTCAGTTACCGATCTTATCGGACGCGGTAGCCTAAACCATAATGTTTGCCTATATTTAGAGAGTTAATACCCCATTTTCAAGCTCTTTCAGTTTTCGGTATTTCTTGCCTCCTACCGCTCCAATAAAATTCTTGTTATGACCTGAGGCGGAGGCTGTGCAAAAAATGGGCAGAAATGGCTAATTATCAAGGGTTAAGAAGCCGTTATAGCTTTGATAGGCTGTTCTTTTTTAACTTTTTAATTCTTTAGAATGTTCAGAAACCCAATACCTTTTAAATTTGCTACATTTCTTCTATCAGTTTTTATAATGATGGCGGGCGAGGCTCATGCGGATGAGCTTGCGCAGTCTGAATTTGTTGAGGAAAAATTCTTTTTTGATCCCGATTTTAATGCGATGCAATTGGCAGATAGTCGAACCTATACCTCATCTCCAAGAAAAAGGGAAAGGTTGGAGGATTCGCAAAACAGACTGAGGATGAATCGCGATTATTTTATGGGAATATTTTCGGATATTGCTTATATAGCGACCTCGCCATTAAGGTGGGACAATTCTGATTGGATGAAAGTGGCTTGGGTAGCCGGTGGCACAGGTTTGTTTTTGGTTCTGGATGAAGAGATAAGAGATGGTTTTGAAGATAGCCGCAGTTCCACTACAGACGATGTGTCTGAATTTTTTGAGAGGTTCGGAAATGGAGCCATTAGCCTTCCCGCTTTAGGAGCTTTTTATCTTTATGGGTACTTTGGCGAAAATGCCAAGGCAGAGCGAACTGCTTTGATTGCGGTGGAAAGCTTTCTCGTAACCGGATTGTTCACAACCGTGTTAAAGACAGTGGCAGGTCGTCATAGACCTTCGACAGGCGACTCCTCAACTTCTTTTGATGGGTTCACCACTGATCATGGCTCTTTCCCTTCTGGGCACACCTCCACCGTATTTGCTATCGCTACCGTCATTGCGAATGAATATGAAGATGTTCCTTTTATAAAACCCATATCCTATGGCATTGCTACCATGACGGGGCTTTCTCGCATCAATGACGAAAAGCATTGGGCTTCAGATATTTTCTTAGGTGCGGCCCTAGGCTATTTCACCTCGAAAACTCTACTACGTTTGCACAGCAACAAAAAGGGTCAGCATTTTACGATCTACCCAAGAGCTGACAGAAATGGCGGCGGCATTGTATTAGCCAAAAGGTTCTAGCTTCCTACTTTTTATTTTCTGCCCAGAGAGAAAGTTTTTCGCGGAAAATTTTGGCGTTGTGCCGAATATCTACCGGAAACTCTGCATGAAAAAGGACTTTTTTTATGGATTGCGTCAAAGAGGATTTTGCTCCGCATTCTAAAAGCTCTGCTGTAAATTTTTGTCGTGCTGCTGGAGACTTTATTCTTTCCAGGTTTGCAGGTTCAATAATAATTACTGGATCAGTTTTGGAGCCTGTACCGACGAGAGCAGAGCGTTTGACATCGGGATGCTGATTGAAGATGGCTTCGCAGGGAATGGTATATAGTGTTTCCAGCTCGGTGATGACTCTGTGATTTTTTCTGCCATAGAACCAAAGGCGGTTTTTTTCGTCCAACCTTCCGAGATCCCCCATTCGATGCCAAAATGAATTTCCGTCTTCAATTTTGGCAAGCTGCGTCAAGTCTTGCCGATTAAAGTAAGTCCGAGTAGCCCATTCGGCTCTCACCACAATTTCACCTACGATGTTTGTACCGGACTCGGTGACATCCTGCAATTTTAAAATCGGCTGGTCTGAAATCTCGATTATTTTAATTTCAACACCGGGAATCGGGTGCCCCACACAAGTTCCTTTTCCTTGACTAGATAAGGACCATGTTTCATCAAGAGTTTCTCGCCTGTCTATTAAGGATACCGGTAGAACTTCCGTAGCTCCATAGGGTGTATAAATTTTACAGTTCTTATCAACGATGGTTTCAAACCGTGCAAGGAGATCACCGGAAACAGGAGCCCCTGCCATGATGATTCGCTTTAAAGTAGGGAGTTGTATGTTTTGGTCTAGGCAATATTGGCTGACCGTATCCCATAAAGCTGGCGAACCGAAACTGCTGGAAATTTTAAAATCCATTATCGGGCCAATAATGTTTTTGGGGTCAACACGGGCAGGTTTCGTGGAATCCATATCAGGAATAATGCTGGTCATTCCTAAACCACTACTGAATAGACCGAAAAGAGGGAATGTAGGTAGATCCGTTTCATCAGATTTAATGTTAAATTGTTCCTGAAGAATTCTTACCTGATGGGTAAATATGCCATGAGAAAATAGAACTCCTTTGGCAGGACCTGTGCTGCCACTAGTAAACAAGATAGCCGCGGGGTGGTCTTTTTCCATGGAGGCCATCTTAAAATCCGTTTCCCCCAAATCGCGTAATTTGTTTAGGGTAGCACCACCCCAGAACCACCTTGCTCCAACGGTTACATTATGTTTGATGGATTTGAAAGTGCCTGGAAAAATTTTTTTAATAGCGTGGGCGAGAGGAATTGCAATCATTCCATGAGGTTGAACTTGTTTTATACATTTCAGTACATTTTTTTTGCCCAGCCCAGGATCAATTAAAACCGGAACCAAGCCTGCCTTGAACATGGCAAAGGTCAGGGTTACAAAATCGATTCCATAGGGAACCATGAGCAAAACTCGTTCGCCTGGTTTCATCCCGAATTTAATCAGGCCGGAGGCTAGCCGACTACTTTCCTGCTCCAGTTCCTTAAACGTCCTCTGTCGCCCGCTGCGCATTTCTATGAGAGCAATAGATTCTGGTTTTTGATCAGCCCAGTGCTTCAGTCGTGCCGCAATGTTAAAGGTTTCTATTCGAGTCAAGGGATTTTGAGAGCCTTTTTTACCAGAGCTAATGTCACTTTTTTCTTTTGCACAAAAGACTCCTGGTTGAGGACCGTGACTGCATTCTGGAGAGAGATAAAATCTCGTGGAATTCGAGACAAAAGAAAATCGATAATGTTCTCTGGTAAAATCAGGTCAATGTCTTTGGCAAGCTTATGAATAATTTGAGCGGTTGTATTATCATCAATGGGTTTTATTTCAGCGAGCATGCCCCATTGGAACCGAGAAGTCAGGTAACTTTCAGCGTTCTTTATTTTTTCTGGCGAAAAGTAGCTTGCAAAGGCAACCTTGCCTCCTTTTTCAATAACGGTATTGTAGATATGGTAGAGTTTTTCTTGTGCCGCAACAGATGAAGCCAACGCCTCGACATCGTCTAATAAAAAATAGTCCACTTCCATTAGCTTTTTGAGAGTTTGTTGTGATTGATATGAATCTCCACCACTAATTTTATCGCAAAAGTCAGCACCTTTAATGTACAAGGCCCGAGTGCCATTTTCGGCGGCAAGGTTTCCAATGGAAAGCAACAGATGGGTTTTGCCAAGGTTCTTTTGGCCGAATAAAAAAAGAGATTGATAAGGGGTTTCGCTTTGAGAACAAAAATTTCTGGCGGCATCAAAAGCAATGCGCGAACCATCTGATAATACAAAGTTAGAAAAATTAAACTCTGGTCGGGTAGGGAAGTTGAGTAGTAATTGTGAGTGGTCGGGCATGGTTAATTAGTCGCCATAGAATGCCCGTTTATTTAGGGCCAGCCTGAATTTCTATAATGGTTCTGCCAATATTTGAATGCAGTGTAATGGTGCTGACCCAGCCATCCTTTTGATAATTCAAAATATAGTTTTCATGTTTTATTGAGTTGACCAGGCTCCAACCTCGGTTAATCATTTCATTTTTGTAAAAAGCAGTGATTTCTTCAATGTTTTCCCAGCCAGTATAAATAAACCTGCCGACTTTTATGGTTCCTGACCCCGACTCGTAAATAAACGACTTGGAATTGTCCCGGGTAAAATCAAAAGGGACAGGTATATCTGAAAAAGGATAAGCGGTTTCAACGGTAACCGGTGCGGGAGGTAAAGTGCTGGTTTTTTTGTTTAACCCGAGATCCAAATTTGTGCATCCCGAAACAAATAATGTCATGAAAAATAATATTGTTACACGCTTATACATTCTGTTCTCCTCCTAAATAAACAACCAGTAACCCAATCATCATAAGAAAAAAACCAATCACCCGCAATGTCGAATCTGGTATCTCGGGTAGTTTATCAGCAAACGCTTTCACTTTTTGAGGAAAACAAAAATAGGGAATACCTTCAAAAACCATCATTAAACCTAATGCGGAAAGAAAAAAGCTCATAAAAGGGTGAGATTCAAGTTGTTTAAATTTGCAGGTAAAATAATGCCTAAGACAGAAGTGTTCTGGCTTGCACAACAGGTTCGTATTTAACCTTTTAAAAGGGTCATCAGGAGGGCCTGTATTCTCCACGATTATCATTTATCTGTTATATTGAGTCAATATCTAAATGACAGGTATCGATGCAAGGTTGGGAAGGTTTTGCGAAGGGTTTTGAGGTTGTAAATAGCGAAAAAAGCATTATATAATCACACTAAATTCCCTTTACAGTTTTCCTCTGTTTAAGCTGGATCATTATAGTAGGAATGCAACGGTCCAGATTAAAAATATTTAATCTAGATTTAACTAGAGTTTAATTTCAATCGATTACAGTTGATTATCACATTCATGTTTGGCGAGTTGGGCTTAGCCGGCATGAGTAGTTTTTATAACGTAAATGATGCTCATACAATTGAGGGTTAATTAAAATGTACAAGATTTCTTCTCTGTTTTTACGTTCCATCGGCGCAGTTTCTCTTTTCACCTTGGCGATGATTTCTGTCCCTGGTTCCTCCTTTGCTTTGAGCAGTGCGACGCAACAGCTTTCAAGCAACCTCTTCGTGGAAATCGCGAAAAAGCAGAACCCTGCCGTTGTAAACGTCAGTGTAAAATCAAAAACGGAAAAAGTGCATAACAATGTTCGCCCTCCAAATAGAGGTCCAAGACCTGGGCCGGGTAAGAAGGGGCCTGACCCTTTTCGTGACTTTTATGACAAGTTTTTTGGTGAACGACCTAATCAAAAACCGAAAGGCGGTATGGGTTCGGGGTTTGTGATTGATAAGGAAGGTCATATCCTCACCAATTATCATGTGGTCGAAGGTGCTGATGAAATCGTTGTTTTGCTTGAGAGAAATGGCAATGAAAAAGAATATACTGCGACTCTGATCGGTTCTGACGAAAAAACCGATATTGCGTTAATAAAGATAAATACCGATAAAAACAAACCCAAAGAGTTTCCATTTTTGAAGTTGGGGAGCTCTGAAAACCTTGAAGTGGGCGAATGGGTCATGGCTATTGGAAACCCATTTGGTCTCAGTCACACGGTTACAGTAGGCGTGGTCAGTGCTTTAGGCAGAAGTATTGGTGCAGGGCCCTATGATGAATTCATCCAGACGGATGCATCGATCAATCCCGGAAACAGTGGCGGACCTTTGATCAATATCGAAGGAGATGTGATTGGAATCAATACCGCAATTATTTCGGGGAATACCGGAGGGAATGTCGGTATCGGATTTGCCATTCCCATCAATATTGCCAAAGGAATCTTGAAGGACCTGAAAGAAAATGGTTCGGTAACCCGTGGCTGGCTGGGAGTTATGATTCAGAAAATTACTCCTGAACTTGCCAAATCGTTTGGCTTGAGTCAGAGCGAAGGAGCCTTGGTAGGTGATGTTATTCCTGATGGTCCGGCGTTTAAGGGAGGAGTCAAGCGCGGGGATGTTATTGTCCGGTTTAATGGGGAAGTCGTTAAAGACATGGAAGACCTACCAAAAATAGTTGCCGCAACAACCCCGAATTCTGTTGTTGATGTGGAAGTGATTCGGGAAGGTTCGAAAAAAACTCTACAAGTTACTATTGAAGTCCTTAAAGATTCGCAGCCACTGGTGGTTGCTAAAGTAGCAGACCCTCTGGGTATGCAGGTTCAGGATATCACCAAGGAGCTTGCTCAAAGTCTGCAGCTGGAAGACACACAGGGTGTGTTGGTTTCAGATGTGACTCCAGGTAATTCTGCTGCAGAATCTGGGATTCGCCGAGGTGATGTTATCGCCGAGATGAATCGTAACCCGGTAAAGAGCATGCAGGATTATCAGCGTCTAATTGGTTCTGTGGAAAAAGGTGCTTCGGTTCTTTTCCTTGTTAAAAGGGGCGGCACCACGATTTATATAGCCGTTAAAGTTGGATAGCGGTTATTTTGCCTTCTATAATAATGGGGGAGCCGATTTCAGGCTCCCCTTTTATTTTTTTTAAATTACTTAACTTGAATTAATGTGCGCATTCATTGGCTTTTGCTTTTTTTATGCTTTGTATTGCTTGATCCGCCTTTCGGTCTTGCGGGAGAACTAAATAACCGCAGAACGCCTCTTGTTGTTGCTGTAGAAAAAGTCAGTCCGGCAGTAGTAAATATCTACACCTCGGAAACTGGTCGACCCCTCCGTAATCCATTCAGGAAATTTGGCAATAATCTTTTTGACCAATTCTTCCAAGATTTTTTTTCTAAAAATCAAAACAACAAAAAAAGCTTGGGTTCAGGAGTTCTTATAGATAAAGAAGGACATATTCTTACCAACGAGCATGTGGTGGCGCGGGCATCTCAAATTCGTGTGGCTTTGAGCGATAAACGAGAGTTTGGAGCAAGAGTGATTGGTGCGGATATTAAATCAGACCTGGCTATCATTAAAATAGATTCCGAAGAGTTTCTGCCTTTTGTACCCATGGGGCGTTCCGATGATTTGATGATTGGCGAACAGGTGCTTGCCATTGGCAATCCATTTGGTTTACGCCATACCGTGACTACGGGAATTATCAGTGCCTTAAACAGAAATATTAGAGCCGGGAAAAACAAGGTATACAGCGACTTCATCCAGGTGGATGCATCCATCAATCCGGGGAACAGTGGCGGCCCTCTTTTGAATATTAATGGATCGTTGATTGGCATCAATACAGCCATCTATCAAAAAGCAGAAGGCATTGGTTTTGCTATCCCCATTGACGATGCCAAACGAGTTGTTGATGAGTTGATCCATTTCGGAAAAGTGAGACGGGGTTGGCTTGGAGTTTCTGTACAGGAAATGGACCCGCAGCTTTCGCGCCATTTTAAACTCGATAGGAAAAAAGGGGTGCTGGTAGTTCGTGTCGCTGAAAAAAGTCCGGCAAAAGCAGCAGGCTTGAAACGAAGCGATATTATCGTGGCGATTGAAGGCCATGAGGTGACAAATAAATCCGACTTTCGTGGGCGAATGGCCTCTTATACTGTAGACGATAATGTTCGTTTTTCAATTATACGAGATGGGAAAAGCCTTGAATATGTTGTTCGCGTTATTTCAATTCCCAAGCAATACGTTGCAGCGTTTACCCAAAACTGGCTAGGCCTTAAAGTGCAACAGAACAATGCACGTTTCGCCAGAAGCAATCGACTGGCGACCAGCAAAGGCATGGTGGTTATGAATGTGGTTCCCAAAAGTGCGGGCGATAGAACCGGTATCAGTACGGGAGATGTTATTAGGCAAGTGAATCAAGATAGGATTGATAATGAAGAGGATTATAATAAAGCTATTGCCGATCTGAATAACCCGGACCGTATAATGCTACTGGTGCAAAGAGGACGGCAGGGATATTATGTAACTCTGGAACCTTGAATGAACCAAACGGAAAAAAAAGAAGTCGCATTATTGAGAAACAAAATTCACCTGCAGGACCACCTGTATTACGTTAAAGATTCCCCCGAAATTTCAGACAGAGACTACGACTCCCTATACCATCGCCTTAAAGAACTTGAAGATAAATATCCTGAATGTGTGACTGCTGATTCCCCGACTCAACGTGTTGGCGGAAAAGTTGATGAGCGGTTTCAGAAGGTGGTGCATCCGGTTCCTATGCTCAGTCTGGATAACACCTTCAATGTGGATGAGGTTCGTGCCTTCCACCAGCGTGTAGTGAAGGCTCTACCCGATATTGAAGAGAGCTCCATTGAATATGTCGTTGAATTGAAGTTTGATGGCCTGGCTGTTGCCCTTACCTATGAGGATGGCAAGCTGGTGCGGGGAGCAACACGTGGAGATGGTGTGCAGGGAGAAGATGTTACCGCGAACCTGAAAACCATCCGTTCTATTCCTCTGGAAATTTCTACAGAACCGTTTAGGAAAATTGAAGTGCGGGGTGAGGTTTATATGCCACGAAAAGAATTTCAAAGGTTGAATGTTCTTCGTGAAGAGGAAGGGGAACCTCCTTTCGTAAATCCAAGAAACGCAGCGGCGGGGGCTTTAAGAGTGCTCGACCCTGCGGTTACCGATTCGCGAAAGCTGGGTGTCTTTATTTATTCGGTGGGGTTTTTGGATAATAATATTTGCGAGACTCATTCCGAGTTGCAGGAAAAACTTGCGTCCTTACGATTCCCGGTGAATGAACATAACCGACGGTGTTCTAATTTGGAAGAAACGCTGGCGATTATAGAAGAGTGGCGAACGAAAAAGAACGATCTGGATTACGAAGTGGATGGACTGGTCATTCAACTAAATTCTTTGGCTTATAGAAAAAAACTGGGTTATACATCTAAGTTTCCACGATGGGCGGTTGCCTATAAATATGCAGCTGAACAGGCAGAAACGGAGGTTCTCGAAATCATCTGCCAGGTAGGGCGTACGGGTTCCATCACTCCTGTTGCAAATTTAGAACCGGTTTTTGTTTCTGGATCTACCGTCAGCCGCGCGACCTTGCATAATGAAGATGAGATTAAGAAAAAGGATATCCGAGTTGGAGATAGGGTTGTAATCGAAAAGGCAGGAGAGATCATCCCGAAAGTCGTCCGCGTGGTCGACCTCAAGGGTAAGCGTAACCAGCCATTTAAGATGCCGACTCTCTGCCCGGAATGCCAGACAAAAATCCTCCGTTCAGAGGGCGAGTCCGCATGGCGGTGTGTTAATGCCGCCTGTCCGGCGCAGTTAAAGGAACGTCTCAAACACTTTGCTTCGCGCAAAGCCATGGATATTGACCATATGGGGCCGGCAGTGATTGACCAGTTGGTGGAGTCGGGTCGTGTTAAAAACTTTTCAGACTTGTATACCTTGAAACAAGAGGAGGTTGCTGGCCTCGAGCGTCTTGCTGAGAAATCGGCGCAAAACCTCATCAATGCGATAGAGAAAAGTAAGTCCGCAGGATTAGCTCGATTAATTTTTGGTTTGGGGGTGCGGCATGTCGGGCAAAGAGCCGCTTCTACTCTGGCTAAAACTTTCCGGTCTATTAATGCATTAAAGGAAACGTCTTTCGAAGACATGGAGTCGGTAATGGAGATTGGACCCGTGATCGCTGAAAGTTTGAATAGCTTTCTAGATCAAGACGCCAATATGCGAGATATAGAAAGTCTGTCAAATTCTGGCGTTCTGATGGAAGAGAAGGAAGTAATAGGAAAAGAGAGAAGTGCGTTGACAGGAAAACAATTTGTGCTAACGGGAACCCTCTCCGAATTTTCTCGCGATGAGGCTAAGGAAATAATCGAATCGTTCGGGGGAAGGGTCACCTCAGCCGTTTCAGCTAAAACAGATTACATCGTGGCGGGAAAAGATGCTGGATCGAAATTGGCGAAGGCGAAAAAACTTGAAATAACCGTTCTCGATGAAAAAGAATTTCAAAAACTGATTGAAGCGGATTGATTTGGCTAGGAGGTAGAACGTGCTCTAGTTGGGGGGCGCCTTCGCTGGGGTCCTTTCCCACTACGAGGACGATTGCTGGAACCGGTTTTTACTTTGGATGGAGATGTGTGTCGACGTTTACTTGGGGGTGGAGTACCCGGTTTTTCATCGAGATATAATTCTTCTTCTGCCCAGGCAACCGGTATTTTCTTTTTTAAGTAAACTTCGACACGCTCGAGATGTTGCGCAAAATTTTCACAGCATAAGGTGATGGCGGTGCCTTTTTTCCCTGCTCGGGCTGTCCGGCCGATTCGATGAACATAGTCTTCCGCGTCCTGCGGAAGGTCGTAGTTGATGACATGGGTGATATCATCGACATGTAATCCGCGCGATGCGACATCGGTGGCGATCAGAATATAGAGATCACCTTTCTGGAAATCTTCCAATACCTTTATGCGGGCATTCTGATGAAGATCGCCGCTTATTTGCCCTGCGTTGTAATCGTTATGGTTCAGCTTCCACTCTAATTGTTCTGCTTCTACCTTTGTGTTGCAGAAAATGAGAACCTTTTTTCCTTCTTCCTGTTTCAATAGTCCCAACAGAAGATTGAATTTTTCGTGTTGCCCAACGTGGAAAAGAGATTGCTTAATTTCATCGACCACCGCTTTTTCGGGTTCAATAACCACTTTGGTGGGATTGTTCATGTGCTCGTAGCACAGTTCCATTACTCGATAATTGAGCGTGGCCGAAAACAACATTGTCTGTCGTTTATTGTAGGGAGAACAACTGCGGAAGAGGAAGCGTAAGTCGACGATGAACCCCATATCGAACATACGGTCCGCTTCATCTACCACTAGTACTTCAATTCGTTTCAGGCTGAAGAATTTTTGTTTGTAAAAGTCGATCAGTCTTCCAGGCGTGGCGATGAGAACATCAACCCCGTCTTTGATCTGGTTGCGTTGTTTTTCGTAATCGACTCCGCCGATGATGCAGGCTATTTTAAAACCACAATGTTTACCGAGCAACAAGGCATCTTTTTCAATTTGTCGTGCAAGCTCCCGGGTGGGTGCCAGAACCAGAGCGCGCGGACCTTCTTTGCCTTTTTCTGCAGGATCGGGTTTGTTTTCCAGTAGTCGCGTAAAAAGAGTGATTAAAAAAGCGGCTGTTTTACCTGTTCCGGTTTGTGCTTGCCCGGCAAGATCTTTTCGCGCCAAGGTAATGGGAAGCGATTTGCTTTGAATAGGGGTGCAGGTTTTGAATTCAGCGTCTCGAATGCCCTTTAAAAGGGACTCGGGAAGTGGTAAAGATTCGAAATTAAGAAGTTCCAAAAAAATACTCCATATCGCAGTAACGACTGCGAGTAATTTGAAAGATTATTGCGTTACGGGAAAACGTCTTCTCGACCTAATGGATTATTGCCATATGTCTTTATGGCTAGCGGGCGGAGGGGGTCTAGAGCCTTTAAATTTCAATAGCTTACTATTCGCTCTCTTTGGCAGATCTTATTATGATGGGCTTGCCGGAGTTTTGCAACCCCAATCTCATTTTGCTTGACTTTCAATGGGGGGAAATGTTTAAATTCTCCCTCGATTTTATGTCAGGTAAGTGCCCTGATTTACTACCTCCCCGAACGAAATCCAACTAGGTTTTCTTTGTTTTTTCAATGGTTTTTATGTTTAGGGCGTTTCGGAATATAGTCAAGATCGAGCTGATTTGGTAAGGTTTGCCTTGTCATTAGATTAGAATTAATAAGTAGTCCCTGTTTTGAGGTGCTTTTGTGATTGAACATGATGTGGTGATAATAGGTGCCGGTCTGGCTGGTATGCGTTGCGCTATAGAAGCATCTAAAGAGCTTGATGTAGCTGTGCTGACCAAGGTTTATCCTTCCCGTTCACATTCAGGAGCAGCGCAGGGAGGAATAGCCGCCTCACTTGGAAATTCCGAGCCGGATAGTTGGGAAGAGCATATGTATGATACCGTCAAGGGCGGTGATTTTCTCAATGATCAAGATGCCGTTGAAGAGTACGTCAAGGCAGCTCCCCGAATTATCTATGAGCTAGAACATATGGGTTGTGTATTCAGTCGTACTCCAGAAGGAAAGATAGCCCAACGTAGTTTTGGAGGCCACTCAAAACCCCGAGCCTGTTATTCAGCCGACCGAACTGGACACGCTATTCTGCATGCTCTTCACGAGCAGTTGATGAAGAATGAGAAGTCCGTCAAAATTTATAATGAATGGTATATGCATTCTCTCATTGTTGATGGCGACCGTTGTAATGGGGTTGTCGTCAGTAATATTCAGACGGGGGAAGTAGAAGTTATAAGAGCTAAGGCGGTAGTTTTTTGTACCGGCGGTTATGGGCGCGTATATAAAATCACATCGAATGCCTTTGCCAGTACTGCTGATGGTGTGATAGCAGCGTTGGAAGTTGGCATTCCACTTGAAGATCCTGAATTTGTTCAGTTCCACCCTTCTGGGTTATTCCGTCAGGGTATTTTATTTTCTGAAGCGGCTCGTGGCGAAGGAGCTTACCTGCTCAATGGTAAAGGCGAGCGGTTCATGGAAAACTATGCGCCTTCCCGAATGGAACTTGCACCGCGCGATATTGTTTCTCGTGCCGAGCAAAGCGAAATGGATGCGGGTCGCGGTGTCAACGGTGAAGACTGCATCAATCTCGATCTTCGACATCTTGGCGAAGCGCGCATCATGGAACGTCTTCCACAAGTTCGACAATTGGCAATCGACTTTCTCGGTATTGACTGTATTACAGACCCTATTCCTATTCAACCCACCGCACATTATTCCATGGGCGGAATTCCTGTAGATAAGTTCTGTCATGTCATTCTTGATGCAGAAGGAACCAAAATGAATGGGTTTTTCGCAGCTGGTGAATGTGCCTGTGTGTCAGTTCACGGCGGAAACCGGTTGGGAACAAATTCCCTTCTTGATGCCGTTGTGTTTGGCGAACGTGCGGGTAAATCTGTCTTGGAATACGCAAGAGGTAAAGACTTTGGTAACGTAAATGAAGGGCAGGAAAAAGCCAAAGTATTAGAAAAGTTTGAGGATGTTTTCCAAAGAGATGGCAGCGAAAGTTACAATGATATTCGAGAAGACATGAAAGAAATTATGATGAGCCATTGCGGTGTTTTTCGCGATGAGAAAAAGCTGAAAGTCTGTATCGATACCCTTAAAGAACTGCAGCTGCGGTTCAAAAAAGGTAAAGTAACGGATAAAGGCAAAGTGTTTAATACTGAAATTTATGAGATTATGGAATTGGGAAATATGCTGAGAATGGCAGAAGTCATCGCTGCGGCAGCTCTTTACAGACAGGAAAGCCGGGGCGGTCACTCCAGGACGGACTTCCCGAAACGGGATGATAAAAAATTCCTGCATCACTCTATGGTCTATGATTCGCCGGATGGGTTTGTCATAAAAACCAAACCCGTAGTTATTACTAAATTTCCAGTCACTGAGAGAACTTATTGATGGCAACATTTAGAATCAAACGGTTCAATCCAGAAAAACAACCCGAGCCTTACTTTGAAGAGTTTGAGTTGGATATTCCTGACGGTGCCACACTTCTGGATTGCATGAACGAGATCAAATGGACTCTGGACGGAAGTCTCTCTTACAGAATGTCCTGCCGTAGTGCCATTTGTGGTTCTTGTGCAGTCAAGGCTAATGGCCACGCTTTGTTGGCTTGCCAACGTCAGGGAGAGCATCTCTTAGATAATGACGACACGATTACCCTGGAACCACTGGGGAATATGAAACCGATTAAAGATCTCGTGGTCGACTTCACCCCGTTCTGGGACAAAATCAATAAAGTAAAACCTTATCTAGAGCCAAAAGACGAAGCACCGGAAAAAGAAAGACTTCAGTCACAAGAAGAGTTCCTTGTCATCGATGATGCCAGCACCTGCATCATGTGTGGTGCTTGTTATTCGGATTGCAACACTTTGGAAGTGGATGATAATTTTCTTGGACCTGCCGCATTGGCGAAAGCGCAAAGGTTTGTCGGCGATTCTCGCGATTCAAAAACACTGCAACGTGTGCAGGATTTGAGTGAGCCAGGAGGAATTTGGGATTGTACTCATTGTGGAGAGTGTGTGGAACGATGCCCAAAACCAGCACGTCCTTTCGATCGCATAAAAGAAATCATGACCGTGGCATTGGATAATGGAGTGCATAACAATAATGGCGCACGTCATGCATTGTCTTTTACCAATTCTGTTAAGAGAAGTGGCAACCTGAACGAAAATAGAATTCCAGTTGAATCGATGGGTTTTTTCAATATCCCCGGTCTACTCAGTCTGATTCCTATAGGACTCAGAATGTTGCTCAAAGGAAAAGTACCACCGGTCATTCATCATTCCATTGACGAAGTCGATGACGTTAAACGTATATTCAAGGAGTTGGATCAATGAAGTTCGCCCTTTTTACAGGATGTGTCGCCAAAGGGGCGACTCGAGAGTTGATGCTCTCCACAACCAAAGCAGCAGAAGGATTGGGCTTTGAGTTTGTCGAAATGAAAAGCGCGTCCTGCTGTGGTGCGGGTGTGGTTTCAGAAAAGAGTCCGTTATTGGCCGATGCCTTGAACGCACGTACATTTTCCATTGCTGAAAAGCAGGGGCTTGATATTGTCACCATCTGTTCCACTTGTCAGGGAACGTTGAAAAAAACCGAAGCGCATCTGAACGAAAGCAAAGAGTACAAAGAAAAAGTAAACGACATTCTCGAAGATGGCGGCCATCAATACAACGGTACATCTAGAATCAAGCATTTCGCCAACATCCTCGCAACGGAAGAAGGCATGGCAAGGTTGAAGTCCCGTATCAAACGACCTCTGACAGGATTAAAAGTTGCGGCATTTTATGGCTGTTATGTTTTGCGTCCTTCTGAAAACTCCGACTTCGAGAATCCGGACAATCCCACAGGTATGGAAGATATTTTTGCAGCATTAGGAGCAACTCCGGTTTACTATCCGAGTCGCGTTAAATGTTGTGGCTTCCCAATCGTGATGATGAACAAAGATGCTTCACTCGGTATGTCTGGTAATGCTTTGGTGGATGCAATTGATCACGGTGCCGATGTTGTGGCAACGGGATGTCCGCTTTGTCACCTGAGTCTCGATTCTTATCAGCCTGAAATAGAATTATTGCAAAAGAAAAACCAATCCATTCCCATCCTGCATCTCCCGCAGTTGGTCGCTTTGGCATTGGGCTACACCCCCACCCAATTGGGGATGGATAGCCACATCGTCTCCACCCTCAAAATAAATCAAATCCTTTCTGGTTCTGCATCTAGTTCCCACTAATCAGCAACTCGCTGAAGTGATATAGAGTTTTTTTCTCTACATCGGGCTAATTACGTTTAGTCTTCCGAATGCTGCAAACCCACTCAGGCAATTTTTGTTTTCTGTTACTATGTGCTCAATAATTGAATGTAGTGATAGGATTTGTACTCTTTATAACAAAAGCTGCATATACTCCAACCTCAAGAAATATTAAATAGAATAGCTTGCCTCCTCGAAAGGATAGATGTGTCGTCTAATTTATTGATGACCTCAATAAGGGAATAACATAAACAATTATAAAAAATGTGGATGAGGATATTAAGTCATTAAAATTTGCACATGATGAACTGCGAAAAGTTATGAAAGCCCTCTATCCAAAAGAAAAATTAGTAGTAATTTATTTTCCGATGTAGATATTGATAGGGCAAGTGTCAGATAGGCTTGCTTTATAAAAAAAATAAATGTTTTTTAGTGCCCTGCTAGTAAAAAGTCATAACAGGTTTTAAATCCAACCCTCCCCTGGCCCCTCCCTATGAAGGGAGGGGATATTGGAAATGGCAAAGATATTTAACAAAAATAATGTAAAGGGAAAGAGAAGGTCTTTGCGCAAGCAAATGCCTCCAGCCGAGGTGGCTTTGTGGCAGGCTTTACGTAACAAGCAGGCTAACGGGTACAAGTTTCGTAGACAGTATAGTGTTGACCGATACATTTTAGCTTTTTATTGTCCCGCTGCAAAACTTGCAATTGAAATTGATGGAGATTCCCATTTCAATGAAGCGGCTGCTCAGGCCGATAAAATTCGCCAAAAGACTATCGAAGAGTTAGAGATAAGGTTTTTACGTTTTACCAATCATGATGTTTATGAAAACCTAGACGGTGTCTTTGAGGCAATATTGAAAAATTTACCTCCCCTCCCTTCATAGGGAGGGGCTGGGGGAGGGTTGGCTTTTTCTTTGCTTCGCTTGTGCGAAAAGGCTTAAAGCGTTAGTATCCTTGAGTGGAAACATCTTTCAAAAAACAAATCGTTGTTTTATTAATCGGCCTTGCTTTGTTTTGCTCAATATTACTCATGCCGCTTGCTGAAGGCATGAGTGAAAGCGGACAACGCATGTTTGCCGTTGCGTCTTTGATGGCGGTGTGGTGGGTCGGCGAGGGTACCTCGCTTGCAGTCACCGCTCTGTTGCCGCTGGTATTATTCCCACTGCTCGGTATCATGCCGAGCAAGCAGGTTGCTCCCAACTACGCTAACCATCTTATTTTTTTATTCCTTGGCGGATTCATGATTGCTCTCGCCATGGAGAAATGGAACTTTCATAAACGTCTAGCGTTATGGATCATCAGTGCTATGGGGACGGACCCTAAACGCATCGTTTTAGGATTCATGATAGCCACTGCGTTTTTGTCGATGTGGATCTCCAACACCGCTTCCACAATGATGATGCTTCCGGTTGCAATGGCGGTGGTAAGGCAAATCGCTCTGGACGCTTCCTTAAACGGCGAACGAAATTCTGAGTCACAAAAGAAAATTGAAAACGGATTGGGACTCGTCCTCATGTTGGGGTTGGCCTACTCTGCTAGCATTGGCGGTGTTGGTACTCCTATAGGAACGCCGCCGAATATTGTTTTTGCAGGGTTCTACAAAGAACTTTTTCCGGATAACCCAGAAATCAGTTTTTTTAAGTGGATGACAATGGCTTTCCCTATCGTCCTGATATTTATCCCGATAACGTGGATGTATCTTTGTTATTTTGTCTCGCCTTTTCCAATGAATCAGATTGAAGGCGGAGAAAGTGGAATCATTCAGAAAGAAATCGATGCGTTGGGTTTGATGAGCCGTGCAGAAAAAATAGTAGCCACCATTTTTTGTCTTACCGCTTTGTTATGGATTTTCAGGCGGCCCATTGTGATAGGAGATTTTATTCTCCCTGGGTGGTCGAATATTTTTGAAAACCCAAAATACTTACATGACTCCACCGTTGCTATTGCTATGGGAATTTTATTACTAGTCTTTCCTGTAAATGGCACCAAGGGCATTGACTTGAATGGTAAAACAGAATGGTTTGCCTTGGATTGGAAAACCGTGCAAGCAAAAACTCCTTGGGGGATCTTGATTCTTTTTGGCGGCGGTTTTGCACTGGCGGCGGGGTTTGGCGTGAGTGGCCTTGATAAATGGATTGGCGCGAAACTTGTCGGAGTTTCGGACTGGCCGTTGTGGTTAACGGTACTTGTTATTTGCCTTGCCGTTACTTTTTTGACAGAGCTTACTTCGAATACCGCAACGACAACGATGATCCTTCCTATACTGGGTATGGCGGCAGTAGCAGCAACGATTCACCCGTTATTTTTTATGGTGCCAGCAACATTGGCGGCTTCGTTTGCTTTTATGTTACCGGTGGCAACTCCACCGAACGCCATTGTGTTCGGCAGTGGATGGGTTAGTATCCCAAAAATGTCTAAGGCAGGGTTGATTCTCAACCTGTTTGGGGCGGGTATTATTACAACTGCGGTTTTAGTTCTGGTGACCGCACTCCTTATTGCAAAATAGATTGATTTTTTCTGGCGTAAATCGCCACACTCCCTAGATTCATTCACGATGACATGCGGAGGGGTGAGTAACTTTTTGTTAGTTGTCCTTGCCGCTACCAGGGCGCCATCGAAGGACAGGCTGACGTGCCGCTCTCGCTTCATCGGGACGAGATACTTTCGGCAGACGCGGCGCATCGTGAAAGCTGTCGGGGTCTTCATGGCCTTTTTGGGCGATGGACTTCATCGATTCTATAAACATGTCGAGCGTTTCTTTTGATTCACTTTCCGTTGGCTCGATCATCAAAGCGCCTTTTACGATCAGAGGAAAATAAACCGTTGGCGGGTGAAACCCATGGTCGATGAGTTCTTTAGCAAAATCCATCGTGCTGATTCCCTGGCCTTTGTCGTTGAACACGCATTCGTGCAGGCTAGCTCCTGTGAAAGGTAGATGGAAAGTGTCTTTTAGTTTTGCACGAATGTAGTTTGCGTTTAATACGGCTGATTGCGCGGCTTCGAGAATCCCTTCGGGCCCGAGGGTGCGGATGTAGACATAGGCTCTCAGTAACATTCCGAAGTTGCCGTTGAACACTTTCAACTTTCCGATACTTTCGGGGCGCTCATAATTTAAAAAATAGTTCTGCCCTTTTTTCTCTACGACTGGTTTCGGTAGATAAGGTTCAAGAATATTTTTGATGCAGACGGGGCCTGCACCGGGTCCGCCTCCACCATGTGGAGTCGAAAAGGTTTTATGCAGGTTGATATGCAAAACATCTATCCCCATTTCTCCCATTTTTACGATTCCCATAACCGCGTTTAAGTTTGCGCCATCACAGTAAACCAGTCCACCTTTGCTGTGCACGATTTCGGTTATTCTTAAGATGTCTTTTTCAAACATTCCCAAAGTATTAGGGTTGGTCAACATGATAGCTGCAGTTTCTTCGTCCATAACGGCTTCCAACTTATCTATGTCGATCAGGCCTTCGGAGTTAGAAGGTATTTGCACAGATTTATAACCACAAAGGTTTGCGCTGGCAGGGTTGGTGCCGTGTGCGGAATCGGGAAGTAACACTTTTCTTCGCGGATTCCCATTTGCTGTGTGATAAGCCTGAATCATCAGCATCCCTGCAAACTCGCCTTGTGCACCCGCTGCGGGTTGCAGGCTGGCGTGGTCCATACCGCTTATTTCTTTGAGACATTCCTGTAATTCGTACATCAGTTGCAAGCTACCTTGTGAGTCTTCATCGGCAGACATGGGGTGATGTGCTGCAAAACCGGGCAGGCGCGCCAGCGTTTCGTTGATTTTTGGGTTGTACTTCATGGTGCATGATCCCAATGGATAAAAATTGGTATCGATACTGAAATTCCATTGCGACAACCGTGTGTAATGACGCACGACATCGAGCTCGGATAACTCTGGAAGCTCTTCAATTGGGTCGCGAATTTCATCTGGTGGTAGCAAGGTTTCTATTTCGATCTCCGGCACATCGCAGGAGGGCAGGGAATAGGCCTTGCGACCGGGCGACCCCAACTCGAATACAACCGGTTCGTTGAAAATCAATCCGGAAGTTGCTATGCCTGAGTTAGATGAAGTTTTATTTTGTTCGCTGTTCATGGAGTTTAGTCTTTCAGAATTTCTTTGAGGGTGTTGATAACGGTTTCGGGCGTAAGAGTATCTTGATGCCTGTCATCGAGAACCACACTTGTCGGGTGTCTTGGGCCCCAGCGTTGGATTTCCCCATGCTTGAATATAACGCAAGCGGGTTTTTCAACTGCCGAGGCAAGGTGCATGATGCCCGTATGGTTACAAAAAAGAAGATCGCATTGTTGCATCAAAAGCGCAAGTTCTTTTACTTTCACCAGCGGCAATAATCGTGGTTTGAATTCCATTTTTGAAATATGGGATTCTAGTTCGACTTCTTCCCCGGGTCCATTTATCAACCAGATATCGGCAATATTATTCTTTAGTATATGTTCTATGACAACCTGAAACTTTTCCCATTGCCACCCCCATTTAGGGATGCGAGTTCCGGTTTTGACAAGAATCAAAGGCCGTATTTTTTTGTTGGAGTTTATGATGTCTGCAACTTTTTGCTTTTCGCCATCATTAAAATAGATTCGTGGCTGTTGGCTAATTTGCGGTAACCCCATATGTTTTAGTAATGCCAGATTGTTTTCAATTTCGTGGCAGGGCAGGCCTTCGACAGGTAGTTGTATATTGTACCCCCATGAACTTTGCGAATGGCGATAGCCGGCAGTTATTGAAGCATTCGCACAAAGGGTGAAAAAGGTTGCCGTGGCACTGAATTTTTTGTTGAGCGTAATAGCGAGGTCAAACTTTTCTTTGCGCGATTGCCTAATGGCTCGCCAGAATCGCCTGCGTCGCATTAAAATTATTTTATGTAGATGCGGATTATCTTCGAGTATCCCCGCCTGGATGGGGTTTACCATGACAGTGATTTTTAAATGAGGAAAAGAAAGCTTCAATGATTCATAGACCGGTGTTGATAGAACAACGTCACCCAGTCGATCGGGACGAACCACCAGTACATTGGAAATTTTTGAAAAATCAACAGGGAGAGGTACAAGAGGAGCATTCCCTCCTGAAAAAAACCGAAATAGAACCCAGATGATTAGCTTGATTCGATACTCAATGGATCTGAGGAGTGGCTTCATACGAGATGTCAATTGTTACGGAGCGGTTGTACGACCCGGAGTAGAGCGATGTTGTGGAAAAGTATTTGCGTCAGCTAAATTTAGAGAGGTAGGGCTTCGTCAATAAGCATGACAGGAATATCGTCTTTAATGGGATACCTCAGGCTACAGGGTTTACAGTTGAGACTGTCTTCTTTCTCGCTAAGTTCAAGATCGCCCTTACATTTAGGACAAACCAGAATATCCAGTAACTCTTTATCGATTCCCATTAATCACTCCACTTTATTGTTGTTTGTTTGATTGGATTGAACAGCTTCAAATACATCGTCTACGGTCACTTTCTGCATACATTCGTCAGTGCCCAAGGGGCATTTCCTTTTCCAACAAAAACTACAGGGAAGCATTTTATAAACCGTTTCGTGGTGCAATCCATACGCACCGTTTCTTACTGGATCCGTTGGCCCGAATAGCGATACCGTAGGGATGCTTAATGCCGAGCAAAGATGAAGCGGCCCAGAATCACAACTTACCAGTAGTTTGAGGCGTTTGTAAAGAGCTATAGATTCCTGAATTGTGGTGGCTGGGGCGATCCAGTTTTTTTGCTTCATGAATGCTGCAACTTGTTTGGCTTTTTGTTCTTCTCCCGGTCCCCAGAGTAATAGTATGGAATAGCCCATTTCATCCACAATGCGATCGGCTAATTTGGCGAACCTTTCCATCTCCCAAAGTTTGCTTTCGAATCCAGCACCGGGATTGATCCCCACAATCGGTTTAGCGGTGAGTTCGGGATGGCTCTGGAAAAAGTCTTCGATTTTTTGTTCCTGAGCTTCAGGGATGGAAATTGGAAACTGCTTCACTTCGTTTTGTATACCCAATGCGGATTGCACCAGAGTCAGGTACATGTCGACAACATGAGTCCCACCGGCCATATAAGGTCCTTTTATATTGGTGAAGATGGAGCTGATTTTTTCCTTACAGTTTTTTCTGTGGAACCCAACTTTAGTTTTTGCTCCACTCAACATCGCGATGATGCCGCTTTTAATCAGTCCATGTAAATCGAAAACCACGTCAAATTTTTTCTGACGAAGACTTTTTATTATTTGCAGAATTTCATTGAAGGTCTCCTTGTTCAAGTTTTTGCGCCAGACTTTTGTGCGGATGGTGATAATTTCGTCGATGTCTGGATTGTTGTGCAAAAGCTCCTTATAACGTTCTTCGATCATCCACGCGATGAAAGCGTCCGGATATTCCTGTCGCAGGGTACGGGGAACGGGTAAAGTATGAACAACGTCTCCCAACGCGCTCAATTTGATGATAAGGATTCTTTTTAGGCTTTTTGAACTTTTAGCGTTCATGGAACAAGGCCGGTCAGGGTTTTATATACTGTAATACCCTGCCATAAACACGATAACCTAGATAACCCATGCAGGCTCCTAAAATGGCTCCACCTACCACATCGCTGGGGTAATGCACTCTTAAATAAACTCTTGAGTAGCAAACGATCAACGCGAAAGCAAAAACCAGTAGGGTGGTATTGCGAAAGCAGAGGCTCAAGAGAGTCGCTGCCGCAAATGAATTTGCCGCATGGTTGGAAGGAAATGAAAAACTGTTTGAACAGCTGACAATACCTATTATGTCTTGCGGCAGAACATGGCATGGACGAAGTCGCTCGATGCCTTCTTTAAAAATGTTATGGCCTATAGCATCGGCTAGACCGATGGCGATGCCAGCAGCAACAAGGAAAGCGAGTCCGCGATGCTTGTATACTCCGAGAAGGGCAATGGCACAGACAATCCCGGCACCATAAAAGTTTTCTTTTATGGTAACAAACAGCATGAACTTGTCCATCATTCGGGATTGAAAATGCTGGTTGATCCAGTAGAATATAGAAAGGTCTAAATCGAGGATGGTGAGTGTTCCTTGTAAAGAGGCGATATAAGTAATGCTTGAAGTTTATGAGCCTTTACGCGTTGAGTCAACCCCCCCCTCTATCGGCCCACTCTATTGAGAGGGAGTATGGGTGACCTATTAGTTAAAGGCTAAATGGTGTATTAGGTTAACGAGTATTGAAAAAATGGCACTGGCGGTTCGTTGGGGCCTCATACAGAATGGTAAATGGAAAAATTAAAAGATAATGCGGTTATTTTGTTTGCGCGTGATCCTGTTCTGGGTCAGGTTAAAACCCGTTTGAGTTCTTCGCTTGACGATGAAACCATTCTAAGGCTTTATACCTGCTTTGTTGAGGACAGCCTGGAAAAAATCAGACTAGTGCACAATGCTGATTGCTTTGTGGCGATCTCGCCATCTAGTATTTCTGGGTTCTTTAACGGAATAGAGAGTTCTGATACGAGGCTGTTTATTCAGCAAGGAAAAGATCTGGGAGACAAAATGCGCCAGGCCTTTGTTGACCGTTTTGCTGATGGGTATAAAAAGGTGGTTATCATTGGGTCGGATAGCCCTTCTTTACCTGTTTCATATATTAACGAAGCTTTAACATCAGATAAGGACTTGATTTTGGGCCCCAGTACCGATGGGGGTTATTATCTGATTGCAATGACGGGCAAGGTTTCTGAGGTGTTTGGTGGCATTGCATGGGGAACAAGCCAAGTTCTGAATGAAACATTAAGCTGTGTAAAGAAAGCGAGCGTTTCTTTAGAGCTATTGCCAGTCTGGTACGATGTTGATTACCCGGAAGATTTGAAGTTCCTTAAAACACATTTGGAGCTTATTGCGCAGTCGGGATTGTGTGAAGGTGGTAAGACCAAAAAAATTCTTGATGAGATGTCTTTTTAATAGAGGTGGTTTTTTAAAATGAAAGTTTGCAAGTTTTCGGACTCGGATTACCAGGATGTGGTGGATGCTTTAGTGAATCGATCGAATATGGATTTATTCGTGCAGGATGAAACAGTCCGAAAGATTTTAAATGATGTGAAAGAGCAGGGTGATGCAGCGGTATTGCAGCTGACACACCGGTTTGATCGTCACACCCTGCCTTTGGAGAAAATCAAGGTGAGCGCAGAGGAGATAGCTGCAGCTTATAAGGAAGTAAAGCCAGAAGAGCTTGCCGCGCTCAAGGAAGCAGCAAAAAGAATTCGTCTGTTCCATGAAAGACAAAAGCAGGAGTCATGGTCTTATGAAGAGGATGGCGTCATGCTCGGTCAGATGGTGCGACCGCTTGCAGTCGCAGGGATTTATGTTCCTGGCGGCAAGGCTTCTTATCCTTCATCGGTGCTGATGAATGCAATTCCGGCAAAAGTTGCGGGGGTAGAGCGGGTGGTAATGTGTTCGCCCTTTCCCGATGCTGTGACGCGACCGCATGTTTTGGTGGCGGCAGATCTAGCGGGGGTGACAGAAATTTATAAGGTGGGCGGAGCTCAGGCCATCGCTGCGATGGCCTTTGGCACAGATACGATCCCGCGGGTGGATAAAATTGTTGGGCCTGGAAATATCTTTGTGGCTTTAGCTAAAAGGTTGGTTTTTGGGATCGTTGATATCGATATGATTGCTGGCCCTAGCGAAATATTGATTGTCGCAGATAGCTCGGCCAACCCAGCTTACGTTGCAGCAGACCTGCTTTCTCAAGCGGAGCACGATGAAGATGCGGTTCCTATTCTTGTGACACCAGATGCTATGCTGGCTGAAAATGTCCGACAGGAGTTGGAGAAACAAGTGAAAGCCTTGAGTAAAAAGGCCATTGCCGAGGTTTCCTTGAGGAATAACTGTTGTTTGCTGGTAACCAAATCGTTGTTGGAAGCGGTGGAGATGGCTAATAAAATAGCCCCTGAACACCTGGAGCTATCCGTTGAAAATCCGTCAGAATGGGTCGAAAAGGTAAATAATGCCGGAGCCATATTTATGGGTCATTATACGCCTGAGGCTATGGGAGACTACCTTGCAGGCCCAAATCACGTTTTGCCCACTAGTGGAACGGCACGTTTTTCGTCTCCCCTTGGTGTTTACGATTTTATCAAGCGCACCAGTCTGATTTCCTATACAAAGGAAGCGTTACAAAGTTGTGGCAAAACAGTAACAATACTGGCGGAAATGGAAGGTTTGGGAGGTCATGCCAATTCGGTAAAATTGCGGATGGAAGGCCTTGACAAAAAACCCTGAAAACATTATATTTTCAGGGTTAGCGGGTTAGATTTTGACTTGACACCTACTGAAGGCTATGGTTTAATCACCATCATTTTGGGCACTTGTGCGCCAAAAAAAAGCTGTTTGAAAAGGGTCTCAAAACCCTTGTAAAAACAG
Organism: Nitrospinales bacterium; assembly: GCA_047610985.1. GTDB lineage: Bacteria > Nitrospinota > Nitrospinia > Nitrospinales > VA-1 > UBA8687. The sequence continues at coordinate 784 of JBLFWU010000025.1, read as the reverse complement.
AAGTTATTGAATTTATTGATTTTGTTTTATTACTGGTTTTAAGTCGCCCGACAGGCTTTTATTGGCGGGAGATTTTTGGTTGGTAAAGTTTTTTAGTTTTGCTGGTTTTTTTTAAATCAGTCTGAAAAAGTGAATCAAGTACAAGGCAAGTTTTTTTATATATTGGTACCTAAATTAAGTTTGGTAATACTAGCAACAGGTCCTGATCAGACCTAAAAGGAGGTTAAAACCATGTTGGGGAAAAAGACTCGAAACATCGGTACATTTGCACTGGGGTTGGTTTTGGCAATCGCCATTTACCTGATTCCAGGAATGACCGGCATTGCAGATGCGAAAGAAGCATTTGCTGAGCAAGTTTTTGCTGAAGAGGCCTTTGCCAAAGAAGTTTTGGCAGAAGAGGCAGTTGAAGGCGAAGGCGAACCAGAAATTGAGTGGGGCCAGGACGTTTTCTATAAGGACTGGGAAGGTAATCCACTTAAGGGGCCGATTAGCGGCTATCCTGCGCCGGAGTTAGGGCCGGAGGATTACAATAATTATGAATTTGCTCCTAGTCGAATCATTCTCTGGGTGGCGAATCAGCAGCATCTTTATTTCGGTAGTTTTGTTCTTGCAGTGCCGATTTTCTGTATGCTAATCGAGTTCATTGGAATTCGTGTCCGTGAAGAAGATCCTGTGATGTCTGGAAAATACGATCGGTTGGCGAAAGACCTTATGAAGGTCAGTCTGACTGCGTATTCATGGACTGCTATTCTCGGCGGTATTCTTCTCTTTACATTTATCACTC